>NZ_NWTH01000004.1:0-472637 GCF_002531555.1 Sinorhizobium sp. BJ1
CGCCGCGGCTCGCCGCGACCGCCGCCGACACCGCCGGCTGGTCGTTGCTGCCGGTGATGGTCACCACGACGTCTCGACTGACCGTACCATCGGCCGACCACACCGTCAGCGTCTCTGTTACCACCTGGCCGGCGGTCAGTGCCTGCGTCGCCGCGCACGCGTTGTCGAGCACGTATGTCCACGCCCCCGTCGTCGCGTCGAAGCTGAAGCGGCCGTAGGTGCCGTCGAGCGCATTCTCTTGAGGCGCCTGGAAATGTTTCTGGCCGGTATCGACATCATAGACGTTCAGTGTGCCGGCGGCAGTCGCCGAACCGGGGTCGCCATTGCTCGTGCCTCCTGCTTCGATCACGGACCCTGCGGACGTGCCGCCGATCGCTGCCGCGTCGTTCTGGCCGACGATGTCCAGCGTCACTTTGGCGTAGCTGAGCGTGCCATTGGATAGCCGGATGGAATAATAGAAAGAGTCCTGAATAGACTCGCCCTCGGTCAGCGAATCCACGCTCCGGGCATTCTCAGGCGAATTGGAACCGTTATCGATCCTGAATTCGATCTTTCCGCTGTAGATTCGGATCCAGTTTCCTTCGGCGGTCTTCTCCCAGCCTGTTGTGATATTGCTCTGCAACAGCTCACTCATAAAATTCGAGCCGCCGTCGTCGATCGACCAGAGAGTCTTCGCCTTGCCGCCGAGATCGTTGGACATCACGTTCAGCGCGATGGTGCAGGTAGCCGCATCGTAGATTCCGGACGCCAGCAGCTGCTCTTCAGTCCATCCATAGGTGTCGCCCTGCGCCTGCGGAGCGTTGTTGAAGGATGTAGTGCTCCCACCACCTGTGGTCTGCGTCGCCATAAGCCCTCTCCATTACTTTGGGTGCCCTGCTCGGGTCGTGTGATTTCAAGTTTGATAGATAGCGGCGGCCTTTCCCTCCACGGTCCGGCCGTCGACCTGATATGCTGCTGTTTCAAGATTTCGCGCGCACGCGCAAAAGGCGTCTGAATTCCGTATTCGCAAACCCAGGTGACTCCCGGAGAATTCCGGGCAAGGGCGTCCAGAGTGGCTGTACCGTCGGGGATTGGAGAAATTCGTCGCGATGCAGATCGCGTTTAGGAAGGGTGTTGAAAACCGGCCAGCCCAGGCCGGCTTCCCCGTGTTCAAAGCCGGCGCGCCCTCATCGGGCGAAATTACTCTACACACGCCTGCTCCTCCCCGGACAGCGTTCAAGCAGCGGTCCGGTAATACTTTGCCAAATTTATTTTGAATCCCGTCAACCGCTTCTTAAACGTGTCAGCGGCTTGGGCAATCCCTATACTTTGTTAACTTCTTAACATTTTTGATAAATTAGAAAACTAATCTTTCTGATTACTACTTTAATGCAAAACGGAGTAAGCCTAGCCTGGTCTCTTATGATCGTCGCATGCTCATCCATCGAGCATTTATCTATACTGGAGAGCTTTCGGCCTGTCGTTAACACTGCATCCAGAAATTTATCGCCGCGTACATTCTTGCTACCAGCGAGCGTGATATGTCCCTCTCACCTTTGCCTCGTTCGGTCCCCGAGCCCGCCATATTCATTCCGCTAATTCGGCGCCGCACGCGGTCGCGACGCTGTTGCGAACGAGGAGTGCGCATCGCCATGGTCAAAGCCCGGTTTCCGTGAGCCACGGCCGAATGACAGCGACGTCTTCCGGGCCGATGCCGTGTCCCGTGTCCAGATCGACCGCCTCGAAATTCGCGCCGCTTTCCTGCAATTCCGCCTTCAACTGCGGCGCATGTTTGCCATAGAGGTCGTCCTTGCCGGTCAGCATCAAGACGTTCGTGCCCGCCAGATCGGCCTTCGGCGCATCCTCGAGAGCCGCCATCGCCCGCATCAGCACCGCATTCCTGATGACGCCCGGGTGAAGGAGCATGACGGCCGCCAGCAAATTTGCGCCGTTCGAATAGCCGATGAACACGGTCCTCGCGAGGTCGAGCCCGTAGCCCTCGCGCGCCTCTTCGACGAAGGCGGCGAAGGCTTCCGCTTCCGAGCGGATGTCGCGCTGGTCGAAGCTGGTCATCGACAAGCGGCGAAACCAGCGCGGAAATCCCTCCTCGGTGCTGCGGCCGCGCACGCCCATGAGCGTCGCGCGCGGATCGAGCTGGTGGCCGAAGGGAAGCATATCGGTCTCGTTGCCGCCGCTGCCGTGCAGCAGCACGAAGGTCCGTTCGTTCATCCGCTCCGGGTGATGGAAGCGGTGGACGAAGGGCAGCTCGCGAAGCGTCAGCCGCGGTTCACCCGGCAGCGCGAATTGCGGCAGCCGCACCACTGTCGCGGCGGGATCGCTGCTGAGATGCGGCGGCAGGAAGAGCTTCGAACCGAGCGCGTCCGGAAGTTCATCGATCGCAAAGCCGGGGCCGTCCGTGGCAAGCTCGTACAGCGAGCCCCCCGGCTCGCGCACATAAAGCGAGAAGAAATACTTCCGGTCATGCGCGTTGGTGGCGCCGGCGTGTTCCTGCTCAAGATCGGCGCGCACGGCAAGAACCGTCGCCTCGTCCAGGGCGCGGAAAGCGATATGATCGATCGTGCCGGTGCCGGGCGCGGCGGCCCAGAAGCCACTCGCGTCGCGCACGTCGACGACATCGCCGGATGACGAGACGAGGCGATGGATCGTATCCGTCGCGGCAGCCTCGCGATAGCCGAAATGACTGCGAAGAAAGTGCGCCGTCTCCTTGGGCTTTTCGGTCAGCACGGTCGCTCCGCGCAAGCGCCGGATCGAGTCCGCTTCCGGAATGTCCCGGCTTGCCCAGGGCGCCGGCTCGGCGAGCGCATCGGTGCCGACCAGCTTGACGATCACCCCATCCGGATCCTTGAGCCGCAGCACGGGTTCGCCGAACTCCTGCGCCGGTCCGGTTATCTGAACGTTGAACTGCAGCGCGCGCGTCAGCCAGAAGCCGATGCTTTCCGCCGGGATGGCGAAGGCGATCTCGCTCGGCTGGCCGGAGCCGACGCGCCCCGGCGAACCATCCTCCCAGATCAGGAAGGAAACGAGCGAGCCGGGCGATCCCGACGCATCCCCATAGAAGAGATGCAATTGATTGGGATCTTCGAAGCCGCCGGTTCGCTTGACGAGGTGCAGGCCGAGGAATCCGACATAGAAGTCGACATTCGCTTGGACCTTGTGGCTGATCAGCGTGATGTGGTGGATGCCGCTGGGCACGGTCTTAGCCTCCTGCCGCCGTCCGTGGCGGTTCATGCTTGAAGATCGATCAAGTCGGAACGTCGTTCAATCCCGTTTTCCGGCGAGGAAGGCGCGGAAAGCCTCGCCATGCTCCGGGTGCCAGCGCGAAAGGGGAGGGCGGTTCTCGACGATATCGCCGGCGGCCCACAGGATGCGCTTTTCGTCCGTGGGCCTTTCGACCTCATTGTCGGGGCAGAGGATGTAGAAATCGCCACTGGCGAGGCTCTCCAGCATGAAATCGACCGTCTGCTCCGGCGTCCAGGCACCGGCCGGCTTTTCCGTGCGGCCATGCGCGGTCAGCGCCGTGTAGACGAAGCCGGGTATCAAGAGATGCGCATTGACCTTGCAGTTCTCGCTATTGCGCAACTCGTGCTGCAGCGCCTCGGTGAAAACTTTCACGCCGGCTTTCGAGACGTTGTAGGCCGGATCTCCGGGCGGCGTAGTGATACCCTGCTTGGAACCGGTATTGATGATCAGCGCGGGCTCGCCATGCGCGATCATGGCAGGCGCGAAAATGCGCGAGCCGTTGATCACGCCCCAGAGATTGACGCCGATCACCGCTTCCCAGTTCTCCAGTGGCCCGAACGTCGAACTGCCGGGCTGAATGCCGGCATTGTTCATCAGCACATGCACATGGCCGAATCGCTCGCGCGTGGCGCGCGCCAGCGCGACAAGCTCGTCGGCCCGGGAGACGTCCGTCGCGATCGCAGCGACATCGGCGGCCCCGCCCGGAGCAAACTTCGCCACTTTCGCCGCCGCCGCCTGCAGCCGCTCGCCGGCAAGATCGGCAAGCACGACCTTCATGCCGCGATCGGCGAAACGCATTGCTGCGGCAAGTCCGATGCCGGAGGCGGCGCCGGTGACGACGGCGACATTGTTTTTGGCGATGGCGGAATAGGACAACATGGTTCACAATCCTGCTTGCGACGGACGATCGAGGAGACATAGGGCCCGGTGGCGCACAAGTCCATGAGGGATGGGCGCCGATGGTTCTCCGAGGCACGATCCTGTTGTTCGGTCGCTGAGTGAGTGCGTTCCCCCCGCCGCGAGACATTCCATGGCTGTTGAAGGCAAGTTCGGCAAAGGCACACCCTGTCAGGACTGTCCCCTGCGGCCGCTCGACGTGTTCCGTCCGTTCACGCCAGAGGAACTCGCCTTTGTATCGGACTTCAAAATCGGAGAGCAGACCGTCGAAAGCGGCGCGACCATCCTTGCCGAAGGCGAGACAAGCGAGCATCTTTTCACTGTGCTCTCCGGTTGGGGATTTCGCTACAAGATGCTGGACGACGGACGCCGGCAGATACTGAACTATGTGATGCCCGGCGATATCGTCGGGCTGCAGGGTAGCCTCATGGGCGAGATGCAGCACTCGATCGAAGCGCTCTCGCCGGTTACCCTGTGCGTCTTCAAGCGAAGCAGGCTTGGTCAGCTCTACGGGCGCCATCCCGAACTTGCCTTTGACCTGACCTGGATTGCCGCCCGCGAGGAGCGCATATTGGACGAAAACCTCTTGAGCATCGGCCGGCGCTCGGCGCTCGAACGGGCGGCCTATCTCCTCGCCTTTCTCTATCAGAGGGCGGAGGTGCTGGAACTGTTCCGTGGCGGCCGCGTCGCCATTCCAATCACCCAGCAACATCTTGCCGACACGCTCGGCCTGTCGATCGTCCACACCAACAAGACACTGAGGAAGCTGGCCGCGCTCAAGCTCATTCGCTGGGCCGAAGGAGGGTGCAATGTCCTCGACATCGGCGGCTTGTTGGCGCTGGCCGGATGGGAGGGGTTCAAGGAAACGAAAAGGCCGCTGATTTGATTTCCGGAACTGGCTGTTTCAAAGGAGCGAGACATGTCTTTCTTAAATGCCATACTTCTCCGTCTGGCCTAGGGTGCGCAATGTGGTCCGGTCGCGGTAGAACGAGGGGACCGAGGATGCAAATAGATGATGAATCAGATTTCGCCGACCATCAGATCGGTGCTCGTTGTCGAGGACAACTTTCTCATCGCCATGGATATGGAGGAAATCCTCGGGGCGCTCGGCGTCACGAGCGTGCACATCGCCACCACAACTGAGAAGGCGATGGAAATTGTCGGCGCTCATCCGATCGACTTCGCCATTCTCGATATCAATCTCGGCGACGAGACGAGCTTCGCCGTTGCCGAATCGCTGATCGCACGGGGCATCAATTTCGGGTTCACCAGCGGCTACGGCGATTTGCTGGCCCTGCCCGGTCATCTCCGCGATATTCCGCGGATCGAAAAGCCTTTCAGCGAAGGCAGTCTCAGCAGTCTCATCGCGGCGGCTTTCCGTCCGGGAAATCCTTGAAGTCGAGCGGCGATTCACGCCGTGCCGCGCGAGATGAACCAGGGATTGGCGAAGTCGCTGTCGTTTGGCTGGTTGCGCTTGCCATAGGCAAGCGGCCCGCCGTCGATCGCCAACGTTTCCCCGCCCGCCGCCCGCAGGATCGCATCGCCGGCGGCGGTATCCCATTCCATCGTGCGACTGAAGCGCGGATAGATGTCGGCGTAGCCTTCGGCCAGCAGGCAGAACTTCAGCGACGAGCCGACGGCCTCATGGTCGGTGATGCGGTGTTCGGCGAGATAGACGAGCGTTTCGGCGCTGTTGTGCCAGCGGCTCGTCAGAGCGAGTGGCCGATCGCCGCATTTGCGGCAGCCGATAGGCTGCCATGAGCCACATATCCGGTTGTCTTCTACTGTTGCCTTGAAGGCCACTCCGCCGCTTGTCGCATAGATCACTCCGAGTGCCGGCGCATGGACGACGCCTGCGACCGGAGCGCCGTTTTCGATAAGCGCAATGTTGACCGTGAAGTGGCTGTTACGCTCGACGAATTCCTTGGTGCCGTCGAGAGGATCGACGAGGAAGAATGGCTTGCCGGCGATGTGCGGGGCATGCCCGGCGGCAACGGCTTCCTCGGCGATGACCGGTATGTCGGGAAAGGCGGTGGCCAGATCGTCAAGGATGATGCGCTCGGCACGATAATCGGCGTCGGTGACCGGCGAGGTGTCCGCCTTGTAGGTCACGGCTGGGCCGGTATTGTAGATTTCCATGATCGCCCGCCCGGCCGCAAGCGCCGATCTTTCTAATGCTTCCAACATCGTCCCTGTTCTCTGAGGTGCCGCGGCTCGATTCGGACGTATAGCCGTAGATCCTAGATCACGATGATTTCGGGCCAAATCAACTGGATATTAGTACCAGGAGAGTCATATTTTTTTCTCATAGGTTGATGACGCAGACGCCGCGCTTTTCTGATTTCCGCGCCGAAAATTGATCATTTTTGGTGCGAAGGCTGCAAAATTTTTGATTTTCTTGGCACGAAAAGCGTCAAATCGATTTTATCTCGGAAGAATCTGCGGGTCGCGCGATTTTTGACTTTCATTTTCGTTTGAAAGAGGTATGAAATCGGCTCAGAGTACGCTTGTGAACGAAAACTAATAAAAAGAGATCGGACCATCAGGATCCGGTCCAGGGGAAGATTGATGGAGTATTTCATCCAGCAGCTCGTCAATGGGCTGACGCTTGGGTCTATTTATGGTATGATCGCGATCGGTTATACCATGGTCTACGGCATCATCGGCATGATTAACTTCGCCCACGGCGATATATTCATGCTAGGCGGCTTTGCCGCATTGATTGTCTTCTTGCTTCTCACAACATTCATGGCAGGCATACCAGTTGTACTGGCGCTTTTGCTTATGATGATCGTCGGCATGCTGACGGCGGCACTTTGGAACTGGACCATCGAGCGGGTGGCTTACCGTCCGCTGCGTGGTTCCTTCCGTCTGGCGCCGCTGATTACTGCGATCGGCATGTCGATCGTCCTGTCGAACTTCATCCAGGTGACGCAGGGTCCGCGCAACAAGCCGATCCCGCCGCTCGTCTCGTCGGTCTATGAGCTGTTCGGGATCACAGTCTCCCTGAAGCAGATCGTCATCGTCGTCATTACTGCGATCCTGCTTTCGGTTTTCTGGTACATCGTCAACCGGACGCCGCTCGGCCGGGCACAACGCGCCACCGAACAGGACAGCAAGATGGCGGCGCTGCTCGGCGTCGACGTCGACCGGACCATCTCGGTGACCTTCATCATGGGTGCGGCGCTCGCTGCCGTCGCCGGGACCATGTATCTCATGTATTACGGCGTTGTCGTCTTCACCGACGGTTTCGCTCCGGGGGTCAAGGCGTTTACGGCCGCCGTTCTCGGAGGCATCGGCTCGCTGCCGGGCGCCGTTCTCGGCGGACTGCTGATCGGCCTCATCGAGTCGCTGTGGTCGGCCTATTTCACAATCGACTACAAGGATGTCGCGACCTTCTCCATTCTCGCGATCGTCCTGATCTTCAAGCCGTCGGGTATTCTCGGACGACCGGAAGTCGAGAAGGTATAGTTCCATGGCAAATGTTGCATCTACGACTGCAAGCGCCGGCAGTGAGCTGACGGCGCGGGCCCTGCGCGAGGCTGTCTTCTCGGGGCTCATCACGCTTGGGCTGTTCGTGCTGTTCGTCGGTCTCAAGACCGATCAGAACATCCGCAACGAGCTAATCCTCAACCAGCGCTGGGGCCTGCTGGCGATCTTCGTGATCACCGCCATGGTCGGCCGCTTCCTCATGGTTGCCTACGTGCAGCCATGGCTCGCTCAACGCAAGGCGGTCAAGGCCGCTGCTCCAGAGGTGGCGAAGGAGGAGAGCTTCTTCAGCCGCAACTTCTCGAAGATCGCGATCCTCGCGCTTGTGCTCTATCCGCCAGTCATCGTCGCGCTTTTTGGCATCCAGGGTTCGCTCAAATGGGTCGACAATTTCGGCGTACAGATCCTGATCTATGTGATGCTCGCCTGGGGTCTCAACATCGTGGTGGGCCTCGCCGGTCTGCTCGACCTCGGCTATGTGGCCTTCTATGCGGTCGGTGCCTATTCCTATGCGCTGCTCTCCAGCTATTTAGGCCTGTCCTTCTGGGTGCTGCTGCCGGTCGCGGGCCTTCTCGCCGCCTGCTGGGGCGTGGTCCTCGGCTTCCCGGTACTACGATTGCGTGGCGACTATCTGGCGATCGTGACGCTCGCTTTCGGTGAGATCATCCGCCTCGTGCTGATCAACTGGACCGAGGTTACCAAGGGCACGTTCGGCGTGTCGGGCATCGCCAAGGCGACACTGTTCGGCATCAAGTTCGATGCCTCGAAGGACGGCTTCGCGGCGCTGATGGGGCTTCCGATCTCTTCGGCCTACTACAAGATCTTCCTCTTCTACCTGATCCTTGGCCTGGCGCTGTTGACGGCCTTCGTCACCATCCGGCTGCGCCGCATGCCAGTCGGTCGGGCCTGGGAAGCGCTTCGCGAGGACGAGATCGCCTGCCGTTCGCTCGGCATCAACACGACGACCACGAAGCTGACTGCATTTGCCACGGGCGCCATGTTCGGCGGGTTTGCAGGCTCGTTCTTCGCGGTGCGCCAGGGCTTCGTATCACCGGAATCCTTCGTCTTCCTCGAGTCGGCCGTCATCCTTGCCATCGTCGTGCTCGGCGGCATGGGGTCTTTGACCGGTATCTTCGTCGCTGCGGTCGTGATGATCGGCGGTACGGAGATCCTACGCGAACTCACCTTCCTGAAGATGATCTTCGGGCCCAACTTCACGCCTGAACTCTATCGCATGCTGATCTTCGGGCTTGCCATGGTGGTGGTCATGGTCTGGAAGCCGCGTGGCTTCGTCGGATCGCGCGAACCGACCGCCTTCCTGCGCGAACGCAGGGCGGTCTCCGGCAGCTTCACCAAGGAAGGGCATGGCTGATGACCTTCGAGACGAGCACAATGACAAAAGACCCCATTCTCAAGGTTGAGCGCCTGTCTATGCGCTTCGGCGGTCTCATGGCCATCAACGACTTCTCCTTCGAGGCGGAGCGCGGCGAGATCACCGCGCTGATCGGCCCGAATGGGGCGGGCAAGACGACGGTGTTCAACTGCATCACCGGGTTCTACAAGCCGACGATGGGCATGATCACCATGCGGCAGAAGTCCGGCGATGAGTTCCTGCTGGAGCGTCTACCCGATTTCGAAATCACCAAGCGCGCCAAGGTGGCGCGCACGTTCCAGAACATCCGGATGTTCTCGGGCCTGACGGTTCTGGAAAATCTGCTGGTGGCGCAGCATAACAAGTTGATGCTGGCTTCCGGCTACACCATCCTCGGCCTGCTCGGCTTCCCGGCCTACCGCCAGGCTTCCAAGGACTCGATCGACCTCGCCCGCCACTGGCTCGAGATGGCGTCGCTCATCGATCGTGCCGACGATCCGGCTGGTGACCTGCCGTATGGTGCCCAGCGGCGGCTCGAAATCGCTCGCGCCATGTGTACCGGACCGGAGCTGCTTTGCCTCGACGAACCGGCAGCGGGCCTCAATCCGCGCGAATCGGCCGCTCTCAACAACCTGCTGCAGACCATTCGCCGCGACACCGGCACATCCATCCTGTTGATCGAGCACGACATGTCCGTGGTCATGGAAATCTCCGACCACGTGGTGGTGCTCGAATACGGACAGAAGATTTCCGACGGCAATCCGGATTTCGTGAAGAATGATCCGAGGGTCATCGCGGCCTATCTGGGCGTCGAGGACGAAGAGGTTGAAGAGGTGATCGAACAGATCGAAGAAATCGAAAGCGAGCAGGGAGGCACCCAGCCATGACTGCTCCGCTGCTGAATGTAAGAAGCGTCGAGACCTATTATGGAAATATCCGGGCGCTGAACGGCGTCGATGTCGAAGTCCATCGTGGAGAAATCGTTGCGCTGATCGGCGCCAACGGCGCCGGCAAGTCCACGCTGATGATGACGATCTGCGGCAAGCCGCAGGCGCGCACGGGTTCGGTCTTCTTCGAAGGGCAGGACATCACGCGCATGCCGACCCACGAGATTGCCCGTCTCAGGATCGCCCAGTCGCCGGAAGGCCGCCGCATCTTCCCGCGCATGACCGTGCTTGAAAACCTCCAGATGGGCGCGAGCCTCGACAATCTGAAGCATTTCAAGGACGACGTGGAAAAGGTCTTCACGCTCTTCCCGCGGCTCAAGGAGCGGCAGGCTCAGCGCGGCGGGACGCTCTCCGGCGGTGAACAGCAGATGCTGTCGATCGGCCGGGCGCTGATGGCCCGACCGAAGCTCCTGCTGCTCGACGAGCCGTCGCTCGGCCTCGCGCCGCTGATCGTCAAGGGCATTTTCGAGGCGATCAAGAAGCTCAACAAGCAGGAGGGCCTCACCGTGTTCCTGGTCGAGCAGAACGCCTTCGGGGCGCTCAAGCTTTCCGACCGCGGCTACGTCCTCGTCAACGGCCGAGTGACGATGAGCGGAACGGGCAAGGAGCTGCTCGCTAATCCGGAGGTCCGCGCAGCCTATCTCGAAGGCGGCCGGCATTGATGCACGCTGGAGTTAAGTGACATGCAAGGAATTCTCTACGAAGAAGCCTCCATCTGGCAGTTTCTGTTCATCACCTGCGTCCTCGGCGGCTGGACTGCATGGCGGACCGGCAAGAGCGTCGCGGAAAGCTGGGGAGAGGTTCCGCGGCTGCTCGTCTACGTGGCCCTTTTGGGGCTTGCTATCCGCTTCGTGCACCATGCGCTTTTCGGCGGCACGATGTTCAGCCCGCAGTACTATATCGTAGACACGCTCGTGCTTTTGTTGTTTGCTACCGCCGGTTACCGGTACTACCGGACCAAGCAGATGTCGAACATGTACTACTGGCTCTACGAGAAGACCTCACCTTTCTCCTGGAAGGCCAAATAAGGGAACAGCGCGTGCCGGTCGGGTGCGGCCGGTGCGAAGGAACACCGGCGCGATTATGGTGGGCATTGCGCAGGCTTATGAAACGAGACCCGCTCGAATATTTGGGAGTAACAAAATGAAAAAGTCTCTTCTGTCGGCTGTGGCGCTGACGGCAATGGTCGCCTTCAGCGGCACCGCATGGGCCGATCTCCTGATCGGCGTCGCTGGTCCGCTGACCGGCCCGAACGCCGCATTCGGCGCCCAGCTCCAGAAAGGTGCGGAGCAGGCAGCCGCCGACATCAACGCTGCAGGCGGCATCAACGGGGAACAGATCAAGCTTGTGCTCGGCGACGACGTTTCGGACCCGAAGCAGGGCATTTCGGTCGCCAACAAGTTCGTTGCCGACGGCGTGAAGTTCGTGGTCGGCCACTTCAACTCGGGCGTTTCGATCCCCGCATCGGAAGTCTATGCCGAGAACGGCATCCTTGAAATCACTCCGTCTGCGACCAACCCGCAGTTCACCGAACGCGGCATGTGGAACACGTTCCGCACCTGCGGCCGTGATGACCAGCAGGGTGCAGTTGCCGGCGCTTACCTCGCGGCCAACTTCAAGGACGCCAAGATCGCCGTCATTCACGACAAGACTCCTTATGGTCAGGGCCTTGCCGACGAAACCAAGAAGTCAATGAACGAAGCCGGCCTCACCGAGGCTCTCTACGAAGGTATCAACATCGGCGACAAGGACTTCTCGGCTCTCATTGCCAAGATGAAGGAAGGCGGCGTCTCGGTCGTCTATTACGGCGGCCTGCACACGGAAGCCGGCCTCATCATGCGTCAGATGAAGGACCAGGGCCTGAAGGCAACGTTCATGTCGGGCGACGGCATTGTTTCGAACGAGTTGGCTTCGATCGCCGGTGACGCCGTCGATGGGACGCTGATGACCTTCGCTCCGGATCCGCGCAAGAACCCGGCCTCCAAGGAACTCGTCGAGAAGTTCCGCGCTGCCGGCTTCGAACCGGAAGCTTACACGCTCTATTCCTATGCCGCCATGCAGGTGATCGCCGATGCTGCCAAGGCCGCCGGAGGCAACGATCCGCAGGCCGTTGCCGAAGCGATCAAGGCCAAGGGTCCGTTCAAGACCGCAATCGGCGAACTCGGCTATGACGAAAAGGGCGACATCACCCGCCCGGACTACGTCATGTATACCTGGAAGAAGGGTGAAGACGGCAAGTTCAGCTACTTCCAGAACGAATAGTTTCGTTCCGACGCTTAACAGCGAGCGAGGCCCGGCGTGCAAGCGCCGGGCCTTTGCTTTTCGCAAAGGCCCGAACCGCTGTCGGCGAGACATTGCGAGGAGCTTGTGAACGCCGCGGCCGGGTCCGCCGCGGGTTCGATCGGCGTGGAAGAATTCCGATAGGCGGTTGCGTCCCTCTCCACCGACGAATTATAGATAAAATGTGATTCTATCTATACTAGTTGCGGTGAGCAGAGGGAGATAGCCAGGAATGCGGGATGCGATCGTAACGAACGGAGCAGAATCGGTCAGCTCCGGCGCCGATGAAACGCGTTGGAGTTTCGCTGAGGCGCAAACTATCTATAATTGGTCCTTCAACGATCTTCTGTTCCGGGCCCAGTCCGTCCACCGCATCCATTTCGATCCGAACGCGGTGCAGATGAGCCGGCTGTTGTCGATCAAGACCGGCGGATGTGCGGAGGATTGCGGCTATTGCAGCCAGTCGGCGCATTACCCAACCGGCCTCAAGGCGTCGAAGCTGATGGAGGTCGAACGGGTCATCGCCGAGGCACGCAGGGCCAAGGACGGCGGCGCGACGCGCTACTGCATGGGGGCCGCCTGGCGCGGGCCGAAAGAGCGCGATATGGAGGCGATCGCCGCGATGGTGCGCGGCGTCAAGGCGCTCGGGCTGGAAACCTGCATGACCCTCGGCATGCTGTCGCCGGCCCAATCGGAGCGGCTCGCAGAGGCCGGGCTCGACTACTACAACCACAATGTCGATACTTCAGAGCGCTTCTACGGCGAGATCATCACCACCCGGACCTTCGCCGACCGGCTGGAAACGCTTGCCAACGTCCGCGACGCGGGCATCAAGGTCTGCGCCGGCGGCATATTGGGCATGGGCGAGACAATCGATGATCGGATCTCGATGCTGGTGACGCTCGCCAATCTTCCGGCGGCGCCGGAAAGCGTGCCGATCAACATGCTGATACCCATTCCCGGGTCGAAGCTTGCCGATGCGGCGCCGGTCGATCCGATCGACTTCGTCCGGACGATCGCGCTTGCCCGCATCCTGATGCCGCAGTCCCATGTCCGCCTATCGGCCGGTCGCACGGACATGAGCGACGAGATGCAGGCGCTCTGTTTCTTCGCCGGGGCGAATTCGATCTTCGTCGGCGAGACGCTGTTGACGGCCGACAATCCCGGCGAGGACCACGACGCGGCACTCTTCCGCCGCCTCGGACTGAAGCCGATGGAATTGCAGCCGGCGGAGATGGAGCCGGCCGAATGATCGCCGATGGTCTGGGCCGCTACGCGAAAACCCTGGCTGAACTCGAGCGAAAGGGCCGGCACCGCGCGCTTGTCGCCCGAGCGGGAATTGATTTCACCTCGAATGACTATTTGGGCCTTGCCAACGCGCCGCGCCTGAAGGCGGCGATCGCCGCGGCGCTCGATCGAGGCGTGCCGGTCGGCGCCAGCGGATCGCGGCTGTTGCGCGGCAATCATCCGGAGCATGAGGCGCTGGAGTGCGAGGCGGCTGAATTCTTCGGCGCGGATCGGGTGCTTTTTTTCGGCAGCGGCTATGCCGCCAATGTTGCACTGTTTTCGATCCTGCCGCAGCGCGACGACATCATCGTTCACGACGCGCTGATCCATGCGAGCGCCCATGAGGGCATTGCCGCAAGCAAGGCGCAGGCGGTTGCCGTAAGACACAACGATGTCGATGCCTTTGCCGACGTCATCCGGAAGTGGCGCAGCGCCGGCGGAACCGGGCATCCGTGGATTGCCGTCGAAAGCCTCTATTCGATGGACGGTGATAGAGCGCCGCTCGTGGACCTTGCGGCGCTCGCAGAAGAGCACGACGGCTTCCTGGTCATCGACGAGGCCCATGCCACGGGTGTTTTCGGTCCCGGTGGCCGCGGGTTTTCGGCGGCGCTCAAGGGTCGGGAAAAGCTCGTGGTGCTGCACACCTGCGGCAAGGCGCTCGGCGTTTCCGGCGCATTGCTCGGTGCGAATGGGCTCCTTTGCGACTATCTCGTCAACCGCGCTCGCGGCTTCATATATTCGACCGCACCGTCGCCCTTGACGGCCGCCGCGGTTCGCGAGGCGTTGCGGATCGTCGCGGACGAACCGCAGCGTCGGGCGGACTTCGACGCGCTCAGCGCCTTTGCCAATGCAGCTCTTGCCGCTACGCTCGGGGTCGAAGGCAGCGGATCGCAGATTCTTCCGGTGATGATCGGCGACAATGGGCGCGCTGTGAAGATCGCCGATCGCCTGCGCGAGGAGGGGTTCGACATCCGCGCGATCCGCCCGCCGACGATTCCTGAGGGCACGGCGCGACTCCGAATCGCAATCACCCTGAATGTCGACAGGCCCGCGATCGTGCAGATGCTGGAACGGCTGAAGGTCGCGATTGCGGAGGAGAGATGATGACATCGCGCATCGTGATCACCGGCACGGATACCGGCATCGGCAAGACCGTCTTCGCCGCCGCACTCACCGATGCCCTTGCCGGCTGCTACTGGAAGCCGGTGCAGTCCGGGCTCGACGGCGAAACGGACAGCGAAGCCGTCCAGCGGCTCGGCCGGATAGACGCTCGCCGAATCCTGCCGGAGGCCTACAGGCTCGCCACACCCGCCTCGCCGCATCTCTCTGCCAGGCTCGACGGCGTGACGATCCGGCCAGAAAGCCTCTCCCCGCCTAAGACCAACGCGCCGCTCGTCATCGAAGGGGCGGGTGGGTTGCTGGTGCCGCTGACGAAGCGGATGGTCTTTGCCGATGTTTTTGCGCGCTGGCGAATTCCCGTTGTCCTCTGCACCCGCACTGGACTAGGCACGATCAATCACACGCTGCTGTCGCTCGAAGCGCTGCGCGCCCGGTCGATTCCGGTTCTCGGCGTCGCCTTCATCGGCGATGAGCAGCCAGACACGGAAAGCATTATCGCGGAACTTGGTCATGTCAGAGTGCTTGGGCGGCTGCCGCGGCTCGAACTATTGACGCCCGACCGTCTCCGCCAGGCCTTTCGCGAACAGTTCAAGGTGGACGATTTCGGAGAGGTGCTGGCATGAGCGTCTCGCCGGTGTGGCACCCCTTCACCCAGCACGCGCTGGAGCCGGCGATGAAGCATGTCGTCCGCACCGAGGGCGCCTATCTCATCGACGAGGATGGCTCGCATATTCTCGATGCGATCTCGTCCTGGTGGGTAATCACCCACGGCCACCGGCATCCGGCGATCATGGAGGCGATCCGGCGTGCCGCGGAAACCCATGACCAGGTGATCTTTGCCGAATACACCCACGCGCCAGCGGAGGAACTGGCCAAGGGCCTGATCGGGATCGCGCCCGCCGGATTGAAGCACGTCTTCTATTCCGACAGCGGCTCGACCGCGGTGGAGGTGGCGCTGAAGATGGCGCTTGGCTACTTCCACAATATCGGCGCGCCGCGCAGCCGCGTCTGCGTGATGGAGCACAGCTACCATGGCGACACGATCGGCACGATGTCGGCCGGCGAGCGCGGCGTCTTCAATGTGGCTTACGAGCCGCTTCTCTTCGCCGTCGACCGGTTGCCATTTCCCGAAGCCGGTCGCGAACAGGAGACGCTCGACGCGTTCGAGGTTTATTGCGCTTCCGGCCAGGTGGCGGCGCTGCTCATCGAACCATTGGTCCTCGGCGCCGGCGGAATGAAGGTCTATCCACCCTTCGTCCTTGCCGAACTGAAGCGGATCGCGGAACGGCATGGCACTCTCCTGATTGCCGATGAGGTGATGACCGGCTGGGGCCGCACCGGCACACTTTTCGCCTGTGAACAGGCGGGCATTGCGCCCGACATCCTGTGCACGTCGAAGGGCTTGACCGGCGGCGCGCTGCCGCTGGCGGCGACCCTGTGCACGGTCGAGATATTCGACGCGCATCTGTCGGCGGACCGGCGCCGGACCTTCTTTCATTCCAGCTCCTATACGGCCAATCCGATCGCCTGCGCGGCGGCCGTCGCCAATCTCTCCGTGTGGAAGTCGGAGCCGGTCGGCGAACGCATCGAAGCGCTTGCCGCGAAGCAGCGGCGGCATCTGCAGCGCTTCGGCGCCGATCCGCGCTTCCGCTATGTTCGCCAGGCAGGCACGATCGCCGCGCTCGACCTTGCCGTACCGACGGGGGGCTATCTTGCAGATGTCGGGCCACGGCTCAGGGCCTTCTTTCGAGAGCGCCGGGTGCTCATCCGCCCGCTTGGCAACGTCATCTATCTGATGCCGCCCTATTGCGTCGTCGATGCCGATCTCGACCGGGCCTATGAGGCGATCGACGCGGCGGCCTCGGCCTTTGTATCGGGGCGGCTATGAGCATCGTCCGCTCATCCCACCTTGCCGGCTTTGGCCACTCTGTGCCGGCGCGGCGCGTCGACAATGCCGAGATCGAAACGCAACTCGGCCTCGAGCCGGGCTGGATCGAACGCCGCACCGGCATCCGGGCGCGGCGCTGGGTCGAGGCGGGCGATACGCTGAGCGGCCTTGCGACCAGGGCCGGCGAAGCCGCGCTTCAGGATGCGGGGGTTTCGCGCGGGGAAATCGCCTTGACGCTGCTTGCGACCTCGACGCCCGATCACCTGCTGCCGCCCACTGCGCCGCTGCTTGCCCATCGCCTCGGGCTTGCCAATTCCGGCGCGATCGACCTCGCCGGCGCCTGTTCGGGCTTCCTCTACGCGCTGACGCTTGCAGATGGGTTCGTTCGCGCGCAGGGAGAGCCGGTCCTTGTCGTTGCCGCCAATATCCTGAGCCGTCGCATCAACCAAGCGGAAAGGGCAAGCGCCGTGCTCTTTGCCGACGCGGCCGGCGCCGTCGTCATCATGCCGTCGGACGATCCACAAAAGGGGGTGCTTGGCGTCGATGTGGCCTCGGATGGGAGCGGCTACGATCTGATTACGATTCCCGCCGGCGGCAGCAGCCAGCCCTTTGCTTCAGGGATGGCGGCGGAGGATGCATTGATGACGATGCGGGACGGGCGGGAGGTGTTTGTCCGCGCCGTCGAGATGATGTCGGCTTGCGCAACCCGCGCGCTCGCCGCTGGGGGACTTGGCCCGGCGGATGTCAGCCGCTTCGTGCCGCACCAGGCGAATGTCCGGATCTTCGATGCGGTTTGCAACAATCTCGGCATCGACCCGTCGAAGACCGTCCGGACGATCCAGGAGCACGGCAACTCGTCGGCTGCGACGATCCCGCTGTCGCTATCGCTGGCGCACAAGGCCAAGCCCTTCATCGCCGGTGAAAAGCTGTTGCTGACGGCGGCCGGCGCGGGGCTGACCGGAGGGGCGGTGCTCGTCAGTATCTGAAGCGGGACGTGAGAGTGCTGTAATCGCTACCGCAACAGCGAGGCGCGGAGTGCGACGATTTCCTGCTTGAGCCGGCCGATCTCGGCGGGCTGCATTCCTGTCGCATCGAGGATGCCACATGGAACGGTGCTGGCCTTTGCCTTCAGCGCCCGGCCAGTTTCGGTCAAGCGCACGCGGACCTGCCGCTCATCGGCCCGGTCGCGAATCCTCGATATATAGCCGATCGCCTCGAGACGCTTCAGCATGGGAGTGAGGGTGCTCGACTCAAGAAAGAGCTTCTCGCCGAGACTGCCAACGGTCTGATCGTCCTTTTCCCACAGGACAACCATCACGAGATATTGCGGGTAGGTGAGGTCCAATTCATCGAGCAGCGGCTTGTAGACGCGCGTGAACGCGTGGTTCGCGGAATAGATCGCAAAGCACAGGAAATTATCGAGCTTCATCAACTCTTGGGGCGAGGGAATGTCTGCCTTCGTCATGGTCTTCTTCCGAGTTTTCCGCAAAGGTACAATAAATCGTTCGCGATATAATCGCAAGGTATTGACAGGAGAACTAGCGCGCCGTAAGGATCGTGCACGATTTAATCGATAACGACTAAAGTTCGATTTATATCGTGCGCGATTTAATTAGCCGCCTCACGAAGGAGCGACAATTCGATGACGAAGGTTCAGGACAGTACAGCCACCGTTTCCAGGAGGGAGATGCTGACGGGAGCACTCGGCGCCGCCAGCGCGGTCGCCGCGCTTGCCGTCTCGCAGCCAGGCGCCGCGGCGGATACAGTGAAGCCATCAACCACCGAAGGAGCAAGGACCATGGGAAGCAGGATCACCACTCGCGACGGCGTTGAAATCTACTACAAGGACTGGGGCCCAAAGGATGGGCCGGTCGTCATCCTCAGCCACGGCTGGCCGCTGTCATCCGATAGCTGGGAAGCCCAGGCCTTCCATCTGGCCAAGGATGGTTTCCGCGTCGTCACCCATGATCGCCGCGGCCACGGCCGGTCCAGCCAGCCCTGGGACGGCAACGACATGGATCACTATGCCGACGATCTTGCCGATCTGATCGAGCAACTGGATCTGAAGGGTATCTTCCTGGCCGGCTTCTCGACCGGCGGTGGCGAGATCGCCCGCTATATCGGTCGCCACGGCACTCGTCGCGTCGCCAAGGCCGGGCTGATCTCGGCAGTGCCGCCGCTGATGGTCAAGACCGACAAGAACCCCGGCGGCTTACCCAAGGATGTGTTCGATGGCTTGCAGGCCGCAAGCCTCACCTACCGCTCGCAACTCTACAAGGACATCGCTTCTGGTCCGTTCTTCGGCTTCAACCGGCCAGGCGCGAAGCCGTCGCAGGGGATGATCGACAGCTTCTGGCTGCAGGGCATGACCGGCGGCCACAAGAATACCTATGATTCGATCGTCGCCTTCTCGCAGACCGACTTCACCGAGGACCTGAAGAAGTTCGACGTGCCGACGCTCATCATTCACGGCGACGACGACCAGATCGTTCCGATCGACGCCGCCGCCCGGGCCTCGAAGAAGCTCATTCCGCATGCGGAACTGAAGGTCTATCCGGGCGCGCCGCATGGCATCACGGATACCCACAAGGAGCAGTTGAACAAGGACCTGCTGGAGTTCGCGCGATCCTAGGGTAATGCGTGCCAGAGTGGCCATTGGAAGGGCGCCGCAAGCCGGCGCCATTCCTCGTTTGGGGAAGCCGCGCGGTTTCGCTCCTGCTTTCAGCCGCCCGCCCGCCCGAGTTTGGTTTCTTTCGGCAGGACAGATTGTGCTTGCGAAACAGAGACTTGACTTTAATCATGCCATTTCAGACGATGCCGCATCACGATGCACGTCGAAATGGCGTGCCGGCAAGGACATCTGAAGACGTTGAGTGACGCGGCGATCATCGCTCCGCAAAGGGCGTGGGGAAAAGGGCGGCTTGTTGCCAAGTCCGAAAGAGGGCGCACGCGCATCGCCGAGCTCTACCAGGAAGGCTGCGCCAAGATCCGTTTGCCGAAGACCTTCGACGGTTCGATGGAAGCGGTGCTCATCAACTCTTCCGGCGGCGTCACCGGTGGCGACCAGCTCGAGTGGGGTTTTGCGGCCGGCGAGGGGACGAGCCTGACGCTGACCACGCAGGCCTGCGAGAAGATCTGCAAGGCGAGCGCCGGCACGGCTGCAATCACGACACATATAGCCGCCGCCGCCGGAAGCCGCGTCGATTGGCTGCCGCAGGAGACGATCCTCTTCGACCGGGCCTCGCTGTCGCGTTCGCTCGAGGTCGACCTGGCGCCGGATGCAAGTTTTCTCGCGGTGGAGGCGGTGCTCATCGGCCGCAAGGCGATGGGTGAGGCGGTGCATGCCGGCTTGTGTCGCGATCGCTGGCGGGTGCGGAGCGGCGGCGGGCTGGTTCATGCAGAAAACCTGACGCTTGCCGACGACATTGCGAGGCTGACCGCCAGGCCCGCAACGCTCGGCGGCGCGGCCGCCTTCGCGACGCTCCTCTATATAGCGCCGGATTGCGAAGCGACGTTTTCGAAGCTGCGCGGAGTGCTCGCTCCGGTAGTACAGGCGGGCGTCAGCCACTACCGGGTCGGCGGTCGCGACAAGCTCGTCGCCCGGGTCGCCGCTCTCGACGGATTCGAGCTTAGAAAAATCCTCGTCCCGCTCATTTCGCACTTGCGTAAAGACGCGTCTGTGCCGAAAGTCTGGACTCTCTGATCCCGCAGTCAATCCGGATAGCGACGCATGAATCTCACTCCGCGCGAAAAAGACAAGCTATTGATTTCCATGGCGGCAATGGTGGCCCGCCGGCGCCTGGAGCGAGGCGTCAAGCTCAATCACCCTGAGGCGGTTGCCCTCATCACCGACTTCGTCGTCGAGGGTGCGCGCGACGGCCGGTCCGTTGCGGAATTGATGGAGGCCGGCGCGCATGTGCTGACCCGCGACCAGGTGATGGTGGGCATCCCCGAGATGATCCACGACATCCAGGTCGAGGCGACTTTTCCGGATGGGACGAAGCTCGTCACCGTTCACGAACCCATCCGGTAAGGAGAGATCGATGCTGAGCCTGCGTCCGAACTGCGAATGCTGCGACCGTGACCTGCCACCCGAAAGCCGGGAGGCGATGATCTGCACCTTCGAATGCACCTTTTGCGCCGATTGCGCCGAGGCGAAGCTTGGCGGGATCTGCCCGAACTGCAGCGGCGAACTGGTACGCCGTCCGGTGCGCCCGGCTGCGATGCTGAAGAAATATCCGGGCTCGGCGGAGCGCGTGCTGAAGCCGCAAGGCTGCGCGCCAGCGACGGTCGCGTAAGGGGGACAGGAGCATGATTCCAGGCGAGATTGTCGCAGCCGCTGGAGACATCGAACTCAATGCCGGTCTTCCGACCGTCACGATCGAAGTCTCCAATTCCGGCGACCGGCCGGTCCAGGTCGGCAGTCACTATCATTTCGCGGAAACAAATCCGGGCCTGATCTTCGACCGCGACGCGGCGCGCGGCAAGCGGCTCGATATTCCGGCCGGCACGGCCGTCCGGTTCGAGCCGGGCCAGACCCGGCAGGTCACGCTGATCCCGCTTTCCGGCAAGCGCGAGGTTTTCGGCTTCCGCCAGCAGGTGATGGGCAAGCTATGAGAGCGGTCGCGCCCGCTATCGGCCTGCTTCTCATTGTTGCGACGTCTGCGTTCGCTCAGGAACAGCCTGAGGTGGACTGCCAAAAGGCGGTGACGCAGATGGATTTGAACATTTGCGCCGGTCAGGAGTACGGGGCAGCGGACGCGGAACTCAACAAGACCTACCGCGAGGCGATCGCCGTGATGCAGGAAACCGACAGGGAGCTCGGTGATATCGATGCGGCCTATGTCGGTGCGGTCGAAGCATTGAAAGAGGCGCAACGGGCCTGGATCGGCTATCGCGACGGCCAGTGCGAGCTCGCCGGATTCGAGGCGCGGGGCGGCTCGATGGAACCGATGCTAGTTTCCGGCTGCCTCGCCGAGCTGACGCGCAAGCGAACCGCCGAATTGAAAGAGCTCCTCGAAGCTCGAGGGAGCTGACCTTTGCAGAGCCGGCGCGTCATCATGGTCGTTGGCAATGGCGAGGTGCCGGAAGGCGCTGCCGCGACAATCGATGCCGCCGACCTGGTGATCCGCTTCAATGACTGCCGCTCGGCCGGCCGCGGCGGAACCAGGACGGACGTGGTCGCCGTCTGCAACACTGGTCGCCCGGCCTTGTCGATGCTCGGCGGCGGACGCTGGAAGACGAGCGAGCCGGTGCGGCAGGCGCGCGAAATCTGGAGTGTGCGCTCCGGTGCCAAATTCGCGGCGATGCGGGCAGCACTTGCCAAGAACCATCCGGACCTCGGCGATTTCTGTGACGACTACTCCACTGGCTTCGAAAGTTTCGCACAGGCGACCGGGCGGCAGCACCGGGTCGTGCCGGAGGGGACGCACGAGCGGCTGGAGCGGGATCTCGCCCGTTTCGCGCCGGCACCTTACGTCGCACCGTCGAGCGGCCTGGTGGTGATCGCCGAAGTCCTCGCCAGCGTCGCCTCTGCCGGAGACGATATCGTGCTTGCCGGCTTCGGCCACAGCGGCTGGGAGTGGCATCCCTTTGCCGCCGAGCGACGCTATGTCGATGCGATTGCCGCCGAGGGGCGGCTTCGTCGCCTCAAACCATTACCTTCGTCAGACTTGCCCCAAGGAGCCTGAACCCATGTCCTACAAGATGTCGCGTGCGGCCTATGCCAACATGTTCGGTCCGACCGTCGGCGACAGGGTGCGGCTTGCCGATACCGAACTGTTCATCGAGGTCGAGAAGGACTTCACGACCTATGGCGAGGAGGTGAAGTTCGGCGGCGGCAAGGTCATCCGCGACGGCATGGGCCAGAGCCAGGTCACGCGCGAGGGCGGCGCTGTCGACACCGTCATCACCAATGCGCTGATCGTTGACCATTGGGGCATCGTCAAAGCGGATATCGGTCTCAAGGATGGGCGGATCACCGCGATCGGCAAGGCGGGCAACCCGGACACGCAGCCGGGCGTGAA
The DNA here is from genome assembly GCF_002531555.1 of Sinorhizobium sp. BJ1. Classification (NCBI taxonomy): domain Bacteria; kingdom Pseudomonadati; phylum Pseudomonadota; class Alphaproteobacteria; order Hyphomicrobiales; family Rhizobiaceae; genus Sinorhizobium; species Sinorhizobium sp. BJ1. Next base: position 22,546 of record NZ_NWTH01000004.1, read on the forward strand.
CATCATCGTCGGCCCGGGCACGGAGGCGATCGCCGGCGAGGGCAAGATCGTTACCGCCGGCGGCATGGACAGCCATATCCACTTCATCTGCCCGCAGCAGATCGAAGAGGCGCTGATGAGCGGGCTGACCTGCATGCTCGGCGGCGGCACAGGTCCTGCGCACGGCACGCTCGCCACCACCTGCACGCCGGGACCGTGGCATATCGCCCGGATGATCGAGGCGGCCGATGCCTTTCCGATGAACCTTGCCTTTGCCGGCAAGGGCAACGCCTCGCTGCCGGGCGCGCTCGTCGAAATGGTGCTCGGCGGCGCCACCTCGCTGAAGCTGCACGAGGACTGGGGCACGACGCCCGGGGCGATCGATTGCTGCCTGTCGGTCGCCGACGAATACGACGTTCAGGTGATGATCCACACCGACACGCTGAACGAGAGCGGCTTCGTCGAGGACACGATCGCAGCGATCAAGGGCCGGACCATTCACGCCTTCCACACCGAAGGGGCAGGCGGCGGCCATGCGCCGGACATCATCAAGATCTGCGGCCAGCCGAACGTCATCCCGTCTTCGACCAACCCGACCCGGCCCTATACGCTGAACACGCTGGCAGAACATCTCGACATGCTGATGGTCTGCCATCACCTGTCGCCCTCGATTCCCGAGGATATCGCCTTTGCTGAAAGCCGGATTCGCAAGGAGACGATCGCCGCCGAGGACATCCTTCACGACATTGGCGCCTTCTCGATCATCTCATCGGACAGTCAGGCCATGGGCCGCGTCGGCGAGGTGGCGATCCGCACCTGGCAGACCGCCGATAAGATGAAGCGCCAGCGCGGCCGGCTGAAGGAAGAAACGGGCGACAACGACAATTTCCGCGTCAAGCGCTATGTCGCCAAATACACGATCAACCCGGCGATCGCCCATGGCCTTAGCCATGAGATCGGCTCGCTCGAAGTCGGCAAGCGCGCCGATCTCGTGATCTGGAATCCGGCCTTCTTCGGCGTGAAGCCGGATATGGTGCTGCTTGGCGGCTCGATCGCCGCGGCACCGATGGGCGATCCGAATGCCTCGATCCCGACGCCGCAGCCGGTTCATTACCGGCCGATGTTCGGAGCCTATGGGCGGAACCGCACCAATTCCTCCGTCACCTTCGTCTCGCAGGCATCGCTCGATGCCGGGCTTGCGGGAAGGCTCGGCGTTGCCAAGCAGCTCGTTGCCGTCCAGAACACCCGCGGCGGTATCGGTAAGGCGTCGATGGTTCACAACAGCCTCACGCCGCATGTGGAGGTCGATCCGGAAACCTACGAGGTGCGTGCCGATGGCGTACTGCTGACCTGTGAGCCTGCGACCGTGCTGCCGATGGCGCAGCGGTATTTCCTGTTCTAGACGGTTCCGCTCCAAACGACGTAAGCGGCAGCCATGCAGCGATCGCATGGCTGCCATGCGGTGCCGACTGAATCGGTGCTTTGATGCTGCGCTGCAGCGGAATCTTCGGTAGAAGAGGCCTCCCTTTTCGCCGGCTGTGGTTTCCTCCCAAGACTTCGCGGCCGGATGCCCAGTCGAAGGAGATGATGATGCTCGGCAGAAAAGTTCCCGTTGTAACCTTCCGTACCCGCGTCCGCGACGAATCGGTCGGCGGTTCCAATCCGTTCCGCTGGCACGATGTTTCGTCGAACGACTATTTCGCCGGCAAACGCGTCGTTCTGTTCTCGCTGCCGGGCGCCTTCACCCCGACCTGCTCGACGTATCAGCTGCCGGATTTCGAGAAGCTGACGCCCGAGTTCCGCGCGCTCGGGATCGATGAAATCTATTGCATCTCGGTCAACGACGCCTTCGTCATGAACGCCTGGGGCAAGTCGCAGGGGCTCGAAAACGTCAAGCTCATTCCGGACGGTTCGGGCGAGTTCACCCGCAAGATGGGCATGCTGGTCGCCAAGGACAATCTCGGTTTTGGCATGCGTTCCTGGCGCTACGCCGCCGTCGTCAGCGACGGCACGGTTGAGCAGTGGTTCGAGGAGGAAGGCTATTCGGACAATTGCGACAGTGATCCGTACGGCGTTTCCTCGCCGCAGAACATTCTCGACGCGCTGAAGTCGCAGAAGATCGCTGCCTGATCCGGCATTGTGATCATGAAGGCCCCGGCCGCCGCAAGCAGGTTTGAAAGTCGTTCGGATTTTCGCCTTCTTGCTGGCGCCGGGGCTTTTTCTTGTTAAAGTGGAGTCCGTTGGAGACAGGGAATTCAATGGTTTACGTCATCGCATATCTTAAGGCGCATGCGGACAACGGCGACGAGGTCGCAGCACTTGCGGCGCCGCTGATCGATGCCACCCGCAAGGAGGAGGGCTGCGTCAGCGATGATCTCTATCGCAAGGTCGCCGAGCCGGACACGGTGGTCTTCGTCGAGACCTGGAAGAGCCGCGCGGCCCTCGATGCCCATTTCGCCGAACCGCATCTGAAGGCATTCCAGGCGGCAATGGCCGACCATCTTGCGGAGGTTCGCGTCGAGGTCGTATATCCCGAAAAGATCGAGGTCCTCTGACGTGCCCTACCGTTCGACCGAAATTCTTTCCCCCGGTTCTGCCGACAAGACGCCGCTTCACCGCGTGACGCTCACCCATGACCAGCGGCATCTGCGCCGCAAGCTCTTGCATCTCGAAAACGACGACGTCGTGATGCTCGACCTCAAGGAGCCGGTGATGCTCGCCGACGGCGACCTTTTGGTGCTGGAGGGCGGCGGCTACATCGAAGTGAAGGCGGCTGAGGAGGTGCTCTACGACATCCGTCCGCGCGATAGGCTGCACCTGATCGAACTCGCCTGGCATCTCGGCAACCGACACTTGCCGGCGGCGATCGAGGAGGGGCGGATATTGATTGCCCGCGATCCCGTCATCCGCGCCATGCTCGAAGGCCTCGGAGCAACGGTGAGCGAAGTTGTCGAACCATTCCACCCCCTCCGCGGCGCCTATCACGGCACCGGCGGCCATCACCATGGGCATGATCGCGACCACCACCATGGCTGAAGAGGCGGCCATGCAGGCTCTGCTGCGTCTCGTCACCTGGCTTTCGCCCGCCTTTCCCGTCGGCGCCTTTTCCTATTCCGGCGGCTTGGAACAGGCGGTTCACGACGGCCTCGTGGCGAATGCAGGCGATCTGCGGCTGTGGCTTGAAACGCTGTTGAATCACGGCACGGTCTGGAACGACGCGCTGTTACTGGCCGAAAGCTACTGCAGCCACGCAGATCCGGCACGGCTGCAGGCGGTCGGCGAACTGGCCGAGGCGCTCGCCGGTTCGCGTGAACGGCACATGGAGACCATGCTTCTTGGCGAGGCGTTTCTTGCCGCCGCCAGCCACTGGCCGCATCCGGTGTTGGAGATGCTCGGATCAAGGGCCGCCTATCCGGTGGCGGTCGGCGCCGTCGCCGGTGCACATCGGACCGGGCTCGAGCCGACACTTGCCGCCTATCTCAACGCAACGACATCGAGTGCCGTATCGGTTGCCATCCGTTGCGGCGTCACCGGCCAGCGCGACGGGGTCGGCTTGCTTGCCGGCCTGGAGGCCGAGATTGCGGCGGTTGCCTGCCGTGCCGCGCGCGGCTCGCTGGACGATCTTGGCTCGGCGACCATCATCGCCGACATTGCATCTCTGAGACATGAGACCCTGCATTCGCGCCTGTTCCGCTCCTAGCGGGAGGAACCGCGAACGCCGCGCGCCTCATGCAATAGAAAGGACATTGGAAATGCCATCGAAAAACGGTCCCCTTCGCGTCGGCATCGGTGGCCCGGTCGGGTCAGGCAAGACGGCGCTGACCGACAAGCTGTGCAAGGCGATGCGCGAGAACTATTCGGTCGCCGTCGTCACCAACGATATCTACACCAAGGAGGATGCCGAGGCGCTGGTGCGCATGCAGGCGCTGCCGTCGGAGCGGATCGTCGGCGTCGAGACCGGCGGCTGCCCGCATACGGCGATCCGTGAGGACGCTTCGATCAATCTCCAGGCGATCGCCGAGCTCAACCGCCGTATTCCCGATCTCGACGTGGTCTTCATCGAATCGGGCGGAGACAATCTCGCGGCAACCTTTTCGCCCGATCTGGCGGACCTGACCATCTATGTGATTTCCGTCTGCCAGGGCGAGGAAATCCCGCGCAAGGGCGGCCCCGGGATCACCAAGTCCGATCTGCTGGTGATCAACAAGAAGGATCTGGCCCCCTATGTGGGCGCCGATCTTGAGGTGATGGAGCACGACGCGACGCGAATGCGCGCCGAAAAGCCCTTCGTGTTTTCCGACATGAAGCGCGGCGAGGGCGTCGCCCGGATCGTCGAGTTCCTCACCGTGCAGGGCGGTCTCTAGAGCCATTCGAAACTGTTCCAGCGCCTGACGATCGCGAATTTCGATCATCCGCCCTTCACAACAACGCCTGACTGACGGAGCGTGGAAAAGGCCCGCGACAGCGCCTCGGGGGCGAGGCGTGGTAGCCGCGAAAAGAAGCGCGAATTGAGGAGGATGGCCCGGCCGCTCGAGTTCAATCGCAAAGTCTTCATACCGCTCGTCCCGAATAGATCGTGACGAACCTAGCGCTTCCTCGCCGCTCATGATTTGACCCGTATCAAATAACTTCGCGAAAGGAGACGCTGCTGCCTGTCCGTGATTTGGAACGGTGCAGCAGCGCTGTTTCGTGGAAAACGCCTATTCGGCGGCGAGCGCCGGATGGCTGATGACCTTGCGGTCGGACTTGCCGCGCCGCTCCGCCTCGAGTGCCTTGACGCGGTCTTCCAGGCTTTCGATCGTGCTGCCCTGTTCGGCGGCGAGTTTGCTCAGTTCCTCGCGGTCGAGCGGCAGATCTTCCTCTTCCTTCTTGCCGATGAAACGGCTGAAGATCCAGGCGAGAAGACGCGACAGATCATCCATGATGAGGAAGAACGAGGGAACGACGACGAGGCTCAGAACCGTCGAGACGATGATGCCGCCGATGACGGCGATCGCCATCGGAGCGCGGAACGAGCCGCCTTCGCCGACGCCGAGGGCTGAAGGCAGCATGCCAGCCGACATGGCGATCGACGTCATGACGATCGGGCGGGCACGTTTGCGGCCCGCTTCGACCATCGCCAGCGTACGATCCATGCCGTGGTGCATCATTTCGATGCCGAAGTCGACGAGCAGGATGGCGTTCTTGGTGACGATGCCCATCAGCATCAGGATGCCGATAAGAACGGGCATGGAGAGTGCGTTCTGCGTCAGGATCAGCGCTGCCGCCACGCCGCCGATCGCAAGCGGCAGCGAGAACAGGATGGTGAAAGGCTGGATCACGTCCTTGAAGAGAAGGATGAGCACGACCAGCACCATCATCAGGCCGAGCAGCATCGCGTTGCCGAAGCTCTGCTGCATTTCGGCCTGCACTTCGGCATCGCCGCTCTCGAGAAACTCGACGGTTCCCGGTAGCTTCGCCTCGCCGGCGATCTGCTTGAAGCGGGCGGAGGCCGTGTCGAGTGCTACGCCCACGGGGAGGTCGGCGCCGAGCTTGACGACGCGATAGCGGTCGTAGCGCTTGATGGAGCTCGGCCCCTCCGCATAGTTGATGTCCGCGACACTTGAGAGCGGAACGGTGGCGCCGGATGCGGTCTGGACCTTGAGGTTGCGGATGGCCGCCAAATCGGTGCGGAAATCGCGATTGAGCTGGACACGGATCGGGATCAGCCGCCCGTCAAGGGCAATCTTGGTGAGCAGCGCATCGATATCGCCGATGGTGGCGACGCGGATCACCTCGGAAATCTGCGCCGTCGTGATGCCGAGACGCGACATCTGCTCGTCACGCGGGCGGATCTGCAGTTCCGGCCGCGGCAGCGCCCCATCGGGACTGACATTGGCAAGCAGCGGGTCCTTGCGCAGCTTTGCTTCGAGAGTGGCCACGGCCTGGTCCAGATCCGCCTCGTTGTTGGAAAGCAGGTTGAAGGACAGGTCGCGCTCGCCGCGGTCGTTGAGTTTGGTGACGCGAACATCCGGGATCGACCGAAGCTTTGCGAGGATCTCCTTTTCGATCTGCGACTGCGGCTTAATACGGCCGGCCGGCGGCAGCTTCGGCAGATACTCACCGATCAGCGGTGTGCGGCCGATCACGTCGTTGACGACCTTGTTGACGAGAGAGTGATCGAGCTTCTGGAGCAGCACGGTGACGGCGGCGCGACGCAGCTCGAGATCGCCCTTCGGCGAGGCGCCGCCGAGCACGAAGACGTTCTCGACGCCCTCGATATCCTTGATGCGGTTGTAGATCTCAGTCGTCGTCCGGTCCGTATCCTCGAGCATCGCGTCCGGCGGCAATTCGATCGACAGGCTGACGCGCGAATTGTCTTCCGGCGGCAGGAAGCTGCCGGGCACCTGCAACAGGAAATAGACGGAAATGGCGAGGCAACCGATGGCGGCGAGCAGCGTCGTATAGCGCCAACGGGTCGTCACGCGGATGATACCCGTATAGAGCTTCATGATGCCGCTGTCGTCGTCACCATGGTGGCCACCGCCGACATCCGTCGGCTGCATCAGATAGGCCGCCATCACGGGCGTGATCAGGCGGGCGACCAGAAGCGAAAAGAACACCGACACGGCGACCGTCAGGCCGAACTGGATGAAGTATTGGCCAGGGATGCCCGGCATGAAGGAGACGGGCACGAAGACGGCGATGATGGTGAAGGTGGTGGCGATCACCGCGAGGCCGATCTCGTCCGCGGCTTCGATCGCGGCCCGGTAGGGCGACTTGCCCATGCGGATATGCCGCTCGATATTCTCGATCTCGACGATTGCGTCGTCGACGAGGATGCCGGTCGCAAGCGTCATCGCCAGGAAGCTGACGAGGTTCAGCGAGAAACCGAGGAGTTCCATCACCCAGAAGGTCGGAATGGCCGAGAGCGGCAGGGCGACGGCCGAGATCAGCGTGGCGCGCCAGTTGCGCAGGAACAGCAGCACGACGACGACGGCGAGAAGCGCGCCCTCGATCAGCGTGTGAATTGCCGCCTCGTAGTTGCCATAGGTGAAGTAAACCGAATCGTCGACCATCTCGATGGTGACTTCCGGATGCTTGGCGCGGATTTCGTCGAGCGTCTTGGCAACCGTTTCGGCGACACTGACTTCGCTGGCGCCCTTGGCGCGGAATACTGCAAAGGTGACGCCCGGATGGCCGTTGAAGCGCGAGAACGACTTCGGCTCCTCGTAGGTATCTGTCACCTTGCCGAGCTCCGACAGACGAAGGAAGCGTCCGTTCGGCAGCGAGATCATCGTGTTCGCGAGCTGGGAAACATCGCGGGCATCACCGAGCGTGCGGATCGCCTGTTCGCTGCCGCCGACCTGTCCGCGACCGGAACCCAGATCCATGTTCATGCGGCGGAGCTGGCCGTTGACGTCGGCAGCGGTGATTCCGAAGGAATTCAGGCGATCTTCATCAAGCTCGATACGGACCTCGCGATCGGACCCGCCATAGCGGTCGACGCGGCCGATGCCGCTCTGGCCCTGGATAGCCCGCTTGATCGTGTCGTCGACGAACCAGGAGAGTTCTTCGAGCGTCATGCCGGGCGAGGAGACGGAGAAGGTCTGGATCGCCTGGCCCTCGACATCGACCTTCGAAACGATTGGCTCGTCGATCGAAGTCGGCAGGTCGCCGCGGATGCGGTCGATCGCATCCTTCACGTCCTGCACGGCCTGTGTGGTCGGCACTTCCATGCGGAAGATGACGGCCGTCGTGGATGTGCCGTCGGTGATCGTCGACTCGATGTGGTCGACCCCGGAGATGCCGGCGACCGCGTCCTCGATTTCCTTGGTGACCTGGGTTTCCAGCTCGGCAGGAGCGGCTCCGCTCTGCGTTACGTTGATCGAGACGATCGGCACGTCGATGTTCGGGAAGCGGGTGATCGGCAGCGAATTGAAGGACTGCCAGCCGAGCACGAGCAGCACGAAAAACGCCAGGATCGGCGCGACCGGATTGCGGATGGACCAGGCGGAGAAGTTCATGGTCTCTGTTCCCGTCAATTGGTTATCGGCTGGTCGGATTTGACCGGATTGATCCGGTCTCCGTCGCGCACATAGGCGCCAGCCTTTGCCACCGCCTGTTCGCCTGCCTTGAGGCCGGAAAGGATCTCGACGAATTGCCCGTCCTGGATGCCTGTCTCGACCGGTACCAGGCGCACGACGCCGCCTTCGACTTTACGGACGATGGTTTTCCCGTCTTCCGATGTAACAGCGGTTTGCGGCAGAACGACTGTCTGCTTTTCTTCGACCGTGACGATTGCGCTCGCATACATGCCGGCGCGTGCCTCGGTCGTGTCGGTAAGGCTGATGTGAACCTTGCCGAGACGCGTCTGGACATCGACCGTCGGTGCGATCAGGCGGATCTTGCCCTCGACCGTCGCGTTGCTGCCAGCGAGCTTGACCGTGGCGGGTTGCCCGATGGCAAGCTTGATGATGTCCGCCTCGGCGACATCGGCCGTCATTTCGATCGCGCCGTCGCGGATCATCGCAAAGAGCGGCTCGCCCGTGCCGCTGGCGATCGCGCCGATCTTGGCGTTCTTGGCGGAGATCACGCCGCTGACCGGCGCCTTGACCGCGGTACGGGCAAGCCTGAGGTCGATATCGTCGATCTGCGCCTGGACAACCTTGATGTCCGCTCTGGCAACACCGACCGATTGCTCGGCCGAACGGCGGCGGGCGCGGGTGGCGGCGGCGAGCGCCTTGAGGCGGTCCGCCTCGGCCGTCGAGATTGTGCCGTTTTCCGAAAGCCGCACGGCGCGATCGGCGACGCGCGTCGCCTCTTCGGAGTTTGCGGTGGACTCTGCGAGTTGGGCGTTCAGTTGCGCGAGCGACGCCTCCGCCTTGGCGAGGTTGGCCTCGAGCTGGCTTTTCTGCAGGAGCAGCGCGTCGTCGTTGAGAACAGCGAGCGTGCTGCCTTGTTCGACCCGGTCACCGACATCGACATTCAACGAGCGTATGGAAAGCCCGTCGACGAGTGGTGCGACATAGATTTCCTCGACGGCCTCGATCGAACCGGTGGCAAGAATGCGGTCGCTGATCTTGCGTTGTGTCGCTTCGGTCACGACGATCGAGGGCAATGCCTGCGAGGGTTGCGGCTTTGCGGCTTCCTCGGCCGAAACGCCGGAAATTGCGCCGAGCGTCATCGCTGCGCATGCGCCGAGAAGAAGGAGAAGTTTCTGAGCCATCGGCCTAAGGTCCTGACACAAATAAATCATGCCGCATCGCCATTCTTCAAGGGCGGATATCCGGCTGCAATCATGCTGTTCCCGCGCATTCCGCTCGGTTATGCCCCGCTCGCAGTCCACGCATTCGAATTGTCCGGCCCACGGTCTCAAACCAAGGTGCCGGCCTGCTGCATGTTTGCTTAAATCCTAGTCGATTTACGGATAAGCACATGCAGAGATTCAAAGTGCTACAGCGAACCTTTTGCGCGTCTGATAAGACACGTGGCGCTGTAGGAGAATTTTGCTCGCGAGGCCGAGTTCAAGAGAAACCAGTTCCTCCCTGCGTCTGCTCCCCAGTCAAATGTTCCGGCCTATGTAAGCGTGGTAGCAAATGCTTACAAGAGCGTAGAAGCGATGGTGCCTCATTGTTTCTTTCTGTCGCTTCATCGAGGCTATATTGGCGCAACCTAAATGCAAGCTTAACAACCGGAGCGCGCGGCAAAAAGCGCGCGGCATACTGCCGCGCGCTCCGCAATCGGTCGTGATGCCGCGACTTATTTCAGCGCTTCGTCCGTGATTTCGTGGGTCCAGGCGCCTTCCGGCTCCTTGGAGATGACCGGATCCGAGCCGCCGGAGAGCAGCGACTGGACCGTACGCTTGTAGTCGGCCTCGTCGAGCGCGCCGTTCGAACCCGCCGTCAGTTTGGCGATCTCGCCCATCATGCGCTTCTGGTGCTTTTCCGTCTGCGCGCCGGTCGAGTCGTTTTCGAGTACGATATCAGCCGCCTCGTCGGGGTTCTCCTCGGCATATTTCCAGCCCTTCATCGAGGCGCGAACGAACTTCACCATCTTTTCCTTGAAGGCCGCGTCCTTGAGCTTGTCCTCGAGTACGTAGAGGCCGTCCTCGAGCGTCGCAACGCCTTGGTCTTCATATTTGAAGGTGACGAGATCCTCGGGCTTGATGCCGGCGTCGATGACCTGCCAATATTCATTGTAGGTCATCGTCGAGATGCAGGCGGCCTGCTTCTGGATCAGCGGGTCGACGTTGAAGCCCTGCTTCAGGACGGTCACGCCGTTCGTTCCGCCATCCGTCGGAATTTTCAACTGCGACATCCAGGAGAGGAACGGGTACTCGTTGCCGAAGAACCAGACGCCAAGCGTCTTGCCCTTGAAGTCCTCGGGAGTCTTGACCCCAGACTCCTTGAGACAGGTGAGCATCATGCCGGACTTCTTGAAGGGCTGGGCGATGTTGACGAGCGGCACGCCCTTTTCGCGCGTGGCGAGGGCGGACGGCATCCAGTCGACGATGACGTCGGCGCCACCACCGGCGATGACCTGCGGCGGAGCGATATCCGGCCCGCCCGGCTTGATATCGACGTCGAGACCCTCTTCCTCGTAGAAGCCCTTGTCCTTGGCGACAAAATAGCCGGCGAACTGGGCTTGCGTGACCCATTTCAGCTGCAGCGTGACCTTGTCGGCGGCATTGGCATGAAAGGCGGCAAGCGAAAAGACGCCAGCTGCCAGCAGAGATGCAAGTTTCTTGTTCATGTCAGTTCCCTCTTATCATTGTTCCATTATCAGCCCCGGCCACTGCGAATGGACGGATGCCAGAACGTGACGGCTCGCTCGACGAGCGCCACCACCCCGTAAAAGGCGGAGCCAGCCACCGCCGCAACGGCGATCTCGGCCCAGACCATGTCGACGTTCATGCGCCCCACTTCCGTGGAGATCCGAAAACCCATGCCGACAATGGGCGTTCCGAAAAACTCGGCCACGATCGCGCCGATCAGCGCCAGCGTCGAGTTAATCTTGAGAGCGTTGAAAATGAAAGGCCAAGCCGCGGGCAGCCGCAGCTTGACGAGCGTCTGCCACCAGGTGGCGGCATAGGTGCGCATCAGGTCGCGCTCCATGTGGCTCGCGGCTGCAAGGCCCGACACCGTGTTCACCAGCATCGGGAAGAAGGTCATGATAACGACGACGGCAACCTTCGATTGCCAGTCGAAGCCGAACCACATGACCATGATCGGAGCGACGCCGATGACGGGGAGGGCGGAGACGAAGTTGCCGAGCGGCAGCAGTCCCTTCTGGAGAAAGGGAGAGCGGTCGATGAGGATCGCCATCAGGAAACCGAGGCCGCAGCCGAGCGCATAGCCGGTCAGCACGGATTTCAGGAAGGTCTGGCGGAAGTCGGCGCCAAGCGTCGGCAGCGAATTGACGAGCCGCCCCCAAATCATCGACGGTGCCGGCAAGAGCACGGAAGGAACGGCGAAACCGCGGACGATGCCCTCCCACAGAACCAGGATCGTGATGCCGAAGATGAGCGGCACGGCGAAGCGTGCGGCGTTGCTCATCGTGCGGTTCGAAAAATGCTGACGGACCAGCCATTCGTTGAAGGCCCAGGCGATCAGCCAGAAAAGGATGGCGCCGGCGAGAGCAGGAAGGTTCATGGCTTGGCTCCCATGCGCTTCAGGACCGCGGAGTGCGCGACGCCGACAATCATGACCAGCACGGCGGCGAGCGCCGCGGCCATGAACAGGGCGGCCCAGATCTGTACCGTCTGGCCGTAATACGAGCCGGCGAGGAGCCGCGCGCCGAGCCCGGCCACCGCACCGGTCGGCAGTTCGCCGACAATGGCGCCGACGAGCGAGATGGCGACGGCGACCTTCAGCGAGGTGAACAGATACGGCATGGAGGAGGGCCAGCGCAGTTTCCAGAAGGTCTGCGCCGACGAGGCGTTATAGGTGTGCATCAGGTCGAGTTGGATCGTTTCGGGGCTCCGCAATCCCTTGACCATGCCGACCACCACCGGGAAGAACGATAAATAGGTGGAGATCAGCGCCTTCGGCAGCAGGCCGGCAACGCCGATGGCGTTCAAGACGACGATGATCATCGGCGCGATTGCCAGGATCGGTATCGTTTGGCTGGCGATCACCCATGGCATTAGCGAGCGGTCCATGGCGCGGTTATGGACAATGCCGACGGCGAGAAGCACGCCAAGTGCGGCGCCTATGCCGAAGCCGAGCAGCGTGGCGGAGAGCGTGATCCAGGCGTGGTAGACGAGGCTGCGCTTCGAGGTGATCGCCTTGTTGAAGGTGGTGTCCCAGATCTCGGCAACCACCTGATGAGGGGCAGGCAGCACGGGCCTTTCCTGCGCCATCGTGTTTTTGACGAGGTCGGTAAATGCGATCTCGGTGCCGGCGCGTGCCGCCGTGTCGCGCTCGAAGGGCGCGTTCAGGAAGACGACCGCGACATACCAGATGGCGATCAGAAGCGCGACGACGGTGCTGATCGGCAGCATCTTGTCTCGAAGGAAGGTTTCCTGGCGCAAATATCAGGCCCTTCCACCGTTTGGGAGAGTTGAAGTAAAGCTCATGCGCGCTCGCCGACAGCTATTCATCATAGCTGTGCCCCGCTCTCAAACCCTCGCGCACCCGGTGGGCGATTTCCAGGAATTCCGGCGTCTCGCGGATGCCGAGCGGCCGTTCCCTCGGCAGGGTGGATTCGATAATGTCGGTCACCCGGCCGGGGCGGGGGCTCATGACCACGATCTTGGTCGAGAGGTAGACGGCCTCGGGGATCGAGTGGGTGACGAAACAGATCGTCTTGTTCGTCTGGGCCCAGAGCTTCAGGAGCTGTTCGTTCAAGTGATCGCGGACGATCTCGTCGAGGGCGCCGAAGGGTTCGTCCATCAAGAGAAGATCGGCGTCGAAGGCAAGCGCTCGGGCGATTGACGCCCGCTGCTGCATGCCGCCGGAAAGCTGCCAAGGGTATTTCTTGCCGAAGCCGGTGAGGTTGACGAGTTCCAGCGTCCGTTCGATGCGGGCCTTCCGCTCGTCCTTGGCGTGGCCCATGATTTCCAGCGGTAGCGCGATGTTCTTCTCGATCGTTCGCCAGGGATAGAGCGCTGCAGCCTGGAACACGTAGCCATAGGCGCGATTGTGGCGGGCCTCCTCGGGCGTCATGCCGTTGACGGCGATCGTGCCGGCGGTCGGCTTCTCGAGATCGGCGATGATGCGCAGAAACGTCGTCTTGCCGCAGCCGGAAGGGCCGATGAAGGAAACGAAGTCGCCCTTGGCCACGTCGAGATTGACGCCAGTCAGCGCGTTGACCGGCCCGTCGCTGGTCTGAAACGTCAGGCCGAGATCTCGGGCCGAGACGACGGAGGCGGAATTGGATGTCATGGATGGATTCTCATTGTCGCTTGTCTGTGCCAGACTGCTATTCGGGCCCGCAACATGCAATCGCGGATTTGCCGCAGAAGGCCCCGGTTCAAGGTTTTTCAGCGAATTCTGGAGAACGGTCATGTCTCGATCATCCAATCCTGGCTGTCGCGTCGTGCGGCCGGGCAGCAGCTATGCCGGCAAGCAGGGACTCAACTATTTCGAAGGCATTGCCGCGGAGACGGTGGGCTCCACCGGCATCTGCATGCATCTCTTGACCATGCCGCCGGGAGCGCGCGCCAAGGCGCATCTCCACGAGAGCCATGAGACGGCGATCTACGTGCTTGACGGCGAGGCGTACACCTGGTTCGGCGACCGGCTCGAAGAGCGCGTGATCGTCAAGGCCGGCGAGATGCTCTACATCCCGGCCGGCGTGCCGCACCTGCCCGCCAACCTCTCGGACGCTCCCTGCACGGCGATCATCGCGCGGACAGATCCGAAGGAACAGGAGAGCGTCGTGCTGCTGCCGGAACTGGACGGACTGGTGCCGGCCGATCCTCTCGAACATGGCGGATGACCACGGCAGCATCTCCTCAAACGCCGGTCGCCGGAATGCCGGTCCGCTGCACGGCGCGCGGTGCCGTCACTTCCTTCCAGGTCGAGAGCGCCGCGCTGACTGCCGGGAAGGGATCGCGCCGGACGAATTCACCATGGCCCTCCCGGGTTTTCACCGCCCCTTCCTCGATCGCCGCGACGCCGCGCGTCAGCGTGAAGCGGGGGAGGCCGGTGACGGTCTTGCCCTCGAAGACGTTGTAATCGATCGCCGATTGCTGGGTATTCGCCGAGATCGTCTTCGAGCGCTTCGGATCCCAGACGACGAGGTCCGCATCGCTACCTACCAGGATCGCGCCCTTCTTCGGATAGATGTTGAGGATCTTGGCGATATTTGTGGACGTCACCGCCACGAATTCGTTCATGGTGATACGGCCGGTGCTGACGCCATAGGTCCAGAGCATCGGCATGCGGTCCTCAAGCCCGCCAGTGCCGTTCGGGATCTTGGTGAAGTCGCCGACTCCAGAACGCTTCTGCGTCGTCGTGAAGGCACAGTGATCGGTTGCCACCACCTGCAGGGAACCGGAGGCGAGACCGGCCCAGAGGCTGTCCTGGTGCAGCTTGTTGCGGAAGGGCGGCGACATCACCCGCCGGGCCGCGTGATCCCAGTCCTTGTTGAAATATTCCGTTTCGTCGAGCGTCAGATGCTGGATCAGCGGCTCGCCGAAGACGCGCATGCCCTTGGCGCGGGCGCGCCGGATCGCCTCGTGGGCCTGCTCACAGGAGGTGTGGACGATGTAGACGGGACAGCCGGCCATGTCGGCGATCATGATAGCGCGGTTGGTGGCTTCACCCTCGACCTCGGCCGGGCGCGAAAAGGCATGCGCCTCGGGACCATTGTTGCCTTCGGCGAGCAGCTTCGCCTGCAGTTGCGCCACCACGTCGCCGTTCTCGGCGTGGACAAGCGGCAGGGCGCCGAGCGCGGCGCAGCGCTGGAACGAGGAGAACATCTCATCGTCGTCCACCATCAGCGCGCCCTTGTAGGCCATGAAGTGCTTGAAGGTGTTGATGCCCTTGTCCTTGACGATGGTCTCCATCTCGTTGAAGACCTGCTCGCTCCACCAGGTGATCGCCATGTGGAAGGAATAGTCGCAATTGGCGCGGGTCGACTTGTTGTCCCACATGGTCAGCGCCTCGAGCAGCGACTGGCCGGGCGAGGGGAGCGCGAAATCCACGACCATGGTCGTGCCGCCGGCAAGTGCTGCGCGCGTGCCGCTCTCGAAATCGTCGGAGGAATAGGTGCCCATGAAGGGCATTTCGAGATGGGTGTGGGGATCGATGCCGCCCGGCATGATGTAGCAGCCGGTCGCGTCGAGCGTCTCGGTGCCGGAAAGATTGGGGCCGATTTCGACGATCTTGCCACCTTCGGCTTTCACATCGGCCTTGTAGGTCAGGTCGGCGGTAACGACGGTTCCACCCTTGATGACAGTGCTCATGGTTTCGTTCCCTCGCAATGGTGCCTTCGACGGACGCGGCCGCCCACGAAAAAGGCGGAACTTTCGTTCCGCCCGTGAAATCTCATTCGACGACCTCGGCCGTTTCGAGAACAGCGTGGAAGAGGACGTCGGCACCTGCGGCGGCCCATTCCTTGGAAATGTCCTCCGCCTCGTTATGGCTGAGCCCATCGACGCAGGGGCACATGATCATCGTCGTCGGCGCGACCTTCGCCGCCCAGCAGGCGTCGTGCCCGGCGCCGGAGATGAGATTCATGTGGCTGTAGCCGAGCTTTTCTGCCGCACCCCGCACGGTTGCGACCAGCTTCGGATCGAAGGTCACGGGGTCGAAATGGCCGACCGCCTCGATCGAACAGCCGACGCCAAGCGCTTCGGCGATCTTCGGCGCTTCGGCTTCGATCCGGGCGCGCATGCCGTCGAGCTTGGCTTGATCCGGCGAGCGGATATCGACGGTGAAGACGACCTTGCCCGGCAATACATTGCGTGAATTGGGCGAGAAGAACATCTGCCCGACGCCGCCGACGGCGCCCGGCTGGCTTTCCATCGCAACGGTCTGCACCATCTCGAGGATGCGGGCCATGGCGAGACCGGCATTGACGCGCATGTTCATCGGTGTCGAGCCGGTATGCGCTTCCTTGCCGGTCAGCGTGAACTCCAGCCACCATAGGCCCTGACAGTGGGTGACGACGCCGATCCGCTTGTTTTCGGCCTCGAGGATCGGTCCCTGCTCGATGTGATATTCGAAATAGGCGTGCATCTTGCGGGCGCCGACTTCCTCGTCGCCAACCCAGCCAATGCGCTTCAATTCGTCGCCGAAGCTCTTGCCCTCCGGATCCTTGCGGGCATAGGCGTATTCGAGCGTGTGGACGCCGGCAAAGACTCCGGAGGCAATCATGGCCGGCGCAAAGCGGGCGCCTTCCTCATTGGTCCAGTTGGTGACCACGATCGGATGCTTCGTCTTGATGCCGAGGTCATTCATCGTGCGAACGACCTCGAGGCCGCTCAAGACACCAAGCACGCCGTCGTACTTGCCGCCGGTCGGCTGCGTGTCGAGATGGGAACCGATATGGACGGGGAGCGCATCGGGGTCGGTGCCGGGGCGGGTCATGAACATGGTGCCCATCTTGTCGACACCCATGGAGAGCCCGGCCTTCTCGCACCAGGACTGAAAGAGCCGGCGACCCTCGCCATCGGCGTCCGTCAAGGTCTGGCGGTTGTTGCCGCCGGCAACGCCAGGGCCGATCTTCGCCATTTCCATCAACGAATCCCACAGGCGGTCGGAATTGACGCGCCTATTCTCGCCAGGTGCAGCCATGGCGCTCTCCTCTTTTTCCGGCTAGACCCTCCCCGGGGATAGCCTCATGTTCCCGTCGGCCAGATCGGGGCCTTGCTTTGGTGCCCTTCGATCAGCCGTTGCGTTTGCCGACAATCTGACTGATAATTTGACCGGTTGGTAAACATTACAACTTCCGTAGCGGCACTCAAGCGGGAAAACGAAAAAAACCAGTTTGTTGCCCAAATAAATGGCGCGTCCGATTTTTGGGCAAAGCGGGCTCCACCAGCTAGCGTGTGGGCATCGGCAGGGGGCGAGATGGTACTTCCAAGAGCGGCGAAAACACAGAGGCGCACGCGCATCCAGGAGGAAAAGGAGGAGCGCATCCTCGAAGCCGCGCTCGAGGTCTTTTCGGCGAGCGGCTTCCGCGGATCGACCATCGATCAGATCGCCGAAGTGGCGGGCATGTCGAAGCCGAACCTGCTCTATTACTTCCGTACGAAGGAGGCGATGCATCGCGCCTTGATCGACCGCGTTCTTGACACCTGGCTCGATCCGCTGCGCGAATTCAATGCCAACGGCAATCCCGTCGCCGAGATCCGCAGCTACATCCGGCGCAAGCTGGAAATGGCGCGGGATTTCCCGCGCGAAAGCCGATTGTTCGCCAATGAGGTGTTGCAGGGCGCTCCTCATATCGAGGACGAGCTGAAAGGGCCGCTGAAGCAGCTGGTCGACGAAAAGGCCGAGGTCATCCGCGCCTGGGCGAAGGCCGGCAAGATCGCGAATTGCGATCCCTATCATTTGATTTTCGCGATCTGGTCGACGACGCAGCACTATGCCGACTTCGACGTTCAGGTGCGCGCCGTGCTCGGCCAGGAGCAGGCGGGTGACGGGCGCTTCGAGGATGCGGCGCGCTTTCTCGAGCGCTTGTTTGTCGATGGCCTGCAGGTGCGCGAGTAGTTAGACCGGCGCCGGCATGATCTCCGGAAGCCGCGCGGCATCTTCGACGATCCAGGTCTCGAGCGTCGCCTGACGGCCGCGCAGGGTTATATCCAATCGCCTGTAGCCTTCGATGCTGAAACCGGCGCGTTGGACGAGATCGACGGAAACGGCAAGCTCGGCGTCATGCTCCTTGGCAAGGCCCTCCAGCCGGCTGGCGGTGTTGATCGTGTCGCCGACGGCGGTCAGCGAGGTCGCCTGACCGTAGCCCATCTCGCCGACGATTGCTGGTCCGGCATGCAGGCCGATCGCGAGCCTGAGCGGCTGCTCGAGTTCGCCCTCGAATGTCTGGTTGAGCGCGCGAATGCCGGCCGATAGCCGGGCGGCCGCGGCAAGCGCCTGGCGACAGGCTTCCGGGAGAGGCGTCTTCAGCCCGAAGATCGCCAGCGCCCCGTCGCCGATGAACTTGTCGATGACACCGCCGGAGTCCTCCACCGCCTCGCCGATCATTTCGAAGTAGCGGTTGAGCAGGAACACCGTGTCGTAGGGCAGCTTGTGTTCGGCAATGCGGGTGAAGTCGCGCAGGTCGCAGAAGAGCACGGCCACCCGCCGCTCGCGGCCGCCGCCGTTCTGCCGGGCAAGCTGCGTCTTGATCCCGAGGCTGTCAGTATCGAGAAGGGGTACGACGGTGACATTGTTGGTGGGCCGGAACTGGCAAGCCAGACGAACGTTGTCTGGGGCGCCGATCCGGCTGAGGGTCGCAAGTTCCGCGGCCTCCGGCGCCGGCTGGCCGTCGAGACCCTCAATGACGCGCACCCGGCAGGTCGAGCACCGGCCGCGGCCGCCACAGACCGACACATGCGAAATCCCGGCGGCGCGGCTTGCCTCGAGCACGCTGAAACCGAGGCTCACCGCCGCCACGCGCCCATCCGGATAGCGCACGCGGACGCGTCCGCGTGCCGGCACGGCGCGCAGCGCCAAGGTTCCGCCGATCAGACCGGCAAAGCCCGCATAGAAGGCGAGCCGGATGTTCTCGGGCAGGCCAGGATCGACCCGCGGCCGCATCTGGCTGACATAGGCCCTGTCGCCGTAAGCACCGTGTTCCGCATAATCGCGAGCAAGAGAACGGGCGCCGTTGACGAAGCCAAGCAGCGCGAAGATCGGCACGAGCAGGGCAACGGTGTAGAGCAGGAATTCGTAGCGCGGAAACCAGTCTCGGCCGCGCATCCAGAACCAGGCGCCAAGGCAGGCGTGGCTCCATACAAAGAGCAGAGCGACGGTCTGGCGGGTCGTGCCGATCGAACTCGACCACAGCGCGCGCAGGATGCGAGGATAGTCGGCATTGATCCCGGTCAGGAACGGCTCAACCCGGGTGGCGACCACATGGGGTATCAGCAGGAAGGGCAGGCTCAGGCCGAAGAGGATCTTCAGCGCTTCACCGACCGGCATCCTGAGCGTCTGGCGGCGATAGAGACTGTCGAGCGCCATCAGGAAGTGCAGCAGCAGGGCGCCATAAAGCAGGATTGTGCCGGGTACGCTGTGCCAGACAAGAATGAATGCCCGCCGCCCGGCTTCCATCGCTTCGATGGAGATTAGGCCGAGCGAATGATTGAAGAAATGCAAGAGAACGAAGGTGCCGAGCACGGCCCCGGAAATCAGGTGCGTCTTCTTGCGTGTACTGGCGGAAAGGATCGTCAAACAGTCTGCCCGGGTCTGCCGGCCAGCTGGCCGCTTCTGATTCCGTCCCTTATTGATCAGATCGCCAGTTCGGACAACTTACGTTTTCTACACAATCTGTTTTGCTTTTTGTTACCAGTGCGCACTTACGCGGAGAAGACGCTACGCCGGCACCTTCCTCTATTCCATGATGCGCGGCAGTCCGGTGGAGAGCGTGTCGATCGCCAGGCGCAGTTTCGGCAGCGGCAGCCGCGTTCGCGGCCATACGGCATAGACCTTGAAAACGAGACCCGGCCGATCGGTCAGCACCCGTATGAGTTCGCCGCGCTGCACGCGTTCGCGTACCAGCCAGCATGGCAGCCAGGCAAGTCCGAGGCCCTCGGCCGCCGCGTCCGCAATCGCCGAAAGATCGTCGAGCCGTAGCCGGGTTTTTGGCAAAATCGTCTCGGCGGTCCTGCCTTCGACAGGAAAGGACCATGATCGCTGTTGGCCGCCGCGGCAGTAGACGACCGCATCGTGGGCCGCGAGCTCCGCTACGGTTTGCGGCCCGCCGCGTGCCGCGAGGTAGGCGGGAGAGGCACAGACTGTCATGCGCTGCTCGGCGACGGCGCGCGTCATCAGCCCGGCATCGTTACCCAATGAGCCGTTGCGGATGGCGAGATCGAAGCCTTCGTCGAGGAGATCGATAACGCGGTCGTTAAAGGACAGATCGAGCTCGAGATGCGGATGCCTGCGCAACAGGTCGCGAAAGAGCGGCGCCACGCATTGCCGGCCAAAGAGAACCGGCATCGAGATCCGCAACCGGCCACGAATTTCCTGTCTTCCGGATTCGAGAAGGGCCTCGGCTGTACGGATCTCGCCGAGCGCCTTCTGGCAGCTCTCATAGAAGAGCTGGCCCTCTTCGGTCAGGCTCTGCGCCCGTGTGGTGCGATGGAAGAGACGGACGCCGAGCCGCTGTTCGAGGCGGGCGATCGCCTTGCCGACGGCGGAGCGCGACAGGTTCAGCCGCTCCGCCGCTGTGGAGAAGCCGCCAGCTTCCGCAGCCTCGACGAACACTGAGATGCCATTCAGGTGCTCCATCAAATTGTATCCGCCCTGGAACCAATGATGGGAAATCTTATCGCAACTGGCGATCCTGGTTCAACACTATGCTTGTCCAAACCTCAACAAACCGAAAGGAACGAGCATGTCGAAATGGATGCAGGAATGGAGCACCGAGGCGATCGGCCCGCACAATCTGAAGATCGCGGAGCGCAGGGTGCCGGACGTCGGTGAGTTTGACGTACTCGTCCGCACGACGGCGGTGTCGCTCAACTATCGCGACAAGCTGGTGCTTGAATCCGGCATGGGTCTGGAACTCACTTTCCCCTTCGTTCCGACGTCGGACATGAGCGGCGTCGTCGAAGCGGTTGGCAAGGGTGTGACTCGTTTTCGGCCCGGCGACCGGGTGATCTCGACGTTCGCGCCCGGTTGGCTCGATGGCTTGCGGCCGGGAAGCGGCAGGACACCTGGCTATGCCACGCTCGGCGGCGTGCATCCCGGTGTCCTGTCGGAATATGTCGCCTTTCCGGAAGACTGGTTCGTTGTCGCGCCAAAGAGCCTTGACGCTGCAGAGGCAAGCACACTGCCTTGCGCCGGCCTCACTGCCTGGTTCGCGCTGATCGAGAAGGGCCATCTGAAGCCCGGCGACCGCGTCGTGGTCCAGGGAACTGGCGGCGTCGCACTCTTCGGCCTGCAGATTGCCAAGGCAGTCGGTGCCGAGGTGCTCGTAACCTCGAGCAGCCCGGAAAAGCTCGAGAAGGCGCGCGCGCTTGGCGCCGACCACGGCATCAACCGGCTGAGCGAAGATTGGGTGGAACGCGTCTATGAGCTCACCGAGGACCACGGCGCGGACCACATCCTCGAGATCGCCGGTGGCGCCGGCCTCGGCCAGTCCTTGAAGGCGGTGGCCCCGGACGGACGAATTTCGGTGATCGGCGTACTCGAAGGCTTCGAGGTCTCCGGGGCGGTTGCTCCGTTGCTGCTCAAGTCGCCGGTGCTGCAGGGCATCAGCGTCGGGCACCGCCGGGCGCTCGAAGACCTGGTCGGTGCCGTCGATCGCTTGCGCCTGAAGCCGGTCATCGACAAGCGCTACACGTTCACCGAGTTCCGCGAGGCTCTCGCGCATCTCGATCGCGGTCCGTTCGGCAAGGTGGTGATCGAGTTCTGATGCCATGAAAGAAGCAGAAGGCCGCCGGTGGATTCCGGCGGCCTTCCTGTTCTGTCGACCTTGCTTTACTCGGCGGCTTGGCGCGCCATCGGGTTGTTGGGATGGGTCGTCCAGTTGGCGTAGTCCGGATCGACCGGCTTGCCGGTGCGCTTGTCGAGCGTGCCGGCGGCGAGCGGCTCCAGAGTGATGCAGTTTTCGACCGGACAGACGTTGACGCAGAGGTTGCAGCCGACGCATTCCTCCTCGATCACCTCGAAATGGCGCACGCCGTTGACGAACTGGGTGATCGCCTGGTGCGAGGTGTCCTCGCAGGCGATGTGACAGCGGCCGCACTTGATGCAGGCATCCTGGTCGATCTTGGCCTTGGCGACGTAGTTGAGGTTCAAATACTGCCAGTCGGTAACGTTCGGCACGGCGCGGCCGCAGATGTCGTCGAGCGTCCTGTGGCCCTTGGCGTCCATCCAGTCCGAGAGGCCGGAGATCATTTCCTGAACGATCTTGAAGCCATAGGTCATCGCTGCGGTGCAGACCTGCACGTTGCCGGCGCCGAGCGCCAGGAATTCGGCCGCATCGCGCCAGGTGGTGATGCCGCCGATACCGGAGATCGGCAGGCCGTAGGTTTCCGGATCGCGGGCGATCTCGGCGACCATGTTGAGCGCGATCGGCTTGACCGCCGGTCCGCAATAGCCTCCGTGGCTGCCGCGGCCATCGATCGACGGCTCCGGCGAGAAGGTGTCGAGATTGACCGCGGTGATCGAGTTGATCGTGTTGATCAGCGACACCGCGTCGGTGCCGCCGGCCTTGGCGGCACGCGCCGGCTTGCGGATGTCGGTAATGTTCGGCGTCAGCTTGGTGATCACCGGCATGCGCGTGTACTGTTTGCACCAGCGCACCACCATCTCGATATATTCCGGCACCTGACCGACCGCGGAACCCATGCCGCGCTCGGACATGCCGTGCGGACAGCCGAAGTTGAGCTCGATGCCGTCGGCCCCGGTTTCCTCTACGAGCGGCAGGATCGCCTTCCAGGCGTTTTCCTCGCAGGGCACCATGATCGAGGTGATCAGTGCCCGGTCCGGCCAGTTCATCTTCACCTGCTTCATCTCGCGCAGGTTCACATAGAGATCGCGGTCGGTGATGAGCTCGATATTGTTCAAGCCGAGCAAGCGCCGGTCCGCACCCCAGATCGCGCCATAGCGCGGGCCATTGACGTTGACGACCGGCGGTCCTTCCTCGCCGAGCGTCTTCCAGACGACGCCGCCCCAGCCCGCCTTGAAGGCGCGCTCCACGTTGTAGGCCTTGTCCGTCGGCGGTGCCGAGGCGAGCCAGAACGGGTTCGGGGATTTGATGCCGACAAAATTGTTGCGAAGATCAGCCATTGTTCTCGTCCTCTCGATCTGCTTTCAAGCAACGGCGCTCGCCAGCGGCGCGTCCGCGGCGAAGGCCCGGTTGATCGATTCGGCGGAATCGCGTCCCATCGCGACAGCGGAAACCGTCAGGTCCTCTCCGCCGAGCACGCAGTCGCCGCCGGCCCAAACATTGGCAAGCGAGGTGCGGCCTTCTTGATCGACGACGATGCGTCCGCTTTCCATCTGCAAGGCACCGAGGCCGGACGCCTGGAAAGTCTGGCCGATCGCCTTGAAGATCTGCTCGGCGGAAATGATACCGGTTTCCCCGGTCGTCGTCAGCTTGCCGTCATCGAGGGTGGTGTATTCGAGCTCGATGCCGGCGACCTTGCCGTCCTTCACCGCAATGCGCTTCGGCTGCAGCCAGTGGCGGATGGTGACGCCCTTCGATGCCGCGAGGTCCTGCTCGAACTCGGAGGCGTTCATGTGCTCCTTGCCGCGGCGATAGCAGATCGTCACTTCTTCTGCGCCGAGCAGCTTCGCCTGAACGGCGGCGTCGATCGCGGTCATTCCGCCGCCGAGCACCACCACGCGGCGGCCGACCGGAATGTCGGCCTTGGTTTTCGACTGGCGAAGGGCCGCGATGAAATCGACCGCGTCCTCGACCCCTTCGGCATTCTCGCCTTCGATCCTGAGCGCATTGACGCCGGCGAGGCCGAGGCCGAGGAAGACGGCATCATATTGCTCGGTCAGATCGGCGAGCGAGAAGTCGCGGCCGAGTACCTGGCCATGCCGCACCTCGATACCGCCAATCGAGAGGACATAGTCGACTTCCTTCTGCGCGAAATCATCTACGGTCTTATAGGCCGCGATGCCGTATTCGTTGAGGCCGCCGGATTTTTCGCGTGCGTCGTAGATCACCACGTCGTGGCCTTTGACGGCGAGGCGATGGGCGCAGGCAAGACCCGCGGGACCGGCGCCGACGACGGCCACTTTTTGGCCGGATCGGGCGGAGCGCGCGTAGAACTGCTTGTTCTCCCTCATCGCGATGTCGGTCGCGTAACGCTGCAGCCGGCCGATCTCGACCGGCCGCTCCTCCGCGGTGTTGCGCACGCAGGCCTGTTCGCAGAGCGTTTCGGTGGGACAGACGCGGGCGCACATGCCGCCGAGGATGTTCTGGTCGAAGATGGTCTTCGCCGAGCCGATCGGATTGCCGGTGGCAATCTGGCGGATGAACAACGGGATGTCGATGGAGGTGGGACAGGCCGTCATGCAGGGCGCGTCGTGACAGAAATAACAGCGATCCGCGGCGACGAGCGCCTCGTGCTTGTCGAGCGGCGGATGAAGGTCGGAGAAATTGGTTTCATACTCGGCAAGCGGCAACCGCCCGCCGAGTATCCCAGATTGCGTCGTTCCCATTTTTGGCTCCCAATGTTTTCTCAGGATCAGAAAACGGTAACACGCTTTATTTTTTTATCAAACGGTAAAATTTCCTTCGCGTCCGGCGCAAATGCCCGGAAGACCGGACCTTGCCGCAGGCACCTCGACTCTATCGCGCTCTCGTTTGACAGCGCACGGCAAATAGTGGCAGCAAATCAAAGCGTAGGAGGCGATCGATGGCACGCAAGGCGGAAAGCAACAATAGGCTGGACGATGCAGCCCGCGCGGGCTGGCTCTATTATGTTGCCGGCCGGACGCAGGACGAGATTGCGTCGATCATGGGGATTTCGCGGCAGTCGGCGCAGCGCCTCGTGTCTCTCGCCATGGCCGAGCGGCTGATCAAGGTGCGCCTCGACCACCCGATCGCCGCATGCCTAGAGACGGCGGCGCGGCTGAAGAATAAATACGAGCTGACCTACATTGACGTCGTGCCGAGCGATCCGGGGGCGAGCTCTGCAACGGTCGGCATCGCCGAGGCCGGTGCGGCCGAGATCGAGCGCTGGCTGAAATCGCCCGATCCGGTCGTGCTGGCGATCGGCACGGGGCGGACGCTGAAAGCGACCATCGATCAGCTACCGGTCATGGACTGCCCGCAGCATCGTATCGTCTCGCTCACCGGCAATATCCGGCTCGACGGTTCGGCTGCTTATTACAACGTGATCTTCAGCATGGCCGACACGATCAACGCGCGCCATTTTCCGATGCCCCTGCCGGTTCTCGTCTCCTCGGCCGAGGAGCGGGAAGTACTGCACAATCAAAGCCTGGTAAAAATCGCCCTCGAGCTCGGTGCGCAGGCCAATGCCGCCTTCGTAGGCGTGGGCGAGCTCGGGCCGGACGCGCCCCTCTGCGAGGATGGCTTCCTGGCCCGGGAGGAAATGGCCCGTCTGATGGCGGCGGGCGCGGCCGGCGAGATCTGCGGCTGGATGTTCGATCATGACGGTGCGCTGCTCTCCGGCAGTATCAATGAGCGCGTGGCCTCCGTACCGCTGCCGCCTCGCGATCGGGCGTCGGTGATCGGCATCGCTAAGGGCAGCCGCAAATACGAGGCCCTGCGCGCCGCCTTGAAGGGCCGGATCATCAACGGTCTCATCACCGACGAAACCACAGCCGAGTACCTCCTGAGCGTCTGAATTGCGGCGTGCCGGCCCGGACGAGCGCCGCGTCCCGCATGATCGCCGCCTTTTGGCGACCTTTTCCTAAGCAAAAAAATGCAAGTGAAAACCGCGCGTTAGCGCATCCGCTGCGTCGCAGCGACGAATGCGCATTGACATTTTTCGCGGAACGGTGAGTAATTGCTCACGAGCAAGGCAAATGCTCAATTTCTTCTGGGAGGAAGTCGATGAATTTGAGAACTTTCCTGCTGGGCACATGCTCGGCAGTCGCTCTGGCAGGCCTGGCCCAAGCAGAGACCCTGACCATTGCGACCGTGAACAACGGCGACATGATCCGGATGCAGAAGCTGGCGGAGGATTTTACGTCCAAGAATCCGGACATTGAGCTCGAATGGGTGACGCTCGAGGAAAACGTGCTGCGCCAGCGCGTCACGACCGACATTGCGACAAAGGGTGGCCAGTACGACATCATGACGATCGGCACCTATGAAGTGCCGATCTGGGCCAAGCAGGGCTGGCTGCTGCCGCTCGACAAGCTCGGTCCCGACTACGATGTCGACGACCTCTTGCCGGCGATCCGCAGCGGTCTGACGATCGACGATAAGCTCTATGCTGCGCCGTTCTACGGCGAAAGCTCCATGGTCATGTATCGCAAGGACCTGTTCGAAAAGGCCGGGCTCACCATGCCCGACGCCCCGACCTGGGATTTCATTGCGGATGCGGCGCGCAAGATCACCGACAAGAGCAATGAGATCTATGGCATCTGCCTGCGCGGTAAGGCCGGCTGGGGCGAGAACATGGCCTTCCTCACGGCAACCGCCAACGCCTTCGGGGCGCGCTGGTTCGATGAGAACTGGAAGCCGCAGTTCGACCAGCCGGAATGGAAGAATGCGCTCGATTTCTACGTCAAGCTGATGAACGATGCCGGTCCGCCCGGCGCCTCGTCGAACGGCTTCAACGAAAACCTGTCGCTCTTCCAGACCGGCAAGTGCGGCATGTGGATCGACGCGACGGTGGCGGCATCCTTCGTCACCAATCCGCATGAATCGACGGTTGCCGACAAGGTCGGCTTTGCGCTCGCCCCCGACACGGGCCTCGGCAAGCGCGGCAACTGGCTCTGGGCCTGGAACCTCGCGGTCCCGGCCGGCTCGCAGAAGGCGGATGCGGCCCAGAAGTTCATCGGCTGGGCGACCGGCAAGGACTATCTGAAGCTCGTTGCCGAGAAGGAAGGCTGGGCGAACGTGCCTCCCGGCACCCGCACCTCGCTCTATGAGAACCCGGAATACCAGAAGGCGGCGCCGTTTGCGAAGATGACGCTCGACTCGATCAACGCGGCCGACCCGAAGAACCCGGCGGTCAAGCCGGTGCCCTATGTCGGCGTGCAGTTCGTGGCTATTCCGGAATTCCAGGGACTGGGCACGGCGGTCGGCCAGGTGTTCTCGGCCGCGCTCGCCGGTCAGATGAGCGTCGATCAGGCGCTCGCCAGCGCGCAGCAGCTGGCGACACGCGAGATGACCAAGGCCGGCTATATCAAGTGAGGCTCCCAAGGGCCGGGATGTCGTCCGGAAACGGCCGGCATCTCGGCCACCTCCAGAGCGGGACGGGGTAGGGACGAACCCCGCCCCAGCCCGCGTCCCGCTCTGACTTTTTAGCCTTGGGCCCGCTCGGCACGCACGATGCGCGTGCCTCTTCTTGGAACAGCGTCAACACCACATGGGGGACGCCATGGCGACCTTGCATACCCGCTCCGCCGCGCGGCTGATGATCGCACCGTCGGTGCTTCTGCTTCTGGCCTGGATGATCGTGCCGCTGGCGCTGACGATCTATTTCTCGCTCCTGCGCTACAATCTACTGATGCCGGGAATGGAGGAGTTCGCGGGCCTCACCAACTACACCTATTTTCTGACCGATCCGGCCTTCTTCCAGGCCGTCTTCAACACGCTGGCGATCGTGCTTGGCGTGCTCTTAATCACGGTCGTCGGCGGCATCGGGCTTGCGTTGCTGCTCGACCAGCCGATGTTCGGGCAGGGGATCGTTCGGATTCTGGTGATTGCGCCGTTCCTGATCATGCCGACGGTCGCGGCGCTCGTCTGGAAGAACATGTTCATGAACCCGGTCAACGGGCTCTTCGCCTGGCTCGCCAAGCTCGTCGGCCTGCAGCCCTTCGACTTCCTCGCCAATGCGCCGCTCTTCTCGATCATCCTCATCGTCGCCTGGCAGTGGCTCCCCTTTGCAACGCTCATCCTGCTGACGGCACTGCAGTCGCTCGACGAGGAGCAGAAGGAGGCGGCCCAGATGGACGGTGCCGGCGCCTTGAGCCGGTTCATCTATCTTGTCCTGCCGCATCTTTCGCGGGCGATCACCGTCGTCATCCTCATCCAGACGATCTTCCTGCTTTCGGTCTTCGCGGAAATCCTCGTCACCACCAATGGCGGCCCCGGCACGCAGAGCACGAACCTCACCTTCCTGGTCTATGCCCAGGCGCTCCTGCAGTTCGACGTGGGCGGTGCCTCGGCCGGCGGCATCATCGCGGTCATCCTCGCAAACATCGTCGCATTCTTCCTGATGCGCATGATCGGCAAGACGCTGGAGGCTTGATAATCATGGCACGCAATGTCTCGACCCAGCGCAAATTGGTCACCACGGTCGTGGCCTGGACGATCGGCATTCTGATCTTCTTTCCGATCCTCTGGACATTCCTGACGAGCTTCAAGACGGAGGCGCAGGCGATCGCATCGCCGCCGGCCTTCCTGTTCTTCGATTGGACCACGGAGAATTACTACGAAGTTCAAAGCCGCTCGGACTACTTCAAGCACTTCATGAATTCGGTCGTCGTCTCCTTCGGTTCGACTCTGCTCGGCCTCGTGATCGCCATTCCGTCCGCCTGGGCGATGGCCTTCGCGCCGACGAAGCGCACCAAGGACGTGCTGATGTGGATGCTCTCCACCAAGATGATGCCGCCGGTCGGCGTGCTGGTGCCGATGTATCTGATATTCCGCAATACGGGGCTGCTCGACACGCGCACCGGATTGGTGATCGTGCTGACGCTCATCAACCTGCCGATCATCATCTGGATGCTCTACACCTATTTCAAGGAAATCCCGGGGGAGATCCTCGAAGCGGCGCGCATGGATGGCGCCTCGCTCTCCAAGGAGATCATCTATGTGCTGACGCCGATGGCGATCCCCGGCATCGCCTCGACGCTGCTCCTCAACATCATCCTGGCCTGGAACGAGGCGTTCTGGACCTTGAATCTCAGCGCGGCAAAGGCGGCACCGCTCACTGCCTTCATCGCCTCCTATTCGAGCCCGGAAGGCCTCTTCTACGCGAAGCTGTCGGCTGCCTCGACGATGGCGATCGCCCCCATCCTCATTCTCGGCTGGTTCTCGCAGAAGCAGCTCGTGCGCGGCCTCACCTTCGGCGCGGTCAAATAAGGGCAAGATCATGGGAAGCATTACACTCAAGAACGTCTCGAAGGTCTTTGGCGCCCACGCGGTGATCCCATCGATCGACCTCGATATCAACGACGGCGAGTTCGTCGTCTTCGTCGGCCCCTCCGGCTGCGGCAAGTCAACGCTGCTGAGACTGATTGCCGGACTCGAGGACGTCAGCGACGGCGCGATCGTCATCGACGGCAAGAACGCCACGGAGCTGCCGCCGGCAAAGCGCGGCCTTTCCATGGTGTTCCAGTCCTACGCGCTCTATCCGCATATGAGCGTGCGCGCCAACATCGCCTTTCCGCTGAAGATGGCGGGCGAGGACAAGGCGGTGATCGACAAGAAGGTGACGGATGCGGCCCGTGTGCTGAACCTCACCGACTATCTCGACCGCAAGCCGCGCCAGCTTTCCGGCGGCCAGCGCCAGCGCGTCGCGATCGGCCGGGCGATCGTCCGCCAGCCGGAGGCCTTCCTGTTCGACGAGCCGCTTTCGAACCTTGACGCGGCGCTGCGCGTCAACATGCGCCTCGAGATCAGCCAGCTTCACCAGCAACTAAAGACGACGATGGTCTACGTCACCCACGACCAGGTGGAGGCGATGACCATGGCTGACAAGATCGTCGTCCTGAACCGCGGTCGCATCGAGCAGGTGGGATCACCGCTCGATCTTTATCACCGGCCGGACAATCTCTTCGTCGCCGGCTTCATAGGCTCGCCGAAGATGAACTTCATTTCCGGCGGCCAGGCGGCCGGCCATCAGGCCCACACGATCGGCATCCGGCCGGAACACCTGGTGCTTTCGAAGGACCACGGCACCTGGCAGGGCACCGTGGGTGTGGCAGAGCATCTCGGCTCCGACACCTTCCTGCATGTGAACGCCGATGGCATCGGCACGCTGACGGCGCGCGTCAGCGGCGACTTCGCCGTCACGCATGGCGACCGGGTCTTCCTGACGCCGGACCCGCAGCGGCTGCACAAGTTTGACGAAAAGGGGCTGGCAATTCGATGAAACGTCTTGAAGGAAAGAGCGCGCTGATCACCGGGTCGGCGCGGGGAATCGGCCGCGCCTTTGCGGAAGCCTACGTGCGCGAAGGCGCCACCGTGGCGATAGCCGACATCAATATGGAAAGGGCAAGGCAGACGGCCTCGGAAATCGGGTCGGCAGCCTATGCGGTCGAGATGGATGTCACCCGGCAGGAGTCGATCGATGCGGCGATCGCCGCCGCCGTCCAGCAAGCCGGGGGCCTCGACATCCTCGTCAACAATGCCGCGCTCTTCGACCTCGCGCCGATCGTCGAGATCACGCGTGCGAGTTATGAGCGGCTCTTCTCGATCAATGTATCCGGCGCGCTCTTCACGCTGCAGGCGGCAGCCAAGCAGATGATCGCACAGGGCAGGGGCGGCAAGATCATCAATATGGCAAGCCAGGCGGGTCGGCGTGGTGAGGCCCTGGTTGCCGTTTACTGCGCCACCAAGGCGGCGGTCATCAGCCTCACCCAGTCCGCCGGGCTCGACCTTATCAAGCACCGCATCAACGTGAACGCGATCGCTCCCGGCGTCGTCGAGGGCGAGCACTGGGACGGCGTAGATGCGCTCTTCGCAAAGTACGAAAACCGACCGCTCGGCGAAAAGAAGCGGCTCGTCGGCGAGGCCGTTCCCTATGGCCGTATGGGCACTGCCGAGGATTTGACCGGCATGGCGATCTTCCTCGCCTCGTCGGAAAGCGACTACGTCGTGGCGCAGACCTATAACGTCGACGGCGGCCAATGGATGAGCTGAGATACGTCGAAGGACGTTCTCGAAAGGAACGATAGGATGACGACCAAACTCTCGCTTGCCACACTCGACGCCATCAAGGCCAAGGCTGGCGTTCCGAAGTATGATCGGCACGGCCTGCGCGCCGGCATCGTCCATTTCGGCGTCGGCAACTTTCATCGCGCCCATCAGGCCGTCTATCTCGACGATCTCTTCAATCTGGGACGCGATCATGATTGGGCGATCATCGGCGCAGGCGTCCTTCCATCGGACGAGGCGATGCGCGCCAAGCTCGAGGCGCAGGACTTCCTGACCACCGTGGTCGAGCAAGACAACAACCGCACCGGCGCGCATGTCACCGGTGCGATGATCGCCTATCTCAAGCCGGGCGATGTTCCGGCCATCGTGGCGCAACTGGCGAGCCAGCATATTCGGATCGTTTCGCTGACCATTACCGAGGGCGGCTATTTCATCGACCCGGCCTCGGGCGAGTTCAATCCGGCCCACCCGGCGATTGTCGAGGATGCCCGGAACCCCACATCGCCGAAGACGGTCTTCGGTCTCATCCTGGCGGGCCTCGCCGAGCGCAGGGCGCGGGGCATACCGCCCTTCACCGTCATGTCCTGCGACAATATTCCCGGCAATGGCGAAGTGACCCATGCGGCCGTTTCTGGCCTGGCACGGCTGTCGGACCCGGCTTTCGCCGACTGGATCGATGCCAATGTCGCCTTTCCGAACGGCATGGTCGATCGCATCACGCCGGCGACGGGGCCCCGCGAGATCGGTATCGTCGCTTCGGACTACGGCATCGAGGACGCATGGCCGGTCTTTTGCGAGGAGTTCAAGCAATGGGTGCTGGAGGACAATTTCCCTCAAGGTCGCCCCGCGCTTGAGGAAGTCGGCGTGCAGTTCGTACCCGATGTCGCACCCTACGAACACATGAAGATCCGCATCCTCAACGGCGGCCATGCGGCGATCGCCTATCCGGCGGCACTGCTCGACATCCATTTCGTGCACGAGGCGATGGAGGAGCCGCTGCTCCGCGCCTTCCTGGCAAAGCTCGAGCACGAGGAAATCATCCCGGTCATTCCGCCGGTGCCGAATACGGACCTCAAGGACTACTACAAGCTCATCGAGACGCGCTTCGCCAATCCGAAGATCGGCGATACGATCGCGCGGCTGGCGCAGGACGGTTCGAACCGGCAGCCGAAATTCATCCTGCCGTCGGCGGCCGATCGCCTGCGTCGCGGCGAGGACGTCACCGGACTATCGCTGGTCTCGGCGCTCTGGTGCCGCTACTTCGCCGGCAATTCCGACAGCGGCAAGGATATCGTGTTCAACGATGCGAGCGCCGACCGACTGCATGCGGCGGCACTTGCGGCCAAGGACGATCCGATGGCCTTCCTCGCGCTTTCCGACATTTTCGGGGAGGTTGCGCAGTCCGATCTATTCCGCCGTCGCTTCGCCCATGCCTTGAAAACACTGTGGGAAAAGGGTACGCGCGCCACGCTGCAACTTTATCTGGACGGCAAACTCGAGGAATAGAGCGATGGCGGAGCACGCCTCCAGACTGGTCATTTTCGACTGCGACGGCGTGCTTGTGGATAGCGAACCGATCTCGCTCGGCGTGCTGGTCGAGTCTCTGAATGCGGCCGGCGTTTCGATGACGACGGAGGAGGCGAGCGAGCGCTTCCTCGGCCGCAGCCTCCAGAGCATGTCGGCAATCCTGCATGACGAATACGGGCTTGCGACCGACAACGCATTTCTCGAAGCGATGAGGATGCGGCTCTATGCGCGGTTCCGACAGGAGCTGAGGGCGGTTCCCGGCATACGCCAGGCGGTCGAGCAGCTTGATGGGGCCAGCTGCGTCGCTTCTTCAAGCCAGCCGGAGCGTATTCGTCTGTCGCTGACGGTGACAGGTCTCATCGATCTCTTCGAGCCGCATATCTTCAGCGCCACCATGGTGGCGCGCGGCAAGCCGGCGCCCGATCTCTTCCTGCATGCGAGTGCTGAAATGGGCTATGTCCCGGCCGACTGCATCGTGGTCGAGGACAGTCCGGCCGGTATCGAGGCGGCCAAGGCGGCGGGCATGCGGGTCTTTGCCTTCGCGGGCGCCAGCCATGCCCGGAACGAGCGGCACCGGCAGGTGCTCGCCAGTCTCGGGCCCGACGTGCTGTTTGACGACATGGACGAATTGATACAGTTTGTCCGTCAATAGGGAGAGCAGGGTGGAGCGGCCCGGCCGCTGCTGCTCTGGCACGCTGAAATCCAATTATCATCTCGGGACAAGGTCATCCACTGATGCGCGAATATGTCGTCGCGGTCGATATCGGAACCGGCAGCGCCCGTGCCGGCATCTTCGACCGGAAGGGTGCGCTTCTGGCTCGGGCGGACCAGTCCATTGCCATGAATCGGCCCGAGGAGAACCACGCCGAGCACGATTCGGAGGATATCTGGGCGGCCGTCTGCGAAGCGGTGCGGGCGGCGCGCGAGAAGGCGGAAATAGGCGCTCAGAGCATCGCGGCAATCGGCTTCGATGCCACCTGTTCGCTGGTGGTGCGCGACCGTAACGGCGCGCCGCTCTCGATCAACCGCCGGGGCGAGCCGCGCTGGGATACGATCGTCTGGCTCGACCACCGGGCGCTGGCGGAGGCGGACTTCTGTACGGCTACCGACCATCCGGTCCTCGATCATTCCGGCCGGGTGATGTCGCCGGAGATGGAGATGCCGAAGCTGATGTGGCTGAAGCGAAACCTGCCGCGTCAATGGGAGAAGGCAGGCTATTTCTTCGATCTTGCGGACTTTATGTCCTGGCGGGCGACGGGGAGCGCGGCGCGGTCGCGCTGCACGCTGACGGCGAAATGGAACTATCTCGCCCACAAGGAGCGCGGCTGGCAGCAGGACTATCTGGAACGGATCGGGCTTCAGGACCTTCTCGAGCGCGGCGGTTTGCCTGAGGAGACGCTGCCGGTGGAGCACGCCGTCGGGAATCTCACGGCGACCGCGGCCGCAGAACTCGGCCTCGATACCGAATGCTGCGTCGCGCCGGGATTGATCGACGCCTATGCGGGCGCGCTTGGAGTGCTCGGAGAGTTCGCCGGCGATCCGGCGAAGCTCGAACGTCAGTTGGCACTGATCGCCGGCACGTCGAGCTGCATCGTCGCCTTCTCGACGGACATGAAGCCGGGCTTCGGCATGTGGGGGCCGTATTTTGAGGCGGTGCTGCCCGGCTTCTGGCTGATCGAGGGCGGGCAATCGGCGACGGGCGCGTTGCTCGATCACGTCGTGCGGCTGCACGGGGGCGGGTTGCAGCCGACGGCCGAAACCCACAAAAAGATCATTGAGCGCGTGCAGGAATTGCGCGACGAGCACGGCGACGTCTTCGCCGATCGCTTGCAGGTCCTTCCCGATTTTCACGGCAATCGCTCGCCTCTTGCCGATCCGCATGCGCTGGGCGTCATCAGCGGCCTGGCGCTCGATTCGTCGTTCGACGCACTTTGCCGCCTCTATTGGCGCACGTGCGTGGCCATCGCGCTCGGCATCCGCCACATCCTCGAGATGATGAAGGAGGCGGGCTACGACCTCGATACGCTGCACGTGACCGGCGGCCACGTGCGCAATCCTCTCTTGATGGAACTTTACTCCGACGCCACCGGCTGCCGGGTGGTGGTGCCCCAGGCGCCGGATGCCGTTCTGCTCGGGACGGCCATGGCCGCCGCGGTGGCTGGCAACCTCTATCCCGACCTCGCGCATGCGGGTGGTGCGATGGCCTCGGCCGGGCAGGAGCGGCTTCCGAATCCGGCGCGGCGCGATCTCTATAACCGCGATTATCGACGCTTTCTGGCGCTCTATCGCCACCGGGCCGAGCTGGAGTCGATCGAATAGCTGAAAGTTGAATTTTTCACGGAACCTTTTGTTCTCTCGCGCATTATTGGCGATAACCGAGCGGTGACGCACATCGCCCCCAATGTGACGTCGGAGGCATACCGCCGGTTGCCAACTCACATCCCCCTCAGTGAGTTGCATAACCTCAGCCAGTGCCCTTCCCTCGGCACTGGCTGTTTTCATTTGCAACGCATTTTTTGATAGATTGTCGGTCGGCTCGGCGACATGCGACGCAGGCATGGCCTTTAACTCCGCCGAAACACGCTTCGGCAGAGTCCTTCTTTCCCAGTGAGGGCCGTTAGGCAGCAGCCTTCGTCGATTCGTTGAAGAACAGCGCCTGGCTGATCAGCGCCTTGACCATTTCGGGATTGAAAGGCTTCGTCACCAAAAATGTCGGCTCCGGCCTTTCGCCGGTCAGAAGCCGCTCGGGGAAAGCGGTGATGAATATCACCGGTACCGCGCTGGTCTTGAGGATTTCGTTGACCGCATCGATACCGGAACTGCCGTCGGCGAGCTGGATATCGGCGAGCACCATTCCCGGTTCGGTCGTCTTGAAAAGCGCAATGGCCTCGTCCTTGGTCCGCGCGATGCCCGTCACCCGATGGCCGAGACTTTCGACCATCTGTTCGATGTCGATGGCGATCAGCGGCTCGTCTTCGATGATCATGATGTCGGTTGCAACCTGGCGGGATATTTCCTGCGAAGCACGGTCGAGCAGGGAGGTCAGCTTGGCCGCATCGACGTCGAGGACTTCCGCGGCCTCTTGAGGAGTGAAGCCTTCGACGGATACGAGCAGGAAAGCCTGGCGCGCGACCGGAGAGACGGCAGCAAGATTGACGGAGGCGCGCTGCTCCCAGGCAAAGGGCGAAACGGGTTCGGGGACGAGGACCGACGAAGAACCGAACAGCGAGGTGAAGAGACGAAACAAGGCGACCCGGTCGCTGCTGGCATCTGGGAAGACGGAGGTATCGGCGATCAGTGCTTCGAGCACCGCCGCGACATAGGCGTCCCCCGATGTCTGAGACCCGGTCAGGGCGCGCGAGTAGCGGCGCAGATAGGGAAGAAATGGAGCGATGCGGGTGGACAGTGTCATGCAGGACTCCCTCGATCCGTGTCTTTTAGCTTTGTTCCGCTGCGGAAACGTCCCGGCGAAAAAAAGGTTCCGGGGCGGAACATTTCATTTTTCCGCGGCGTTATGGTGCAGGCGAAGTTTCAAGGGCGGCAAGTCATACGATGAGATATACTTCAGGGGCAGGGCGGACGGTCAGCATGCGACCGAAGTCTGACGATCCGAACACGCAGATCGCGGCAAAACTGAAAGCACTTTACCTGTCGGTACAGGAAGAGGGAATTCCCACTCGCTTCCTCGATCTTCTGGAAAAGCTAGAGGCCGTGGAAAAGCGATCCATGCTGGATGGCAAGGAGTGAGCGACGGGATGTCGGAAAACGAAGAGTTCAAGCGTGAGATGCTTGCGGCCTTGCCGAGCCTCCGCGCTTTCGCCATGTCGCTCATTGGGCGCCACGACCGGGCCGACGATCTCGTGCAAGACACCATCATGAAAGCATGGGCCAAGCAGGACCATTTCGAGATGGGCACCAACATGAAAGCCTGGCTCTTCACGATCCTGCGCAATGAACTCTATAGTCAGATGCGCAAACGCGGCCGCGAAATTCAGGATAGCGACGGTCATTTCACGGAGACGCTGGCGCACCATCCGGAGCAATACGGTTCGCTTGATCTACAGGATTTCCGTCGGGCCCTCGACCAGTTGCCCCCGGATCAACGCGAGGCGATCATTCTCGTCGGCGCTTCGGGCTTCTCCTATGAAGAGGCTGCGACGATCTGCGGCTGCGCGCTGGGTACGATCAAGAGCCGCGTTAACCGTGC
This sequence comes from Sinorhizobium sp. BJ1, assembly GCF_002531555.1. Taxonomy (NCBI): domain Bacteria; kingdom Pseudomonadati; phylum Pseudomonadota; class Alphaproteobacteria; order Hyphomicrobiales; family Rhizobiaceae; genus Sinorhizobium; species Sinorhizobium sp. BJ1. Next base: position 58,898 of record NZ_NWTH01000004.1, read on the forward strand.
ACGCCAGCGCCTCCAGGAGATTCTCCAAATCCACGGCGAGAACGACTATGGGCCGGATGAAACTTCGGCGCCCATTACTTCGCGTGCTTTCGTGTCCTGACAAATCCTCATTGCCACGACACTTCCTTCCATATTTCTGCTTTGCTATGCGCGTTTACTCGAAGCAAGAATTGCGGCAGCGTTTTGAATTGCTGCATAATTCCCAATCGGGCTTGCCGGCGGAAGCGGGATTGGAGTTCGGGCCGAATGGACGAGAGGGCAGAAGCGATGCTTCCCGCAGTGGCTGAAACACTTGGTTCGCGAGAGCGACTCAGTGTCTTGCATGCGGCCGCACCGGACATGGCGGTCGCCGATGCCGATTTCGAACCGCTTGCGAAATTGGCCGCCTGCCTTTTCGAGGCGCCGATCGCTCTCGTTACGCTCGTCGATCACGAATGGGAATGGTTCAAAGCGGCTGTCGGCACGACGGAAACGCGGACGCGATCCGACGAGTCCTTCTGCGCCCATGCGATCGGCGATGGCGGCACGTTTCTTGTGCTCGACGCGTCCTTACACCCGGTCCTGCGCCACAACCGAAAGGTCGCGCAAGCGCCTTTCCTTCGTTTTTATGCTGGGGCGCCGATCGTTTTGGGAGGGCAGGCGGTGGGCACCGTCTGCGTCCTCGATCGGGTACCGCGCGCCGAGGTCGCGGCGAAACAGCTCGACGCATTGCAGGGGATCGCCGACGCCGCTGCCTCGCTGCTCAAGCTGAAGGACGAGGCGCGTCGGCGTGCCCTCAAGGAGGCGGCGCTTTCGCGCGAGGAACAACGCCTCGCCATGGCGCTCGACGCCGCCAATGTCGGCAGCTGGCTCTGGGACATTCGCGACGGGACCGTGGCGGGCAATGGCGCGATGACGCGCATGTTCGGGCTGCCGGCGGAACGGACATTGACCGCCAAAGCCGTCTTTGGGGCGATCCATCCGGACGATCGCGGCCCGACCTTTTCGAAGCTCAGACAGGCGATGGCGGCCAATGAGGAATATGACGGCATGTTCCGGATTCGCGCCAACGGGCGCTGGCTGCTTGGCCGCGGCCGGGTGCACGATCGCGACAGCAAGGGTGCGGCGCTGACCTTTCTCGGCATGACGATCGATGTCTCCGAACAGCAGGCTTCCGTGCAGCGGACCAGGCTGCTGCTGAAGGAATTGAACCACCGGGTCAAGAACACCCTTGCAATGCTGCAATCGCTCGCGCGCCAGACCCTTCGGCAAACCAGCGATCCGGCCGAATTCATGACAGCCTTTGCCGGCAGGCTGCAGGCGATATCCGAGGCGCATGGGCTGCTTTCGGACTACGAATGGGGAACGATCCGCCTCGCGGAACTGATCTCCAAGCAGCTTAGGCCCTATGTCAGCGACTATGCCGAGCAGGTGGAGATCCACAAGGACGAGGTCCTGCTCGGACCGGACCAGGCGGTGGGGCTCGGCCTAGTGCTGCACGAGTTGGCGACCAATGCGGTGAAGTATGGCTCGCTGTCGGTCCCGAAGGGCAAGATCGTCCTGACGGCGCGCGGCGTCGTGGAGGAAGGCGGGGCGGTGCTGCATCTGACCTGGACGGAAGTCGGCGGACCGCCGGTTCGCGAACCGCGCCGGCGCGGCTTCGGCTCGCTGCTGATCGAGCGGAGCCTGGACAAGATCATCGGCAGTTCCGTTAAGGTCGAATATATGCCGGCCGGCGTCACCGCGCTGATCCGCCTGCCGCTTTGAGCCTCTCGGCTCATCAATCCCGGCGGCTGCGGCGCCTTCCCTTACCGAGACCGAGCAGGAGCCCCACGGCGATCGCCGTACCGACTCCGATGAGCGGTTGCTTCCGCAGGATGCTTGTGGCCGCGGCAATTGCCAGGTTTGTCTGAAGCAATGAGCGGCGGCGCCGTTCGTCGACGAGACGCCGGTCGCGTGCGTTTCGTGCTGCCACAACGACAATGACAACCAGGGCGGCTGCGAACAGCGCCACGGCAATCGCCACCGAGGCAACGATGGGCGAATAATAATCGGCGAGGACAAGTGCAACCGCCACGAGCGCGAAAATATAGGCGGTGACGAGGAGCACGGCGGCGATTCCCCACAACAGCGCATTGCGCTTGAAGCGCGAGGCTGCGGCGCCGAAATCGACTGCAAGCAAAGCGGTTAGAACGGCCCCTAGGGACTGCATGCCAATGTCTCCCCTTCACACCGGACGAAGAGCGGGTGAATTCCCCCTGCTTGCAATCTGTCGCGCTCGCTTCGGCGCCGGCATTTGTTGACAACTCGACCCATGGGCGGAGCTTGCTATCGCCGCAAAAGCGCTGCCGCGATGAGGCCGATGGCCGCTGCGACGCCGAACGTGGCGACCGGATGCTCGCGCACCGCCCGGCGGACCTCCCTTTCCGTGCCCGCATAGCGGCGGCGCAGATCCGAAATCATCTGCTCACCGCTCGCCAGCAGGTCCTGCAGGTCCGACTCGGCTTGCTCCCGGGTGCTGCGGGCCTTGGACTTGGCATCTCGCGAAGCCGCAATGCCCCGATCGGCGATCAATGATACGAGTTGCGCGATGTCTTCCCGGATGTCGTTAAGCTGGTCCTCGATCGATGCGTCGGCCGCTTCGCCGTTGCGCTTCCTGCTGCTCGAACTTGAAAACAGACCCGTCGCCATTTTGTCGCTCCCTTCGCTGTCATGCCGGCCCGGAGGCCGAACGCATTCTCGGCGCCGCACCGGACGTGGCACGCCCCGGATCAACGCATGAGGGAGAAATTTGTTTCGGTAAATCTTGACGTTGCCGCGCGACAACGATGTCCAGATATCAGAGCGATGCCGTTTGCGGCAGCACGAAGGGAACATCTCGTGCCGGCGCGATGCCGACCTGCATCCGGCATCCGAAGACCGCTTCCATGGTCTCGTCGGTGAGGACGTCCTTCGGCGCGCCGAGGGCGCGGATGCGGCCGGCTTTCATCATCACCATCCGGTCGGCAAACATCGCCGTCAGGTTGAGGTCGTGCATCACCGCTATGACGCCACCGCCTTGTTCGCAGAACTGCCGCGCCAGTTGCATGATGGTCAGCTGGTGGCGGATGTCGAGGCTCGACACCGGCTCGTCAAGCAGGAGGTAGCGGGGCTCGCCGTCGCCCGCGGGTGCGGCGATCTGGCAAAGCACGCGGGCAAGCTGGACACGCTGTTGCTCGCCGCCCGACAGCTCCTGGTAAAAGCGGCCGGAAAAGCCGGCGAGGTCGACGGCTTCGAGTGCATTGTCGATGATACGGCCACCGCCGGCCAGATCGGCACCGGCGGTCGAAAGGCCAAGACCGACGATCTCCCTGACCGTGAATGGGAAAGAGATGACCGTCGATTGCGGCAGCACGCCTCTCTTCAAAGCCAGTTCCCAGGGCTTCAGCCGGGTTATGTCATGACCGTTGATGGTCACCTTGCCTTTGGAAGGGCTAAGCTCGCCGGAGATCGCCTTCAAGGTCGTCGTCTTGCCAGAACCGTTCGGGCCGACGATCGCCGTCATCCTTCCGGGCGCGGCATCGAACGAGACACTCTGGAGCACAGGTCGGCCGGCAAGGCTAACGGAGATGTCGGAGGCGCGGATCACGTCAGAGTCCCATGTTCGAGCGGCCGCGGAGCAGAACCCACAGGAAGAACGGCGCCCCGACGAAGGCGGTGATAATGCCGATGGGCAGCTCGGCGGGAGAAACGATTGTGCGGGCCAGCATGTCGGCGAAGATCAGCATCGTGCCTCCAAGCAGCGCCGACGCGGGCAGAAGGTAACGGTGATCCGGGCCGATGACGAGCCGCAGGAGATGCGGCACGACGATGCCGACGAAGCCGATGCCGCCACTGACCGCGACGGAGGCGCCGGTTGCAGCGGCGACGCTGAAAATGGCGATGTTCTTGAGGCGCTGCACCGGCACGCCCATGTGGAAGGCGGCCGCCTCGCCGAGCGTGATCGCGTTGAGGCCCCGCGCCAGGAAGGGTACGACGGAAAGCGCCAGGAGGATGATCGGCCCAGCGGCCAAGATCTTCGTCCAATTGGCGCCGGCCAGGGAGCCGAGTCCCCAGAAGGTAAGATCGCGCAGCTGCTTGTCGTCGGCGACAAAGACGAGCACGCCCGTGACCGCGCCGGTGAGAGCGCCAAGCGCGATGCCGGCAAGCAGCATCGTCGCCACCGAGGTCTGGCTGCCGCGTGTGGCGATGCGATAGAGGAGCATGGTCGTGGCGAGGCCGCCGCAGAAGGCGCCAAGCGGCAGCGCGAGGAAGCCGAGGAGCGCAAATACCGGTCCAAACAGGGTGCCGCCGAGGACGATCAGCAGGACGGCGCCGAGGCTCGCGCCGGAAGACACGCCGACAAGACCGGGATCGGCCAGCGGGTTGCGGAACAGCCCCTGCATGACGACGCCGGAGACGGCGAGGGCGGCGCCGACCAGCATGCCGAGCACGGCGCGCGGCAGGCGGATATCAAGGATGATGATACGATCGCGCGTGCTCAAGGCCTGCTCGGCTGCCGTTTCGCCGACAAGCCAGCGCAAGACATTGCCAAGTGAAGCGTCGGCGGCGCCCGTCATGATCGAGGTCGCGAAAGTGCCGACGGCGAGCACCGCGAGGACGGCGATAAGCACCCGCGCCAGACCGGATCGGTCGCCTTTCTGCCGCGCGTGGGTGACTCTGGCAGCCAAGGCAGATCCGCGCGCGCTACCAATCGCCTCATTGCGAGGCATTGGTCTTCTTTCCGTAGATTGCCGTGGTCAGTTCCCGGATCGTACTGGCAGTGCGCGGGCCGAAACCGAGCAGGTGCAGCCCGTCCATCCGGATGAGCGCCTTGTTTTTCGCCGCCGGCGTCAGGCTCAAGGCCGGAACGGCGAAGAGTTCGTCGGGGCTTGTCGCATGGCCTCCGCTCCGATCCATCATGAGGATGACATCCGGCTTTGCCTCGATGATCGCCTCGTCGGTCAGAGGCTTATAGCCGGGAAAATTCCCGGTGGCGTTGATCGCGCCGGCAAGTTCGATAATGCCGTTGGCGGCCGTACCGGTGCCCGAGGCCATGATCTTGCCGCCCTGGGTGCTGAGGATGAATAGGACGCGCTTGCGTTCGTTCTCGGGGCGCGCAGCGCTGGCGGCGAGTGCGGCGTCCAGGTCCTGCTCGACTGACCGGGCCAGGGCTTCGGCCTTGTCGGGAACGCCGAGGAAAGCGCCGACGGCGCGAATCTTGGCGACGATGCCCGCCTTGTCGTAGGTCTCGGCAATCGTCGTGAAGGGAATGTTCGCCTGCTTCAGCACCGCAAGCGCCTCGGGCGGGCCGCTGCCGTCGATGGCCACGATCGCCGCCGGATTGACGGCGATGATCCCCTCCGGTGCCAATTGCCGCATATAGCCGACATTGGGGAGCTTCGTCGCTGCCTCGGGAAAGGTGCTCGTCGAGTCGCGGCCGACGAGCCGGTTTTCCTCGCCGAGCGCATAGATGATCTCGGTCACTGCGCCGCCGATCGAAACGATCCGGGAGGTGTCCGGCTGCTCGACGGTCTCGGCCATTGCCGGACTGACAAGGGACGAGGAGCCAGGCGCGAGCGCTGGCAGCAACAGGGGAGTCGAGAGTGCGAAGGCCGCGATCGCCAATTCCCAGCGGCGCAGACGGCGAAAATCGAAGCCGTTCATTCTGCGTCTCCTCAAGCTGCGGCGATGCTATGGAGGCGCGGCAGCGCCTCGACCAGGCTGCGCCACTCCGGTCTTTCGGCAAGACCTTCCTTCCGCTTGCCGAAGAACTGAATGACCAATTCACCCTTGACATCGAGAGCTTCCAGCGAGGTCACATGGCCGTCTGCCGTCGGTTTGCGCACCGCCCACAGTTCGGCGATATGATCCGTTCGCAAATGCAGGTGGAATGTCGGATCCATGACATTGAGCCACGGCCCCATGGTTGCGATATTCGCGATGGGGCCGGAGTGGATCTGAATGACGCCGGCACTGCCGACGAAGCACATGATGGGCAACTCGATCGCGGCGCTGGCTCGCATCATGCCCTCGATACCACTCGCATCGAGCTGCCAGGCCAGATCGTCACCTACGGCATGTAAGGCTTGGCGCCGGCCGATCTTCAGGTTGCGCAACATGCCGTGGAACTGATGGGTGTCGGTCAGCTTCGTCCAGCGCTCGCGCAGCGCTTCCGTATCGACGGCGATGGCCGGCGCGCCGTCGCCCGCCGGTGCGCCGACCTCGGCAACGAATTCCTGCGATTTGTCCTCGAGACGGAAGTCCGCGACGATCCTGTCGTAAGCTTCAAGGTCCGACTTCGCACGCAAATGGACCTTGTGAACCGCATTCCCCCATTTGTCGAAGAATTGCAGGCTGCGGCGGACCTCGCCATTGGCTTCGGTCTTCGACACGGCAAAGCCGTGCACCCAGGCGGAGGGGAAGACACGCAGATCGATTTCGGATCCGAGCACGAGGCTTGCGGCCGGGCCTGTCTTGACGTTCTCGTAGACGCCGATCTTTTCATGGACGGCAGATTCATTGCGGGTGAGCGCCATGACCTCGCCCAGTTCCTCGGCGCGCGCCAGGAAGCGATTGGCGTCGGCATCGACGCGGATTGCCGTCAGGCCGCATTCGGCGGCGACGAGGGCGGCTTCGGAAATGCCGAGCTGGGCGGCTATGTCGCGCTCGCGCAGCGTCGGGTGCGCCGCACGGTAGGCGCGGATCTCGGTCGGAGTAGGGCGCGTGCTGTCGATCATCGGTGGTCTCGCTATTTATTCAGAATCAACTTGCCCTGTCGGGTGATCCTCATCCGGTAGATCGCGCCGTCATGGGAAATCAGGATCTCGCTGGCGCCGCGGAAAAGCTCGTGGCTTTCCACAATCGGCTGCGAGCGGTTGGTCGCGCTCGGCGCCGGCGAGGATCGGGGGGTATCGGTGTCTTTCGGTGTCACGGTTCGGCCAGTTCACGAGGGGCGGAAGCAAGGCGATATCGCCTCATTCCTCTCGTGCATTCCAATTAGTATCTTGACTGCATTACTCATATTTCTTTATGGACGCAATACCGGATGATTACAATCAAGTTAATTGATCGCCTCCGTTGCCAGGCGGCTCGGATGCGGAGCATGGGTGGTGTTATGATGGTCTGTCTTTCCCGTTTCGCTTTCTCGGCCGCAGTCGCGGCTCTGTGGGTAACCGCGCCGGCATTGGCGCAGGACGCTGCAAGCGGGCTGACGATCGAACTCAACGAGATCGCGCCGTCGCAGAAGGGCTGCAAGCTCACTTTCGTCGCAGGCAACGGCCTGCAGCAATCGCTCTCCAAGGTTTCGTTCGAATTCGTTCTCTTCGATCAGAAGGGGCTGGTCGAACGAATGGCGGTACTCGATTTTCGCGATCTGCCGGCCGGCAAGACGAAGGTCCGCCAGTTCGATCTGTCGGGAACGAAATGCGAGGCGGTGAAAAGCCTGCTGATCAACGATGCGCCCGCCTGCGTCGGCGTGGGCATCGACAAAAGCGCCTGCATGACGGGGCTCAAGACCGGCTCCAAATCGGCGGTCGAACTCAAGGGCTGAGACAGCCCGATCGCTGAAGTGCCGATGGAAGGCAGGCGCGTATGAAGCACATCGTGAAATGGACCGGGGCGATCGGCCTCTCTCTGCTGGCGCATGCGAGCGGCGCAATGCTGTTCGCACCGGGTGAGGAAGAGGTTCGGGTCGCTGGCGGCACCGCAATGGAGGTGACGCTGCTCGGCAACGCCTTCGAGGAGACGTTGCAGGCGGGCGATCCGTCCGACCTCGCCGAGCCGACGGAAGAGACCCCAGAAGAAGTGAAGCCGACCGAGATCCAGCCGACCGAAGAGGTCGTCCAAGCGGTCGATCCGACAATGCCCGATATCGCCTCGGAACAGCCAACCGACGTGACGCCGACCGAAGCGGACGTGCTTCTGCCGGCAGAGGAGATGCCGGTGACAGAGGTCACTGAAGCTCCAGTCGCGGCCAGCGTGGCACCGGTCGAAACCGTCATTCCGGAAGAGAAGCCGGAACCAGAGAAACCCAAGGTCGAGAAACCGGAACCCAAGAAGGAGCCGGTCAAGAAAAAGAAAGTAACGCGGAAGAAAGCCGGAGAAGGGGGCGAACAGGCGAGCTCGCAGGTCAAGGGACAGGCGGACGGTGCCGAAAATGCGTCGGCGAGCAATGCCAAGGGAGAAAAGGGGGCCACCGCTCGGCAGTCGGGCAATGCCGCCGTTTCGAACTATCCCGGCAAGGTGAGGAGCAAGCTCAACCGCGCCTTTCGCTACCCCTCCGAGGCCAAGCGGCAGCGGTTGCGCGGTGTCGCCCATGTCCGCTTCACCGTAGCTTCCGGGGGCGGTGTCGCGAGCGTCAGCCTAGCGAAGAGCGCCGGTTCGCCCATTCTCGACGAAGCGGCGCTGGATGCGGTGCGTCGTGCCGCCCCATTCCCGGCGATCCCTGCGGATGCGGGGCGAGACAGCTGGATGTTCACCATTCCGCTCACTTTCAGTCGCTGAATTCAGCGGCTCCGCCCGGAATCGGCCTGAGGTCCAGGGCAAAAAATGCCGGCCGGATCATCCCATGAAATATGACTTGACACTCATGTTTATACTTTACTCTAACTATCAAGTTTTATAAGTTGCCGCCGTCGCACAACCGTTCGGTGTGTGCCCACGGAAAGTTCTGATGGCGATTGGTGGCCGAAAAGCCCATTGCCGAAGCAAGACGGAGAGAACACGCATGCGCGGCAAGCGGCACCAGAATGCGGGCAAGGGCGGCAAGGGCAAGGGCAAGGCAAGGGACGAAACGAGCCCGACGCAACCCAACAGTGGCAGGATCACGCTCGAGGGGCGGAGCTTCCTCTATGTCGGCGGCCGCGATTGCCAGGTTGCCCATCTGCGCGAGATCGCCAGCTCTTATGGCGCGGAACTCATCCACCACGACGGCGGTTTACGAGAGGCCGTATCGCGCATCGATCGGGTTCTTCCCTCGGTCGACTGCGTCTTCTGCCCTATCGACTGCATCAGCCATGATGCATGTCTGCGCGTGAAGACGGGTTGCAAGAAGTGGGGCAAGGCCTTCGTGCCGCTGCGCAATGGCTCGAAGTCGAGCTTGGAGCGAGCCCTTCAGGACCTGTCCACCAGCGGCGGCGAGAACTGAACTTTTGGCGAGGGACGACGAGCCTTCTCCCCGGGCTCCGTCGCACGGAGTATCGATGATGAACGACGAACGTCCCGATCAAATGATGATGATCGGTCTTCACAAGCTTGCCTCGCAGCTCGGCGATGGTCTGGTGCCGGAACTCTACGAGGTGCTGACGCGCCGCGCACGCATGCTGGAGGACAACCCTAATGTGAGCGAGTTTCCGGAGTGGCAGGCCCGCCATCCGGTCCGCGAGCCGTTCGCGCTTGCACCGTCGTCGAGCGCCGTTATCCTGCCGTTCCCGCGGAGTGAAGTCGGGACCCCGGAAAAGAAGGCACGTGAAAGGTAGCCCCCATGTTTGTCGCCATGAACCGTTTCCACGTCGCCGTCGGTCAGGAAGAGGCGTTCGAGGCCGTTTGGAAGGGGCGCGATTCGAGCCTTGCGGAAATGCCGGGCTTCATCGACTTCCATCTGCTGCGCGGCGAGAGCCTGCCGGAAGAGGGATATACGCCGTTCATCTCGAAATCGAATTGGGAAAGCAGGGACGCCTTCGTCGCCTGGACGAAATCGGAAAACTTCCGGGCGGCGCACCGTAACGCCGCCGACAATCGCGCCATGTATCTGGGCCCGCCGAAATTCGAAGGCTATACCGTGTCGAGGGGGCTTGAGTCCTCTTTAGCCAGCCTTGCGGGGCAGGAACGCTCCCACCGCGACGGCGAGCCATCCAGCCATCATCATAAGGCCGCCGAGCGGCGCCGACATCGGAAAGAGACCGTCGCCGGCGAAATGACGGATGGCGAGGTCGGCAGAGAAGACGGCGGTGCCGGCGGCGAGCAGCGGTGCGGCGACGGCCGCCGTGCGGAAATCTCTCCATCCGGCATGCAGCGCGACGAGTGTCGGCGCATGGGCGAGGCACATGGCGGACGCTCCGCCTAGCAGCCTCGGGTCAGCGCCGTGCGAGGCCGCCGCCGCGGCGGCGACACCGAAAACGCCCATCAGTCCGGCGATGAAAAGCACGCTGCCACGCATTCCGCGGTTCGGCATTGGATAATCATTCCTTGTTCTGCATGTGATGGGCGAGCCGGGTGACCGGTTCGAGGATGACTTGCCGGAACTGCGGGTGGGAAACCGTTTCTTCGAGGGCGCGGGTGAAGCAGAGCAGCCATTCGTCGCGTTCGGCCGAGCCGATTTCGGCCACGAAGTGTCGCCGGCGCAGCATTGGATGGCCGCGCCTTTCCACATAGATCGGCGGCCCGCCGAGCCAGCCGGTCAGATATTCGTAAAACTTCTCCTCGCTGCCGGAGAGATCCGCCGGATGCACGGCGCGGCAGCGGGCCGCCTCGGGCAGGCTGCCCATGAGTTCATAGAAGCGCTGCGTCAGTGCGCGGACCGCGGCATCGCCGCCAATCGCTTCGTAGAGCGTCGTGGTTTTCGTTTCCGTCATGACCGTGTCCTTTGACCGACTTCGTATAGCGGCTCCGCACCGGGCACAATGTCCGCACGTGCCTTGCGGCGTTTCATCGCGTTGCAGGTCGCCTCATTTGCGGACTTGACAAAACCGTCCAGACGGTATCTTTAGGCGGTATGACGAACGCCTATCACAGAAAGAAGCAGCCGGAGCGGGTTCGCCAGCAATTGCTGGATGTCGCCGCACGGCTGTCGCTCGAGCAAGGGATCACCGCAATGACGCTCGAAAAAGTGTCGCAGGCGGCCGGCGTCAGCAAGGGCGGGTTGCTGCACCATTTTCCCAACAAGCTCGCTTTGCTCGACGGCCTGTTCGACGAATTGATCGGCCGATTCGACCGCACGATCGAGGCGGCGATGGCGGACGATGGGGTGGAGCAGGGGCGGTTTACCCGCGCCTATCTCACCGTCTGCTTTGCACTGGACGCGGAAGCGGAAGGGCGGGGCTGGCAGGTGCTGACGATTGCGCTGCTTGCGGAGCCGCATCTCAAGGCGCGCTGGCGGGAATGGGTGGAGCGACGATCAGCCGAGTTCGCAGCGACCGACGGCTCGCCGAATTGCCTGCTTGCCCGGTTTGCCGCTGACGGCATCTGGCTTGCCGACCTGATGCAGAGCCATGATATCGATGCGTCCACGCGGGCGGCGCTGCTTCAGAAGCTCAAAGCCCTTTCACTGCGGTGAAGTCGCCGGCAATCGGCATCCATCTCACTCGAACTTTTCGGAGGCGTGCCGTGAACCCCGCCATGCTCTACACCGTCCTGGTGATCGCAATCGTCTTCGAAGTGCTTGGCACCTCGGCCATGCAGGCGGCGCAGCACTTCACGCGGCTCGCGCCGACCGTGCTGACGGTGGTCTGCTATGCCGTCGCCTTCTTCTTCCTGTCCTATACGCTACGCTATATTCCCGTCGGAATCGCCTATGCGCTGTGGAGCGGCCTTGGCATCGTGCTGATCTCGGCGGTCGGCTACTTCACTTTCGGCCAGAAACTCGATCTGGCGGCGATCCTCGGCCTGGCGCTGATCATTGCCGGCGTGCTGGTTCTCAATCTCTTCTCGAAGTCGACGTTCCATTAGGCAATCGCGACCGCTCTGGTGCGGCACATGTGATCTACGGCGTGACGGCCGAACCGACGGTGTTCTGCATCGATTGGCCGAAACGACGGAGCTGAGCGTCGTAATTTCGCCGCGTGCGTGGATCGAAGACCATGATCGGCGTCGACACGGCGACGCTGGCGGCGCTGCCGACGGTCTGCGCCGTTCCAAGCGCAACGGCTCCCACGCGTTCGCCAAGGCCCACATCCGAATCCGTCACGGTCTGTCCGGCAATCAGCCGGTTGCCGAGCAGCCGCACCACTTCCGGGCTTTCGGCGAACTTGCCATGATTGAGCCTGTCGCCACCCTTGAGTGCCGTCAGGTCGAGCACGGTGATACCGGCCTCCTCAAGACGGCTCCGGTAGGGTTCCACCGAGGGATCGATCTGTCCGAGCCGGTCGATGTTGCCGGAAATCCGCCGCGAGACGGTCAGCGCCCGGTCGTCGCGAGAGACGAAGAGCGTGAATTTCGGCCGCGACTTGCCCATGGCCTCCATTTGCTTGCCGAAGACATCGACGTCGAGATCGGGCGAGGCGAGAATGACGTCGGTGATCTTGGGAGCGACGCGGCCGTCGCGGATCGCCATCTGGCGGAGCGCTTCGACGGTAACCCACGATCCCATGGAATGCGCCATCAGCGTGATTTCGCCGACCGAAGGGTTTTTCGAGGCCCGCTGCAGCAGCTCTTCGAGGGCGTCGCGCGAATAGTTGGTGCTTTCCTTGTCGTAATTGTAATCGAAGATGCTGGCGCGTGACGGCCAGGTGAAGATCACCGGTGCGACATCGGCGCCGGAATCGTGGACGATCTGGGCGTAGCGGTAGACGGCGTCCTCGAAGCGGTTGTTGAAGCCGTGGACGAAAATCAGCACGCGCCGGCTCTTCGGCAGATGCCCGTTGAGCCAGGCCTGCGTCTCCGGTCCGGCCTCCAGCGGTTTGACGCTGACGGTCGAGAAATCGCGGCTTGGATCGGCCGGCAATTTCTTTGGCCATTGGACCTGGCCGACCTTGCGGCTCTTCTCGGGGGGAATCGAGACGACGATTTCGGTCAGCGAAAGCTCCGGGGCGCGTTCGCCGGTGAAGAGGACGCCCGGCTCATCGGCCTGGGCCCGGGTGGTCGCCACCAGGAGGTCCACTTCCGAGGCGCCCGCGGCGGTGCCGGATGGAACAAGGACGCCGACCGGTCGCCCGCCGCAACTGGAGAGGCAAAGCAACAGTCCCACGCAAAATAAGGCGCGAACCATCCGCGCGGTCAGGCTTGCACCAGCGATCGACGGCACCCCGAGCCCCCTCTTGAGCACTACTCGCACCGATCGTCATGACCGGCGACTATCGGACAGTGTTCGCTCGTCCCCGGAACCAATGGCAGATTTTTGTTTGTCGGGACAGCCTGCCTGACGCTTTTTCGGATTGCCCTGCACTGCGGCGCCCGTGCGACTGCGGCGTGCATGCAACATTTCGCTACAGGGCTTGACCAGGAAATCCCCCGGATATTCATTGAAATGGCGGATGTCTTTCAATAGCATCGCCACGTCCTCGATTGGATGCGGCAATAGCGGATGATCCATCCGATCTCCCTGAAATGGCGAAGGAAATTGGGAATGCAGGCGGTTTTCGACGGCCATAACGACGTGCTTTTGCGCCTTTGGCAGCATGCGCGCGGTGGAAGCGACCCGATAGCCGAATTCATCGAGGGGACCGAGAAAGGTCATATCGATGTGCCGCGTGCCAGGGCGGGCGGTCTCGCCGGCGGACTGTGTGCCATCTACATTCCCTCGGGTGATCTGGTTTTGCGAACGCCGGACAAGGACGGCCACTACGTGACGCCGCTGTCGGAGCCGCTCGACCGCCTGCCGTCGCTAGCGACGGCGATCGAGCTCGCCGACATTGCCATGAGGCTTGACCGGGCCGGGGCCTGGCGGCTCTGCCGCTCGACCGGCGAAATCCGTGACGCGATGGCAGACAGCATCTTTGCGGCCGTCCTGCATATGGAAGGCTGCGAAGCCATCGGCCCCGACCTTGCCGGGCTCGAGACCTTCCATGCGGCCGGGTTGCGGTCGCTCGGGCCGGTCTGGAGCCGCCACAATGTTTTCGGCCATGGCGTGCCCTTCGCCTATCCGTCGTGGCCGGACACGGGGCCCGGCCTCACCGAGGCCGGATTCGAACTCGTGCGGGCGTGCAATCGGCTCGGCATCCTGATCGATCTCGCCCACATCACCGAGAAAGGATTCTGGGATGTGGCGGAGACCACCGATCAGCCGCTCGTCGCCAGCCATTCCAATGCCCATGCGCTGACGCCGGTCGCCCGTAACCTCACCGACAGGCAGCTCGATGCCATCCGCGAGAGCCGCGGCCTGGTCGGGCTCAACTATGCGACGACCATGCTGCGCGCCGACGGACAGGAAAATGCAGCCACGCCGCTTTCCGATATGGTGCGCCACGTCGACTATATGGTCGAGCGTGTCGGCATCGACTGCGTCGCGCTCGGGTCGGACTTCGACGGCGCGACGATACCGGAAGAAATCGCTGATGCTGCAGGCAATCAGAAGCTCGTTGCCGCGCTGCGGAGCGCCGGATATGGTGACCGCGAGCTTAGAAAAATATGCCGCGAGAACTGGCTGAGAGTTCTGGGGAAGGCTTGGCACGAGGCCGCCTGAACCCCATGAAGAAGAGCCCGCCAAGGGCTAAAAAGAGGGAAGCGCAAAAATGATGCATAAGCTCAATGGACGTTTTCGGCTTCTGACTGCTTCCGCGGCGCTTGCGCTCGCGATGGGCGTCGCTCAGCCGGTTCTGGCTGAGACGCCGAAAGACACGTTGGTCGAGGGCTTCGCGTTCGACGACATCATCACCATGGATCCGGGTGAAGCCTTCGAGCTTTCGACCGCGGAGATGACCAGCAACACCTACAGCCTGCTCGTCCGTCTCGACCTCAACGACACGTCCAAGGTGGTCGGCGATCTCGCCGACAGTTGGACGGTATCGGACGACGGCCTGACCTATACGTTCAAGCTGAAGCCGGATATGAAATTCGCCTCCGGCAATCCGATCACCGCCGAGGACGTCGCCTATTCCTTCGAGCGTGCCGTCAAGCTCGATAAGAGCCCGGCCTTCATCCTCACCCAGTTCGGGCTCACCGGCGACAACGTCGCCGAAAAGGCCAAGGCTGCGGACGAGCAAACCTTCGTCTTCACCGTCGACCAGCCCTATGCGCCGAGCTTCGTCTTGAACTGCCTGACCGCGACCGTGGCTTCGGTGGTCGACAAGAAGCTGGTGCTCGAGCATGTCAAGTCCGTAGAACCGACGAAGGATTACAAATACGACAACGATTTCGGCAATGAATGGCTGAAGACCGGCTATGCCGGCTCGGGGCCGTTCAAGTTGCGGGAGTGGCGGGCGAACGAAGTCGTCGCGCTGGAGCGGAACGATAACTACTATGGCGAGCCGGCGAAGCTCGCCCGGGTCATCTACCGGCACATGAAGGAAAGCTCCGGCCAGCGGCTCGCACTCGAAGCCGGCGATATCGATGTGGCGCGCAATCTCGAGCCGGGCGACTACGAGGCTGTTTCCAAGAATGGCGATCTGGCGACGACCAGCGCGCCGAAGGGCACGGTCTGGTACATCAGCCTCAATGAGAAGAACGAGAAGCTGGCGAAGCCGGAGGTCCAGAAGGCGTTCAAATATCTGGTCGACTATGACGCGATCGGCACCACCCTGATCAAGGGGATCGGCGAGATCCACCAGAGTTTCCTGCCGAAGGGCGTTCTCGGCGCGCTGAACGAGAACCCATATACATTCGACGTCGCCAAAGCGAAGGAACTGCTGGCGAAAGCCGGTTATCCGGACGGGTTCACCGTCACCATGGATGTACGCAACACCCAGCCGTCCACCGGCATTGCCGAATCCTTCCAGCAGACGCTGGGGCAGGCGGGCGTGAAGCTCGAAATCATTCCCGGTGACGGCAAGCAGACGCTGACCAAGTACCGCGCCCGCAACCACGATTTGTATATCGGCCAGTGGGGCATGGATTATTTCGATCCGCATTCGAACGCCGATACCTTCACCAACAATCCTGACAATTCCGACGCGGGTACGAACAAGACGCTCGCCTGGCGCAACGCCTGGGACGTTCCGGAACTGAGCAAGAAGACCAAGGAAGCGCTTCTCGAGCGCGACAGCGCCAAGCGTGCGGAGATCTACAAGGACCTGCAGAAGACCGTTCTCGACAACAGCCCCTTTGTGATCATCTTCCAGCAGACCGAGGTCGCCGGGCTGCGCGGCACTCTGAAGGGCTTCAAGCTCGGACCGAGCTTCGACACCAACTACGTCTGGAACGTCTCCAAGGAATAGTCGAAAGGACCGTTCCCTTGAGCATGAGCGATATAGTGCGAATGAGCGGGCGCCGGCGCGCCCGTTCCCGCAGGGCGATTGCCACGGCGCTGCAGTTTCTCGTCGTCGTGGCGACCACCTATCTCGGCCTTCTTGCCGTCACCTTCTTCATCGGCCGGGTGATACCGATCGATCCGGTGCTCGCTGTGCTGGGGGATCGGGCACCCTCCCATGTGGTCGAACGGACCCGCGAGGCAATGGGGCTCAACCTGCCGCTCTATGAGCAATTCTTCATCTACTGCCGGCAGGCGCTCTCCGGCGACTTCGGGGTCTCCGTGCTGACGACCAATCCGGTGATGACCGATATCCGCCGCGTTTTCCCCGCGACGATCGAGCTTGCAACGCTCGGCACGCTGATCGGCGCCCTGATCGGCGTTCCCCTCGGCGTCCTTGCGGCGGTCAAGCGCGGCAGCATTGCCGACCAGATCGTCCGCGTCATCGGCCTCGTCGGCTATTCCGTGCCGATCTTCTGGCTGGCGCTGCTGGCACTGCTGGTCTTCTATGCGCGGCTGCGATGGGTCGCCTATCCCGGCCGCATCGACATCGTCTACGAATATACCTTCTCGCCGACCACCGGCTTCTACCTCATCGACGCGCTCTGGCAGAGGCAGTGGGACGTCTTCCGCGACGTCTTCCGTCACATCATCCTGCCGGCCTCGCTGCTCGGCTATTTCTCACTCGCCTATATCAGCCGGATGACCCGCAGCTTCATGCTCAACGAGTTGCAGCAGGAATACATCGTCGCGGCTCGCGCCAAGGGGTTATCGGAGGCGCGGATCATCTGGGGCCATGCGCTGCGCAACGCGGCGGTGCCGCTAGTCACGGTGATCGCGCTTTCCTATGCAGGGCTGCTTGAAGGCTCGGTGCTGACCGAGACCGTCTTTTCCTGGCCGGGGCTCGGCCTCTACATTACCAATTCGCTGCAGAATGCCGACATGAACGCCGTTCTCGGCGGAACGCTCATCATCGGTTCGGTCTTCATCGGCATCAATCTCCTGTCCGACCTGCTTTACCGGACGCTTGACCCGAGGACGCGTGCCCGATGAGCCTTGCCACGGAAACTCGCCCCATGACGCGCCGCGAATGGCTGCTCTCCGACCGGCCGCAGTCGCGGCTGCAGGCGCGCCTCGGCCGCGCCTACATGACCTGGCGCCGCTTCTCGGCGAACCGCCTCGCTGTGGTCGGGCTTCTAATTCTCTTGGGCCTGTGCTTCGTCGCCGCATTCGCCGATTTCCTCGCGCCGCATTCGCCCTATATCGGCAATCTCGCCGGCGCGCGGCTGCTGCCGCCCGGCAGCGAGGGCTACCTGCTCGGGACCGACGACCAGGGCAGGGACATCCTGTCGCGGCTGATCCACGGTTCGCGGCTGACGCTCGCCGTCGTCGTTCTCGTCGCCGTCATCGCGGCGCCCGTCGGCCTGATCGTCGGCGCCGTCGCCGGCTACGCCGGCGGCTGGATCGATGCGATCCTGATGCGCATCACCGACATCTTCCTCGCCTTTCCGAAACTTGTGCTGGCGCTCGCCTTCGTCGCGGCGCTCGGGCCCGGCATCGAAAACGCCGTTATCGCCATCGCGATCACCTCCTGGCCGCCCTATGCGCGCATCGCCCGCGCCGAGACGCTGACGGTGCGCAACTCCGACTATATCGCCGCCGTCCGCCTGATGGGCGCCTCGCCGGCGCGCATCGTATTCCGCCACGTGATGCCGATGTGCATGTCGTCGCTGATCGTGCGCGTCACCCTCGACATGGCCGGCATCATCCTGACGGCGGCAGGCCTTGGCTTTCTCGGCCTCGGTGCGCAGCCGCCGCTCCCCGAATGGGGTGCGATGATCGCTTCCGGCCGCCGCTTCATCCTCGATCAATGGTGGGTCGCGACCATGCCCGGCGTTGCCATCCTGATCGTCAGCCTCGGCTTCAACCTGCTCGGCGACGGCTTGCGCGACGCGCTCGATCCGCGGGAGAGCGGCCAATGAGCACGCTATTGACTGTCGAAGATCTGCGCGTCCGCTTCCCGACCCGCACCGGTGTCGTCGAGGCGGTGCGCGGCGTTTCCTTCACGCTCGGACGCGAGCGTCTGGGCATCGTCGGCGAGAGCGGCTCCGGCAAGTCGCAGACGGGCAGGGCGATCATGGGCCTGACTCCGCCACATGCGGAAGTGACGGCGAAGCGGCTCGCCTTTGACGGCATCGACCTCATCTCGGCGCCACCGAAGCTGCGGCGCGATCTTCGCGGCAAGCGCATCGCCATGATCCTGCAGGATCCGAAATACTCGCTGAACCCGGTGATGAGCATCGGCCGGCAGATCGTCGAGACGCTGCAACGCCATGAGAAGATCGGCCGTGCGCAGGCGCGCAAGCGGGCGCTCGACATGCTGGCGGCGGTGCAGATCCGCGATCCCGCGCGCGTCTTCGATCTCTATCCGCACGAGGTCTCGGGCGGCATGGGCCAGCGGGCGATGATCGCCATGATGCTGGTCGCCGGGCCGGAGCTCCTGATCGCCGATGAACCGACCTCAGCCCTCGACGTAACGGTGCAACTCGAGGTGCTGTCGATTCTCGACAAGCTGGTCGCCGAGCGCGGCATGGGGCTGATCTTCGTCTCGCACGACTTGAGGCTCGTCTCGTCCTTCTGCGATCGTGTACTCGTCATGTATGCCGGCAGGATCGTCGAGGAAATCGCTGCCACGGAACTCGCCAACGCCAGGCATCCTTATACCCAGGGGCTGTTGAACTGCATGCCGGTGATCGGTGCCGATCGCCATCCCTTGCCCGTTCTCGACCGCAAGCCGGAGTGGGCCCTATGACGGCGACTATTTCCGTTCAAAATCTCAGCGTCGTCTATGACGACTTCAGGGCGCTCGACGCCGCCAGCATAGACGTGGACGCCGGCGAATCCTTCGGTCTCGTCGGCGAGTCCGGCTCGGGCAAATCGACGCTGCTCCGGGCGCTCGCCGGGCTTGCCCCGGTCAGCAAGGGTGCGATCCGCGTCCAGGGGCGCGAGCTTCGCGGCGCGCGTCGCGACAAGGCGTTCTACCGCGCGGTGCAGATGGTGTTTCAGGATCCCTATGGTTCGCTGCATCCGCGCCAGACCATCGACCGGCAGTTGATGGAGCCGCTGGCGATCCACGGCATCAGTGACGGCGAACGCCGCATCCTGAAGGCGCTCGACGAAGTGGGCCTCGGCTCGGGCTTCCGCTTCCGCTATCCGCATCAGCTTTCCGGGGGTCAGCGCCAGCGTGTCGCAATCGCCCGGGCGCTGATCCTCGAACCTTCGATCCTGCTGCTCGACGAGCCAACCTCGGCGCTCGATGCGTCGGTACAAGCCGAGGTGCTGAATCTTCTCGAACAGGTGCGCCGCGACCGCAAGCTGACTTTCCTCATGGTCAGCCACGACCTCGGAGTCGTCACCCATATGTGCGACCGCCTTGCCGTGATGCAGGTGGGGCGTGTGGTCGAGCGGCTCACTTCGGCGGACCTCGTCGCGGGCCGCATTGCCGAGGACTATACGCGCAATCTGATGGTGGCCAGCAAAGGGTTCCGGCGAAAGACGGCGTAAACCCTCTGGTTGGATCGATGCGAGGCCGAGGAACCCCTCTGCCCGGCAGGGCAGGGTAACGACATCCGCTTCCGATCAGAGCAAGCCGAAAGCGCGGTCGCGCTCCGACATCTGGGTCACCGCGAGCGGCCAGGCGATTGCGAGGCGCGGATCGAGCGGGTTGAGCCCGCCTTCGGCGTCCGGCGCGTAAGCCTTGTCGTGCAGGTAGAGAAGCTCGCAGTCCTCTGCCAGCGTCTGGAAGCCGTGGGCGAAGCCGCCGGGGATCATCATCGAGCGGGCGTTTTCCGCGCTCAGGATTTCGCCATGCCATTTGAGATAGGTGGGCGAATCCGGCCGGAGGTCGACGGCGACATCGAAGACAGCGCCGGACAGGCAGGAGACGAATTTCGTCTCGTCATGGGGCGGCCGCTGGAAATGCATGCCGCGGATCGCCCCCTCGTTGCGCGTCAAAGTGTGATTGATCTGCGCGATGGATCCGTCAGCTCCGAAATCACGCAGCTCGTCGCGGCAGAAGAAGCGCGAGAAGAAGCCGCGCTCGTCGCCGGCCTGCTTTCGCTCGATGACGATCAGGCCCGGAAGCGGCGTGGAGAGGCGATTGAAGCGCGACATGACATTCCCCAAGGATGCAATTTCCCGGAGCGCTTCTTGCACGATCAAGCGTTGACGCGGCAAGCGCTAACTGGAAAAGAATGCCGGACGACTTTGGAGCCACCATGATCGACCTGCACCCGACGGCGAGGATCAGCCCGCTTAGCGACATCGAGGATTCCGTTCGCGGGACCCGGATCGTTGTGGGCGAGGCCTCCGTCATCGACAGCTTCGTCAAGATCAAGCCGGCCGGCGGTTTTGGCGACCTCGAGATCGGCCGTTTCTGCTATATCAACAGCGGCTGCGTCTTCTACACGGGCAACGGCATAAGCATCGCCGACAATGTGCTGATCGCCGCCAATTGCACCTTTGCGCCGGTCAACCACGCCTTCAAGGACAAGGACCGTTCGATCCGCGAGCAAGGCTTCGAGCCGAGCCGCGGCGGCATCGTTGTCGAGGAGGACGTCTGGATCGGGGCGAATTCGGTGATCCTCGACGGCGCCATCCTTCGAAAGGGGTGCGTCATTGCCGCAGGCTCGATCGTGCGCGGCGAGGTCGAGGCCTATGCGATCTGCGGCGGCAATCCGCTGCGCCGGCTCGGCGAGAGGTCGTGATGTTCACGGTTCTCGGCGGTTCCGGTTTCATCGGGCGCAATCTGGTGCGGCGGTTGCGCGAACTCGGACAGGTCGTCAATGCACCCGGCCGTGCCGACTTGCCGCTCGCAGGCCAGGACCTCGGCCATGTGATCTATGCTATCGGCCTGACCGCCGATTTTCGCACCCGGCCGTTCGACACGATCGAGGCCCACGTTTCGCTCGCGGCGGACGTGCTGCGCCAGAACGCGTTTTCCTCTTTCCTCTATCTTTCATCGACGCGCGTCTATACCAATGGTCAGGACACGCGCGAAACTGCCCTTCTGTCGGCGTCGCCGCTCAATCCATCGGACCTCTACAATCTTTCGAAGTTGACGGGGGAGGCGCTCTGTCTCGCCTCTGGGCGCCAGAACGTGCGGGTGGCGCGGCTGTCAAACGTCGTCGGTCCCGATGAAGCACAGGCGGATACGTTCCTCGGGGCGCTGTGCCGAGAGGCCAGCGCGGGGCACATCCAGCTTCAGACGGCGCTCGAGTCCAGCAAGGACTATATCTGGATCGACGACGCCGTCGATCTGCTGCTCCGGATCGCCCAGCAAGGGCGGCACTCGGTCTATAACGTGGCGAGCGGCAGGCAGACCAGTCATGCGGAATGGTGTGCGGCAATTCAATCGCGGACCACATGCACCCTTGCCGTCAACGACAAGGCGCCGGCCGTTTCTCTTGCACCGATCTTCAACGGGCGGGTGAAAGAGGAATTCGCTTTTGCGGCCACACCTGTGCTAGAGCGCATTTCTGAAATCCTGGGCATGAGCGGATCGGAGCCGAATCTCGATCCGCGGCCTTCCACATGAAGACAGGACCGGACATGGACCCTATCGAACAATTCCGCGCCGAACGGGCAGCCGCGATTGACGGCTATCGCCGCGACGGCGAATTCCAGGCGCTTTCCGACCAATGGCGCGAAGCCTCGATGGCGAAGCGCTACGTCTATAATTTCGATTGGCTCGGCCGTCCGATCATCCAGTATCCGCAGGATATCGTGGCGATGCAGGAACTGATCTGGGCAACGCGTCCCGATCTGGTGATCGAGACCGGGATCGCCCATGGAGGCTCGCTGATCCTCAGCGCCTCGCTGCTCGCCATGCTCGACATGTGCGACGCGATCGAGACGGGCGTTTCGTTCGATCCGAGCCATTCAAAGCGCAAGGTGATCGGCGTCGATATTGACATTCGCGCCCATAATCGCGCGGCGATCGAAGCCCATCCGATGGCAAGCCGCATCCAGATGTTCCAGGGTTCAGCCATCGATACCGACGTCGTGAAACAGGTCCGTGAGGCGTCGGCAGGCTACGAGCGCGTCATGGTCTGCCTCGATTCCATGCACACCCACGCGCATGTGCTTGCCGAGCTGGAGGCCTATGCGCCGCTGGTCACTCCAGGCTGCTACTGCGTCGTGTTCGACACGCTGGTGGAGGACATGCCCGCCGGCTTCTTCGAGGATCGCCCCTGGGACGTCGGCGACAATCCGAAAACCGCGGTGCACAGCTATCTCGAATCCCACCCGGAATTCGAGATCGACCGGTCGGTTCAGAACAAGCTGATGGTCACCGTTGCGCCGGACGGTTTCCTGAAAAGGCTCGATCGCTAATCGGCAGCGGAGCGGGTCTCAAGGTCTAAGGGGCGTTCGCGAATGCGAGCGCCCCTTTTTCCATTGGCGTCTGAAAGGTCAAATCACCCGCACGTCCGGTATGGCAACGACGAAGCGGCCGCCCCAGGTGCGAATATGGTCGTTCGCCCTGACGATCTCGTCGGTCAGGTTCCAGGGCAGGATGACGACGTAATCGGGCTTCTCAGTCTCGAGCCTGGCCGGCTCGTGGATCGCGATATGGCTGCCGGGCGAGAGCTTGCCCTGCTTCAGGTCATTGCGGTCGACGATGAAGTCGATGTCGGCCGCGGTCACGCCGCAGACATTCAGAAACGTGTTGCCCTTGGCGGCGGCGCCATAGGCGGCCACCCGCTTGCCTTCGTTCTTGGCGTCTCGCAGGAAAGCGCGGAAACCCTCGCAAACGGCAGCGATCCGTTCGCCGAAGGCGGTATAGGTCGCCATTTCGGTGAGCTCGGCTCTTGCCTCATCGGCCCGTACCTTGACGAGCCCGCTTGTCTCGGCCCGAGTGCCGGTCAGCGGTTGGGCATAGACGCGCAGCGAGCCGCCATGGGTAGGTATCTCTTCGACGTCGAACACCTTAAGCCCGCAGGCGGCGAAGATCCGTTCGACGGCGACGAGCGAGAGATAGGAGTAGTGCTCGTGATAGATCGTATCGAACTGGATGCCCTCGATCAGCCGCAACAGGTGCGGGAACTCGAACGTCGCGACACCGTCGGCTTTTAGAAGAATAGCGAATCCGCTGACGAAGTCGGCAATGTCCGGCACATGGGCGAGCACATTGTTGGCGGCCGTCAAGTCGGCTCGGATGCCCCGGCCGACCAGTTCAGTCGCCGTGTCGCGGCCGAAGAAGGCGACATGGGTCGGGACGTTACGGCCTTCCGCAATCTTTGCGGCATTGCCGGCCGGCTCGATGCCGAGCACGGGAATTTGCTTCGCGGCGAAATATTGCAGCAGATATCCGTCGTTCGAGGCGACCTCGACGACCTGCGACGTGCTGTCCAGACCGAAGCGCTCGGTCATCTTCTCTGCATAGCGCCGGGAGTGGTCCAGCCAGCTCGTCGAGAAGGACGACAGATAGTGGTAGTCAGCGTTGAAGATTTCGTCGGCCGGCACCGTCTCGGTGGTCTGAACGAGCAGGCATTCCGAACAGACCATCACTTTCAGCGGAAATGCCTTCTCCCGTGCGACCGCTTCCTCGGTCGGCTCGAGAAACGAGTTCGACCAGGGTGTCGCGCCAAGGTCCGCAACGACGGTTGCAAGCGGGGTCGAGCAGAAGCGGCAGGAGTGAGTCATGGTGGTCAATCGCCTTTCGTGAATGCTTCGATCTGGTCAAGCGTCAGCTCGAGCGGAGCTTTGCCCCGGCGCCAGCCGTCGTACCATTGGGCCGTCCATTCTATCGCCTCGCTTTGCGTCAAGCGCGCGCGCCAGGCCAGTCTCTCGCCGGCGAGCGCCGGGTCGAGGCCGAGCGTCTGCATCTCGCGGGGCTGCTTCAGCGATGAGACGTCGTCCCATTCGCGAGAGAGGCCCATTGCGGCCTGAATGGCACTCGCCACATCGCGCACAGGGATCTGCGGCTCGCCGGGCGAGGGGCCGAAGTTCAGGGCGTCGATATCGCCTGCGTTCTTGCAGAGCGCTTCGGCAAAGAGCAAATAGCCGTTCAGGCAATCGAGCACGTGCTGCCAGGGACGCGTCGCAAACGGGCTGCGGATATTGAGCCTGGTGCCGGAAAGGGCGGCGCGGACGATGTCCGGAACGAGCCGGTCGGCGGAAAAGTCGCCGCCGCCGATCACATTGCCGCCGCGAGCGGTGGCGACGCGGATGCCACGTTCGTTGAAATAGGCGCTGCGCCAGGTCGCCACCGCGACCTCGCAGGCGGCCTTCGAGCCAGAATAGGGATCGTGACCGCCGAGCGTGTCGCCTTCCTGGAAATGCCGTCCGCTCTCGTCGTTGCGATAGACCTTGTCGGTGGTCACGACGAGAATTGTCTTCACCGAAGGCACGGCGCGTGCCGCCTCGAGCAGGCGGATCGTGCCCATAACGTTGACGTCGAAAGTCTCGGCGGGCGTCGCATAGCTCTCGCGCACCAGCGGCTGGGCCGCCATGTGCAGGATGATCTCCGGCTCGCTCTTGCGCGTGATCGCGGCGAGCGTCTCGCCGTCGCGGATGTCGCCGAACTGCCCGTCCGGCAGGCCGCCCGCATGCAGAAGCGCATGAAGCGATGGGTCGGATGCGGGGGGCAGGGCATAGCCGGTGACCTCAGCGCCCATCTTCTCGAGCCAGAGGCCCGCCCAGCTGCCCTTGAAGCCGGTATGGCCGGTCAGAAGGACGCGCTTCTCCGCCCAGAAATCCGGATCGGGCAGGCGGCTCATGACCAGAGCTTCCAGGGTGCGCGGTTCTGCTGCCAGAGTTCCTCGAGCTGGTTCTTGTCGCGCAGCGTATCCATCGGACGCCAGAAGCCGTCATGCGGGAAGGCCATCAGCTCACCGTCGCGCGCCAGTCCTTCCAGCGGCGCGCTTTCGAAAGCGACGTGGTCGCCGCCGATGCGGTCGAGCACGGAACGGTTCAGCACGAAGAAGCCGCCATTGATGCGGCCGTTGTCGCCGGCCGGTTTTTCGGTGAAGCTTTTGACCTGGCCGGACTCGATCGCCAGCGCTCCGTAGCGTCCCGGCGGCACGACGCTGGTGACCGTCGCCTCGCGGCCGTGATGGAGATGGAAATCGGTGAGCGCGCGGATGTCGATGTCGGCCACCCCGTCACCATAGGTGAGGCAGAAGGTGTCGCCGAGATAGCTGCCGACGCGCTTCAGGCGTCCACCGGTCATGGACTCGGGCCCTGTGTCCACGAGGGTCACTCGCCAGGGTTCAGCCTTGCTCGAGTGGTAGATCGTCTCGCCCGTCGTCATGTCGAAGGTGACGTCGGACAAGTGCAGGATGTAGTTGGAGAAATACTCCTTGATCATGTAGCCGCGGTAGCCGAGACAGATCACGAAATCGGAAAAGCCGTAGTGGCTGTAGATCTTCATGATGTGCCAGAGGATAGGGCGTCCGCCGATCTCGATCATCGGCTTCGGTCGGAGGTGGCTTTCCTCGGAGATGCGGGTGCCGTATCCGCCGGCGAGAATGACGACCTTCATGCCCAAAGCTGACTCTCCAAAGCTGCTTCCTTGCGTGGCCTCGCACTCCGCTGAGCCCGCGTTTCATTGGAGCATTTTCTGGACGATTGCAACAATCGCGGTGCCGCGCTGCCGCCGGCTAACCCCAAAGGAGTATAGGTCGCGGCGGCCGGCGTCGCTTGCCGACCGCCCGGCAAAGGCGCAGAATGCCGCCCGCTGGGGCATGGTTCACGAGGGAGGATCGAATCATGAACGATATGAGCCTCACCGATCTGCAAGCAGGAAAGACAACGATCAGCGCCGCGGCCATCGAGGCTCTCGCGGGGAGGTTGCGCGGCCGAGTGCTGGACGCGCGCGACCCGGCCTATGACGAGGCGCGCACCATCTGGAACGCGACGATCGACCGCCGGCCCGGCCTGATCGTCAGCGCCGCCGGCGCCTCCGACGTCATCAATGCGGTTCGCTTCGCGGCGGAGAACCAGTTGCTGGTTTCCGTGCGTGGCGGCGGTCACAACATCGCCGGCAATGCCGTCTGTGACGGCGGCCTGATGATCGATCTCTCGCCGATGAGATCGGTGCGCGTCGACCAGACGACGAAACGGGCCTGGGTCGAGCCCGGCGCGCCGCTGGCCGACGTCGACAAGGAAACCCAGGCTTTCCGCCTGGTGCTGCCGACCGGCATCAACTCGACAACCGGCATCGCCGGCCTGACGCTCGGCGGCGGCTTCGGCTGGACCGCGCGCAAATTCGGTCTGACGATCGACAGCCTGCTTTCGGCCGATGTGGTGACGGCGAGCGGCGAGCTGGTGCGTGCCAGCCCGACGGAACACCGCGACCTCTTCTGGGCGCTCCGCGGCGGTGGCGGCAATTTCGGCGTCGTCACGGCCTTCGAATTCGCGCTCAATGAACTTGGCCCGGACGTTGTCGCGGGGCTGGTCGTGCATCCCTTCGCCGAAGCGGAAAGTGTGCTCAAGCAATACCGGCAGGCGCTTGAGACCGCACCGGACGAACTCACCTGCTGGGCCGTGATGCGGCAGGCGCCGCCCTTGCCCTTCCTTCCTGCCGAGTGGCACGGCAGGGAGGTTCTGCTGCTGGCCATGTGCTATTGCGGCGACCCCGAAGCAGGCGAGAAGCCAACCGCAGACCTGCGTTCCATCGGTGAGCCTATCGCCGATGTCGTCGGTCCCGTTCCCTTTGTCGCCTGGCAGCAGGCCTTCGATCCGCTGCTCGCGCCTGGCGCCCGCAACTACTGGAAGAGCCATGATTTCATGGAGCTTTCCGATCAGACGATCGGCATCCTGCTCGATGCCGTCCGACAATTGCCGGGGCCGGAATGCGAGATCTTCATCGCCCATGTCGGCGGGGCCGCCGGCCGTGTCGCAGTGGAGGAGACCGCCTTCCCGCAGCGCAATTCACATTTCATCATGAATGTTCACGCCCGCTGGCAAGAACCGCAAATGGACCGGGCCTGCACCGAATGGGCGCGACGGCTCTTCGAGGCTGCCAAGCCGCATGCCGCCGGCACTGCTTACATCAACTTCATGCCCGAGGACGAAGTCGACCGGGTCGAGGCGGCCTATGGCGGCAACTACCGGCGTCTGGTCGAGGTCAAGGACCGCTACGATCCTCAGAACCTGTTCCGGATGAACCAGAACGTCCGTCCGACCGGCCTGCGCGGTGCGGCGTGAACGGGACCCGAGTTCATTGATGGGCGCATGGGTCACGCGCGGCGCGTGACCCACAGTTGGAGGAGAGGCGCCGCATGGATGACGGATCTGTCCATGACCTTTTTCGCCGCGCGGCAGATCATGCCGCGCGGTTCCGCGACACAATGTCTGATCGTCAGCAAAGGCCGCAGGTCTCCTATCTCGGCTCGCTGGAGGCGTTCCGCGAGCCGGTTCCGGAGGAGGGGGCGTCCGGCCCCGAGGTGATCGATGCGCTTGCCGCCAAAGCGGAGCCCGGCCTTCACGCCATGACGGGATCGCGGTTTTTCGGCTGGGTGATCGGCGGCTCGCATCCGGTCGGGGTGGCGGCAGACTGGATGACCAGCGCCTGGGGCCAGAACGCCGGCAACCATCATGCCGCACCGGCTGCGGCGGCAAGCGAAGCCGTCGCCGCCGGCTGGTTGCTCGACCTTCTCGACCTGCCGCGGGAAAGTTCCGTCGGCTTCGCGACCGGCGCGACAGTGGCGAACTTCGTCTGCCTTGCCGCGGCGCGCGGCGAGGTCCTGAGGCGCGTCGGCTGGGACGCCGAAGCGCAAGGTCTTTTCGGCGCGCCGCCGGTCACCGTGCTGATCGGCGACGACGCGCACGCGACGGTCTTCTCGGCACTGCAGTTTCTCGGCTTCGGACACGACCGCGTCACTCGCCTGAAGACCGACGAGATGGGCTGCATCAGCACATCGGATTTCGGCGAGGCGGCGGCCAGGGTCTCCGGCCCATCGATAATCATCCTGCAGGCCGGGCAGATCAACACCGGCGCCTTCGACGATTTCGCCGCACTCATGCCGATCGCCAGGCGCATCGGCGCCTGGGTCCATGTCGATGGCGCCTTCGGGCTCTGGGCCTGCGCCAGTGCCCGGAAGCGGGTGCTGGCCGAGGGCGTTGATGAAGCCGATTCCTGGGCGACGGACGGCCACAAATGGCTGCAGACGCCCTATGATTGCGGCTATGCCATCATCCGTGACGCGGACGCCCATCGCCGTGCGATGACGATCGCGGCGAGCTATCTGCCGCCAAGCCATGAGGGCGAGCGGGACCCCAGCCATTTCGTGCCGGAGCTTTCGCGCCGCGCCCGTGGCTTCGCCACCTGGGCGATGATCAAGCATCTCGGCCGAAGGGGCATTGCGGCGATGGTCGAGCGTCATTGCCGGATCGCCCGTCAGATGGCCGATCGTCTGCGCGGCGAAGAAGGGATCGCCATTCTGAACGAGGTCGTGCTCAACCAGTTCATGGTCCGCTTCGGCGCGGGCCGAGCGGACGAGGAGGCCGACCGGCTGACGCAACGGACTGTCGAGAGGCTGCAGGCCGACGGCGTCTGCTTCGCCGGCGGCGCGAACTGGCGTGGGCGAAAGGTAATGCGTGTTTCGGTCATCTCGTGGCTGACCGATGACAGCGCCGGAGAAATGGCGGCGGATGCCATTGTCGCCGCCTGGCGGGCGGTGAGCGACACGGGCGACGCCGCCACCGGGTGCGAAACCGTACCGTAAGTCCGTCGGGCCTGCATCGAAAAGGAGGAATGCCATGTCATCGATGCGATTGCCAATAGTGGCCGCCCTTGCCGCGCTGATGATCGTCAGCCCAGCGAGCTTCGCTGCCGCGCAGACGCCCGCACCGGTTCCACCGGCCGGGCAAACGCCCGACCAGGACCAGGACCAGGACGCGCAAGCGGATCGACCGGATATGGACCGCGGCGACGGAATGCGCGATGGCCGGCGCGGGGATCGCATGCGCGAGCGGATGCGGATGCGCGGAGGGATGCACCGGCAGATGATGAAGATCATGTTCGCCATCACCGACGCGGACAATGACGGCGCGCTTTCCTTCGAGGAGATCAGCACCATCCACAAGCGGATCTTCGACAAGGTGGACGTCAACCGCGACGGCAAGGTCACGCCCGAAGAAATTCAGACGTACTTCCACAACTAGTGGAGGTCCGCTAAGTTTGTCCTGTTCCGGGGGTGGTGATGGCCCGCCCGGAATGCTTGCGGGGATCGGATGGCATCACTGAAGTTGAAGCGCGTCTACGAGGCGCCGGAAGCGTCGGACGGCACTCGCATTCTCGTCGACCGCCTATGGCCGCGCGGCATGGCCAAGGACAAGGCGCGGATCGACCTCTGGCTGAAGGACATCGCCCCGAGCGACGCGCTGCGCAAGCGGTTTCATGGCAAGCCGGAGGATTGGGATGCGTTTTGCGACGCCTATGCCGAGGAGCTTGAAGGCGAGGCGGCACAGGCGTCGCTGGAAGAACTGCGCGAACAGCTCAGAGGAGGCCCGGTGACGCTGCTTTATGCGGCACGGGATGAGAGCCACAACAATGCGGTTGCGCTGAAGGCGTGGCTGGAGAAGAATCGGGGAGGGAGCTCATCGGCCTAGGTGTACGGATCGCACAAACGAAGCAGACGGCCATCACACCAGTGCTAGCCGAAACTTGCCGAACAAGCCTGGAGAATCGTTCAGATGGAATCGACCGCTCGCATCTGCCGTGGCTGCTGGGATCAGATGCACATGCCAATCCCGATTCGGGGCCCGCTTGCGCTTCCGTTTCGTGCTTTCGGCATCACCCGGAGCAAGATGAACCCGAATATCTGCACGATCTGCGAGCGTTCCTTTCGATACGTCAAGAAGCAGCGCCATATCTCTGCCACCGCCACCATACTGTTCGCCGACATCCGCGGTTTCACTAACCTCTCGGAGCGGATGGACCCGGTAACTTTGAGTGAAATCGTCAGCGTCTTCCAGGATCGATGTGCTCAGGCGGTCTGGGGTCACGACGGAATCGTCAACAAGCAGATGGGCGACGGCCTGATGGCGATCTTCAACTTTCCGATCAAGATCAAGCATCATGCTGACGCCGCCGTCGCGGCAGCACTCGATATTCAGCGAGCTTGCACGTCGGCTCTCAAGAGCCTGGACTTGCGCATCGATGAAGCTTCGGTCGAGGCGCTCGGCGTCGGCGTCGGGGTTCATACCGGTCAGGTCGAGATTGGCGAGTTCTCAACCTTCCGCAGCGACTTCACGGCAATTGGCAGTGCGGTCAATCTGGCCGCAAGGCTTGAATCCCAAGCTGCTGCAGGCGAGATATTGGTCTCGGTCGAAGCTGCGGCGCAGGCGCCGGAACGGATGGCCGGCACACAAACGCGCGCCTTCAAGCTCAAGGGCATCGAGCATCCCGTGGTGGCGCACGTCTTATACAAGAGCTGAGACCTTCCGATCACAATGGCTTCGGACTCGCGCCCGAATTGCGCGGATCGCTTCCAAGCCCTCCGGCCTCTATTTTATCGAAAAGACAACCGGCCCTGACACCGGGTCGGTAACGCCCAAGCCACCACCCAGATCCTCCAGGGAGTCGCGGAAGCTGTCGAGCGTGGCAACCATCTGGAAAAGATGATGTTACCTATCTCCGGGTCGGACAGA
Organism: Sinorhizobium sp. BJ1; assembly: GCF_002531555.1. Lineage (NCBI taxonomy): Bacteria > Pseudomonadati > Pseudomonadota > Alphaproteobacteria > Hyphomicrobiales > Rhizobiaceae > Sinorhizobium > Sinorhizobium sp. BJ1. Next base: position 89,613 of record NZ_NWTH01000004.1, read on the forward strand.
AGTAAAATGGCGCACCCGACAGGATTCGAACCTGTGACCTTTGGAATCGGAATCCAACACTCTATCCAGCTGAGCTACGGGTGCATCCGTTGGCGGCAGGGCCGCCGAAGCAGGCTGTAGCGGTTCTTAGCCTAGCTTGCGTGCCGCTTCAATGGTCAATTGCAAGAGATTGTGGGGGAAACGCGCTTTCCGCTTCGCGGCTGTGGTCGCGGCGCATCGCGCGCGGGTCAAGAAAAATGCCGCATCCGGGGATGCGGCATCGCTTATGCACAGCGCGTGACGATTGTTCAAGCCATCTGCATGGCGCCGGGGCCGGGGATCGCCTTGGCCGGTACCTTACCCATGATGATCATGCCGAGCACCTCGTCCTTGGTGACGTCCTCGGTGCGGGCGTGGCCGACGACCTGGCCGTTCTTCATCACCGAGACGCGGTCGGCGAGGTCGAAGACATCGTGGATGTCGTGGCTGATCAGGAAGATGCCGATGCCCTCGCGCTTCAACTGCTTGATGAGTTCGCCGACCTGGGCCGTCTCCTGCGGCCCGAGTGCTGCCGTCGGCTCGTCCATGATCAGGATGCGGGCGTTGAAGAGGATGGCGCGGGCGATCGCCACCGATTGCCGCTGGCCGCCGGAGAGCGCCTTCACCGGTTCCTTGAAGCGCTGGAAGTTGGGGTTGAGGCGGCCCATCACCTCGCGCGCCTTCGCCTCCATCGCCACGTCGTCGAGCGTTCCCCAGGGGGTGCGGAGTTCCCGGCCGAGATAGAGATTGGCGGCGGCATCGACATTGTCGGCGACGGCGAGGGTCTGGTAGATCGTCTCGATGCCGTATTTCTTGGCGTCGCGCGGATTGTGGATGTCGGCCGCTTCACCATTGATCAGGATCTCGCCGGCATCGCGCCGGTAGGCGCCGGAGAGAATCTTGATCAGCGTCGACTTGCCGGCGCCGTTGTGGCCGAGCAGGGCCACGACCTCGCCGGGGTAGAGATCGACGGAGGCATTGTCCACGGCATGGATGCCGCCGAAGGAGATGGAAATGTTCTTCATTTCCACGAGCGGAGTGCGGTGTTCAGTCATCGTTCGAACTCCTTCTTACTTGGCGCGGGCGCGGTAGACGGTGTCGAGCCAGACGGCGACGACGAGGACCACACCGACGACGATGCGCTGGAACGGCGAGTCGATGCCGAGCAGCACCATGCCCGATTGCAGTGACTGCATGACGAGCGCGCCGATCATGGCGCCGGCTACGGTCCCGACACCGCCGCCGAGCGAGGTGCCGCCGATGACGGCCGCGGCGATCGTGTAGAGCTCGTCGAGTTCCCCTTGCGCATTGGTGGCCGCGTTGAGACGCGCCGTCGAGATCGCCGCGGCGATCGCGCAGAGCACGCCCATCAGCATGAAGATCTTGACGGTGACCCAACGCGTCTTGATGCCGGCGAGTTCAGCCGCTTCGGGGTTGCCGCCGAGCGCGAAGACGTAACGGCCGAAGCGGAGGCGGGTGGCGATGAAGGTCATGGCGATGCCGACGGCAACGGCGACCAGCACGGGAATGGCGATTCCGTGCGAGATCTGCAGGCCGCCGTCGGGCCAGGCGATGCCGTTGGCATCGGCATATTTGCGGGCAATGTTGACCGGCCAGTAATAGTGGTTGGCAACCGCAATCGCGCCAAGCACCAGGACGCAGCCAAGGATTGCCAGGAAATACTCCGCCCAGACGGGACGCAACGGGAAGCCGAAGCGCTTGCGCTGTTTGCGCGAATTGAGGATGGCGCCGACGATGGCGATGCAGGCGAGACCGCCGACGATCCAGCTCGCCGTGGCGCCGATCGACCCCTCGGTGCCGCCGCCCATGAGGCGGAAGGTGGCGTCCATCGGCGCAACCGTCTGGCCGCTCGTCACGAACCAGGTAGCGCCGCGCCAGACGAGCAGGCCGCCAAGCGTCACGATGAAGGCGGGAACGTTGAGGAAGGCGATGATCGATCCCTGAAACGCGCCGATGGCGCCGCCGACCGCGATGCCGCAGGCCAGGGTAATCGCCCAGATGGCGGGGTGACCGAGCCCGAGATATTGCGGCAGGACCTGCGCCTGCAGAACGCCCATGGTCATGCCGCAGAAGCCGAGCACGGAGCCGACCGAAAGGTCGATGTTGCGGGTGACGATGATCAGCACCATGCCGGTCGCCATCACGGCGACGGATGAGGTCTGGACCGTCAGGTTCCACAGGTTGCGCGGCGTCAGGAACAGCCCGCCGGTCATCACCTGGAAGCCGAGCCATATGATGATGAGCGCGCCGACCATGCCGAGCAGCCGGGTGTCGATTTCGGTGGCGCGGAAGAAGCGTTTCACCGGGTTTTCGTCCGCCGTCCGGGCGCGGTTCGCATGCGCGCCCTGTGTCTGGTTGCCCTGTGTCTGGTTGACTTGTGTGATGTCGGCCATGGACATGCCTTCCCCCACTCATGTGTTCGATGTCGTCGCGTCGATGGCACAAAAAGCCGGTGGACGCGACAAGTCCGGTGACGGCGACGGGCATCGATCGCTCATTGGATTGCTTCGGTGCGGCCTGTCGGTCCGCCTCGCACCTTGCGCAAGCGCCGCAACGGGGTGCGTTGCGGCGCTCTCGACAATTTAGAGCTTAGCCCGGTCGCTGCGGCTTACTTGCACGCGGCGATGTCACCCTTGACGCCCTGGCAGGCTTCTTCCTTGGAAATCCAGCCGGCCTCGATGACGACGTTCAGGTTGTCCTTGGTGATCGGCAGCGGTGCGAGGAAGACCGACTGCATGGCGACGCCCTTCGGTCCGCCGTTGAAGGTGCTCACGCCGGCGACTTCTTCCATCTTCTTGCCGCTTGCCAGTTCGGCGGCGATCTCGGCGGCGCGCTTGCCGAGTTCGCGCGAGTCCTTCCAGACCGAAACGGTCTGCGTGCCGAGCGCAACACGGTTCAGTGCCGCCTTGTCGGCGTCCTGGCCGGAGACCGGAACCGAGCCGGCAAGGCCCTGCGCGTCAAGCGCTGCGATCGCGCCGCCGGCGGTGCCGTCGTTGGAGGCGACGACCGCGTCGACCTTGTTGTCGTTGGCGGTCAGGAACTGTTCCATGTTCTTCTGGGCGTTCTCCGGCTTCCAGCCATCCGTATAGGCCTCGCCGACATTCTTGACCTTGCCGGCGTCGACGGCTTCCTTCAGCACTTCCATCTGACCGGAGAAGAGGAAGTCGGCGTTCGGATCGGAGGAGGAGCCCTTGATGAAGACGAAGTTGCCCTCAGGCTTCGCCTTGAACACTTCGCGGGCCTGCATGCGGCCCACTTCCTTGTTGTCGAAGGTGATGTAGAAGGCGGCCGGGTTCTCGATCAGGCGGTCGTAGCCGACGACCGGAATGCCCTCGGCGGTGGCCTTTTCGATCGCCGGGGCGATCGCGTCGGAATCCTGCGCCAGCACGATCAGCGCGTTGGCGCCCTGGGCGATCAGCGATTCGATGTCGGTGAGTTGCTTGGCAGCCGAAGACTGTGCGTCAGCGGAAATATATTTGTCGCCGGAGGCTTCAAGTGCTGCCTTGATGGCCGCCTCGTCGGTTTTCCAGCGCTCTTCCTGGAAGTTCGACCAGGAAACGCCGACGACGAGGTCCTTGGCGACCGCTGCGGAATGCATGGACGCGATGATGGCAGCCCCTGCCATCAGCTTCAAAATGGATTTCATTCTATCCTCCCAAGTGGCTACGCCGCGCGCACGAACCTCCCGCACGCATCCCCAACGAGCCGTGAATTGCTGTCGCAAACCTCGCCGCCGCTCCTGCACGGCTTTTTTCTCGACAGTCGAGAAAATAAATGTCAGAGTTTTAGAAGGCTGTCAACAAGGCCTTGTTTCGCCATTCAACAGGTGCTTTGAGAGGGCAGGTGATCGCGCAATCCGCCAAGGCCAGGGACGTGTAAATGCTGACCAAATCCAGCACCGAAGTCGTGCGTCAGCAAAACAGCGCCCTGGTGCTTTCGGCGCTTCGGCGAAGGGGTCCGCTCTCCCACACGGAAATCGCCGAGCAGACCGGTCTCGCCTCGGCGACCATCTCGGTCATCACGGCGGAACTGGAGCGATCGGGGACGATCGCCAAGACCGAGCAGCATGTGCAGGGCGGCCGGGGCCGGCCGCGCGTCCTTTTTGCGCCGCGACGGGACTGCAGCTACGTGATCATCGTGCGCATCTCCTCCGACATCGTCCAATATTCGCTCGCCGATTATGGCGGCGTGCTGCTCGATCGCTTCGAGGAGGCGCGCGGCCGCAACGCCGGCGGCACGGCGGCCTTCGGACAGGTTTGCGTCGCGGCGCTCGAGCGTCTGCTGCAGCGCACGCGCATCGCGAAGGCCCGGGTGCTTGCCATTTCCATCAGCAGCAAGGGGCTGGTAGCGGGCGACGGTGCGAGGCTCCTCTGGTCGCCGGTCTTCGGCAGTGAGGAGCTCGATTTCGTGAAGCTGCTCGGTGACGACTGGTGCGCCCGGATCATGCTCAGCACCGAGACTTTGCTCGTCGCCCAGGCGCTGGCGGCCAAAGCGGAGGAGAAGGGCGAGGCTTTCAAGGGGCTGGCGGCCATCTCGCTCGGCCACAGCATCGGTCTCGGCCTTGCCAGAAAGGGTCGGTCGGGCGAACTCGACGTTTCCGCGCCGAATTTCGGTCACATGCTGCACGCCGCGTCCGCCGGGCTCTGTCGCTGCGGCTCCTTTGGCTGCATCGAAGCTGCCGCCGGCTTCTACGGCATCCTGCGCGCCGCCTTCGAGGTGCCGTCCGATGCGATCCCGGCGAAATTCGTGCCGCTTGCCGAAATGGACAAGATCGCCGCCGGTGCGCGGCAGGGCCAGCGCATGCCCGGCTATGCCTTCCGCCAGGCTGGCATCGCGCTCGGCAACGGCATTTCCCGCCTCTTGAGTCTCTACGAGCCGATGCCGATCTTCGTCACGGGTCAGGGGACGCGCTACTTCGATCTCCTCCAGAAGGGCGTGGAGGAGGGGCTTGCGCAATCGCTGCAGGTGCGCCTCGAAGGCCTGCCGGAGATCACCGTGGTCGGCGACGAGCAGCGGCTTGTCTTCGACGGCCATGTCGACCGGGCTCTGAGCGCTATCGACAGCGATATCATCGCCGCCGGGCATGCCTGAGAGGGGACCTCACGGTCAAACATTCCGAGGCGAATTATCATACTAGTACAATTTACAGTTATTTAGCGTCTGCTTGCCAAGCTGTTTTCCGAGGCGGGAGACAGTCATGTTCTCAGTACTTGCATGCATCAGCGATCGTCACGACTGGCGTCTGGTTGCAGTGGCGGCGATCGTCTGTCTGGCCGGCAGCGCGGCGACGATGCTGCTCCTGCAGCGCGCCGAGCGCAGCGAAGGCTGGCAGCGGCACCTCTGGACCGCGGCCTGCGCCTTTGCCTGCGGCGTCGGCGTCTGGTCGACGCACTTCATTGCGATGCTCGCCTATGACGGTGGCGTGCCGATCGCCTACGACGCCTGGGGCACATTGTTTTCCGCGCTCGTTGCGGTGGCCGCGTCCTGGATCGCCTTTGCGACGGCCCTTGTCGGCACCTCCCGCTATGCTTTCCCCGGTGCCGGAATTTTCCTCGGCCTCGGCATCGCCGCCATGCATGTAACGGGCATGCGCGCCATCGAGACCCAGGGGCGAATCGACTTCGATCCGCAGATGAGCTTCGCCGCCGTCTTATTCGGCCCGCTGATCGCCGCCCTTGCGCTCCATGCCTTTCGGGCTTTCGGAGGCGCGCACAAGCTGGTCGCTCCGACGCTGCTGCTGGTGCTTGCAATATGCGTCCTGCACTTCACCTCGATGAGCGGCGTCACCCTGGTGCCGGACCCGAGCGTGGCGGCAGCGGACGCGTTCGATCCCGTCTGGCTCGCCGGCGGTGTCGTCGTCGCCTCCACCACGCTGATCCTCACCGCCTTGGGCGCGCTCTTCATCGATCGGCATCTGACGGACCTGCGTGGTCTCGCCAACGCATCGCTCGAAGGAATGGTGATCGTCTGCAATGGCAGGGTCGTCGATGCGAACGAACGGTTTGTCAACCTCTGCGGCGCGAAGGTGGCCGATCTTATCGGCAGAAAGCCCGAAGGGCTCTTCGCGTCACCGCAGGGTCACGAGCCGCGCGAGCGCCAGATCGACAACGGTCCCGCCGAGGTCGAGCTGATCTGCGCCGACGGACGGCGTGTGCCGGTCGAGCACGTCTGCCGAACGATCGAGTATCGCGGCCGCCAATCCGACGTGATCTTCGTGCGAGACCTCAGCGCCCGCAAAGAGGCCGAAAGGACCATCGAGCATCTGGCGCATCATGACGGGCTGACGGATCTCTCCAACCGCAGTTCCTTCGAGAGACGGATGAGACAGGCCCTAGCGGTCGCGGCTGCAAGGAACGAACAGCTCGCCGTCTTCTGCCTCGACCTCGATCGCTTCAAGGCCGTGAACGACATCTTCGGCCATGGCGAGGGGGATCGGATCCTGCGCAAGGTTGCCGATATTCTCCGCGCCGCGGCGGGTGAGGCCGATACGATCGCGCGGCTCGGCGGCGACGAATTCGCGATCCTGCAGACCGGTGCCGTCCAGCCGGAGGCGGCGCGGCAATTGTCGGACCGCATCCTCCGGCTCTTTGCCGAGGAGATGGATACCCACCGCGATCCGATGGCCGTCGGCGTCAGCATGGGGGTGGCGATCTATCCCGGTGACGGCGCGACGGCCGAGCGGCTCTGCAACAATGCCGATACGGCGCTCTACCGGGCCAAGCGGTCGGGCAAGGGCATCGCCTGCTTCTTCGATGCGGAAATGGACGAGACACTGCGCTCGCGCCGGCAGATGGAAAGCGATCTCCGGCATGCGATCCTTCGGCGTCAGCTGTTCCTCGAATACCAGCCGCTCGTCGACGTCCATGACGACCGAGTGGTCGGATACGAGGCGCTATTGCGCTGGAGACACCCGGAGCGTGGGATCGTCGGGCCGAACGTCTTCATTCCGATCGCCGAGGAAAGCGGCTCGATCATCCAGATCGGCGAATGGGTGCTCGAACAGGCCTGCGCCGAAGCGGTCCGCTGGGCAGACCCTCTGCCCGTCTCGGTCAACATCTCGCCGGTCCAGTTCCTCGTGCCGAGCCTTTTCGATCAGATTGCCGGCATCCTGCGGCGCACCGGCCTCGAGCCTCGACGCCTGGAACTGGAACTCACCGAAGCGGCGCTGTTGCACAACCGGGAAGACGTGCTGGCGGCGCTCGTCCGGCTGCGGCTGCTCGGCGTCAGGATCGTCATGGACGACTTCGGCACGGGACATTCGTCCCTCGCCAACCTGCAGACTTTCCCGTTCGACAAGCTGAAGATCGACTGCAGCTTCACCGCGGCACTCGACAAGGACCCCGCCGCGCACGCGATCATCCGCGCAATCATCGCGCTTGGCCATAGCCTTGACCTGCCGGTCGTGACCGAGGGTGTCGAGACCGAGCGGCAGAAGCAGATCATCGTCGAGGAGGGATGCCGGCAGATACAGGGCTTCCTCACCGGCCGGCCGGGACTTGCGCCGAGTGCCGGAGCGATCTCGTCGTCGGACGCCCCGGCGCTCCGACATGCCGAGGCGTAGTCTGCCTCAGCAACAAAAAAGGCCGGGGGACGCCCGGCCTTTTGGCGTTCAAGATCGCTCCAGCGTCAGGCGACGCTGATCTGGCGCTTTTCGGCGACCGACCGGACGGCCGCGTCGGCAAGGGCAAGCGCCGCGAGACCATCCTTGCCGGACGGCGTGATTACCGCACCCTTCTCGATCGCGGCGATGAAGCTCTCGATCTCGTTGGCATAGGCTTCTGTGTAGCGCGTCATGAAAAAGTCGTGCAGCGGCGGGCGCGTGTAGCCGTCGCCGGTGGCGATTTCGATCGAGACCGGGCGCTGGTTCTCGGCCGAAACGGCGCCCTTGGAGCCATGCACCTCGATGCGCTGGTCGTAGCCGTAGGTGGCGCGGCGCGAGTTGGAGATGACCGCCTGCTTGCCGGATGCGGTCTGCAGGATGACGGAGACGCTGTCATAGTCGCCGGCTTCGCCGATCGCCTTATCGACGAGCACGGCGGCGGTCGCCGTCACCGAAACCGGCTCCTCGCCGAGCAGGAAGCGCGCCATGTCGAAATCGTGGATCGTCATGTCGCGGAAGATGCCACCCGACCGCTTGATATAGTCGACCGGCGGCGCGCCCGGATCGCGCGAGGTAATGGTCACCATTTCGACGTCGCCGATCGTGCCGGCGTCGATTGCCTTGCGCACGGCCATGAAATGCGGGTCGAAGCGGCGGTTGAAGCCGACCATCAGCTTGGCGCCGGTTTCGGCGACCACCTTCAGGCACGCCTTGACTCGATCGACGTCGAGATCGATCGGCTTTTCGCAGAAGATCGCCTTGCCGGCCCGTGCAAAGCGCTCGATCAGATCGGCATGGGTGTCGGTCGGGGTGCAGATGACGACGGCATCGATGTCGGAGGCCGCCTCGATCGCCGCGATGGTGCGGACCTCGCAGCCATAGGCCTTGGCGATCGCCTCCGCGGCGGCCGGAAAGGCATCGGCAACCGCGACAAGGACGGCGTCCGGATTGCCGCTGACGGCTTTCGCGTGAACCTTGCCGATACGTCCGGCGCCCAGAAGACCAAATCTCACTGTCATCTTCGTCTCTCTCGAATTCCGGTTCCAGACCGGGTGGGTGCGCGATGATATTGACGCTCATCGCGCAGAGGCGTTGCGGGCGATTACGTCCGCGAATAGCAGATCAATGAGAGAGGCAGTGGCCGATTCCTCCCGCGCCCTTGTGCCTCTCCCCAATGCCGTCACACAGATTCCAGTCCTGTCTTTCGGCAGATGTTCGTCAAATCGGAATGAAACGGCCACGAAATGCGTTTTCAGAATGTTTATTCCATTTGCCGCTCCGACGTCAAGCCGGTGGCGACGCTTGTCGCCGACGCCGCATGTCTTTGTGGCGCGCTCCGTGCCGCTCGGGATTGCCGGACAATTATGGCCTTTAACCGGTATCGATTTGAAGAATTATGCGATAGACGAGAGGCAAGGTGCGCAGTTTCCTCAGAGGCAATGCCATGATCAAATTCATCGACCCGGATCACCCGTTCTATCGGCCCCTGTGGATACGCCTGCTCATCGTTGCCCTGTGTGCAGTGTGGACGGCTGTCGAGTTCTATGGCGGGCAGACGATGTGGGCGACGATCTTCCTTGTCGTGACCACCTATGCCGGAGCCGCTCTCCTGATCTTCTACAAGCCGAAGCAGCCGGACGAAAAAGGGAGCGAAGCGGGCGACCAGACGAAGTAGAGGCTAGGTCGCGGACTGTCCGAGCCTTCGCAACGCTTCGTCGATGAGCATGTTGGCGAGTTTCATCCGGATGGTGGCGTTCGCCCGGAACTCCGGCGGCAGCCGGTCGGGATGGTTCGCGGCGGCAAAGCGCCGGCGCTTGGCAGCGAGTGTCAGCCCGGTTTCCCCATCACCGAGATCGAGTTCGGCCGCGACATCGGCAAGGCTCGTGCGCTGCAGGTGGTCGGGCACCACGCGCGGTTCCTCGGCCCGTTCGGCAGCGGCCAGATCCCGGTAGGCTTTCTCGACGGTGCCGAATGCGGCGCTCGTCCGTGCCGGCGTCTCGACGACAAAAGCCGGCGAACGGCCGATCGGCGGTTGCATGAAACCGCGCGCCGCCTGTTCCCGCTCGGGGTCCGTGTCCCCATCCATAATCTGCTCGGCCTTCAGGCGCTCGAGCACCGATTGAAACACCGACATGCCGAACATGGCGTCTCCCGTGATCTGCCGCGCGCAAATTAAGCGAAACGCCGTGCGAGCCGGGACGATCTTGCCCATCGAGGATTATGCGGGCCTGATCACGTCCGGCTTTGTTTGAGGATCAGGTCGTAAAGCAGTTTCGCGCTCGGGGGGAGGGCCCGGCCCTCGGCGGTAATCAGGCCGTAGGGCTTGATGCGGATCGGGAACTCAGTCGGCAGGATCCGGATTTCGCCGGCCTGGGTGCCGTTTCCGGCGACAAGCTTCGCCACGTCGAGCGCGACGGGGGCGATGGCATTCGTATTGCGGACGATCGACAGGGTCAGGATGATCGAGGATGTATTGATGACGGTCGAAGGCAGTCGGACGCCGGCCGAGATGAAACTGTCTTCGACGGCGCGGCGCAGCAGGGTGCCTGGCGGCTGAAACACCCAATCATAACCCGGCAGGTCGTCGGCGCTGGCGGAAGCGTGGTCGAGCAGCGGGTGGCCCTGGCGAACGATCAGGCAGACTTCCTCAAAACCGATTTCGACCAGGTTGAAAAGACGGGGATTGAGGTCGTCCGGGATGCGGCCGACCACGAAGTCGTGGCGCGCGGCAAGCAGTTCGCGTGTCAAAACGTTGCTGTTGTCGATCTGTACATTGATCTCGATACCGGGATAGGCCGTCGAAACCTGGCGGATGGCCGGCACGGCGAGATTGAGCGCAGGGCCGGTGACGGAGCCGAGTGAAACCGACCCGCCGCTGCCCGTCTTCAGTTCGCTGATCTCGCGGGCGGCCTCGCGCAGTTCGAGAAAGATCGTCCGCGACCGCCGGGCGAGCGCTTCACCGTAACGGGTCAATTCGACGCCCCGGGCCACCCGCGCGCAGATCGGGGCCTTCACGATCGCCTCGATTTCGGCGAGCATGCGCGAGGCGGCCGGTTGGGACACGCCGAGCGATTCGGCCGCGGCGCTGATACGGCGATAATCGTCGATCGCCAGAATGAGCCGCAGGTGGTTGATCTTCAGCCCGGACCGGAAAAGGCCGGTGTCGAAGGTGTCTCCCGGCGGGGTCGCGATACTCGGTTTACTGTCGAGGGTCATTTTCCGGCCCTGCTATTCAAGAGATTCATAAATCACACTCTTTGAGGGTCGTATACCAATTTTGGTATGTACACAAAGCGATATTGTATTTGACAGTTATGGCAATTGATTCCAGTTTCCAGCCATGTGCGGCAGCGCATGCGGGAGTATGCTAAGACAGGGAGGACCTTCCTTTATCTTGAAACGCCGTCGGGGACGAATTCTCCGGGCCGGTGAATCGCTGCGCATATGACGGGGGCTCCGGCCGCCGGCTTCAACACTCAGGGAGAGATCTGATGAAATTGATTACTTCGCTTCTCGCAGCCGCCGCGATGTCCGTCGCAGCCTTCGCTGCGCCGGTATTCGCCCAGGACAAGGGCACGGTCGGCATCTCCATGCCGACGAAGACGTCGACCCGCTGGATTTCCGACGGCGAAACCATGGAGAAGCTTTTCAAGGAAGCCGGCTACACGCCGGACCTGCAGTTCGCCGACGACGACATTCCGAACCAGCTCGCGCAGATCGAGAACATGGTGACGAAGGGCGCGAAGGTTCTCGTCATCGCCGCCATCGACGGCACGACGCTCTCCGACATCCTGCAGAAGGCAGCCGACGCCGGCGTCAAGGTCATCGCCTATGACCGCCTGATTCGCGATTCCGGCAACGTCAACTACTACGCCACCTTCGACAACTTCCAGGTCGGCGTGCTCCAGGCGACCTCGCTCGTCGAAGGCCTGAAGCTCGACGGCGCCAGCGGGCCGAAGAACATCGAACTCTTCGGTGGCTCGCCGGACGACAACAACGCCTTCTTCTTCTATGACGGCGCGATGTCCGTTCTGCAGCCGCTGATCGATAGCGGCAAGATCGTCGTGAAGTCCGGCCAGATGGGTATGGACCAGGTCGGCACGCTGCGTTGGGACGGTGCGGTTGCCCAGGCGCGCATGGAAAACCTGCTGTCGTCCACCTACACCGATGCCAAGGTCGACGGCGTTCTGTCGCCCTATGACGGCCTGTCGATCGGTATCATCTCGGCTCTGAAGGGCGTTGGCTACGGCTCGGGCGACCTGCCGATGCCGATCGTTACCGGTCAGGACGCGGAACTGCCTTCGGTCAAGTCGATCATGGCCGGCGAACAGTACTCCACGGTCTTCAAGGACACCCGCGAACTCGCCAAGGTGACCGTCGGCATGGTCAACGCGATCATGGACGGCAAGGAGCCGGAAGTGAACGACACCAAGACCTATGAAAACGGCGTCAAGGTCGTTCCCTCCTACCTGCTGAAGCCCGTTTCGGTCGACAAGACCAATGCCAAGGACGTGCTCGTCGGCTCCGGCTACTACACGGAAGATCAGATCAACAACTGATCTGGCTCGAAGGGTCCGCGGCTGGCCGCAGGCCCTTTCGCCTGACGCGACGTGCATCTTGCATCTTTGCAGACGCACCATGGTCGCTATGATAATTTGAACTGCTTCATGGGTTCCCCGGATCTCGACCGATCCGGGGGCCATGCGGCGGGTGGAAGCCTGCAGTCTCTTGCAGATTGCCGCTGGAATGGCTGAATATGGACAATATCATTCTTGAAATGCGGGGCATCACGAAGACGTTCCCGGGCGTCAAGGCGCTGGACAATGTCTCGTTCAAGGTCCGCGAAGGCGAGATCCATGCCCTGGTCGGCGAAAACGGTGCCGGCAAATCGACCCTGATGAAGGTGCTGAGTGGCGTCTATCCCGCTGGCACTTACGAGGGAGAGATTCACTACGACGGCGAGGAGCGTCGCTTCAGCACGATCGCCGACAGCGAAGAACTCGGCATCATTATCATCCACCAGGAACTGGCGCTCGTTCCGCTGCTGTCGATCGCCGAGAACATCTTCCTCGGCAACGAGATCGCCGACAAGGGCGTCATTCATTGGCCGCAGACCTTTGCCCGGACGCAGGAACTGCTCAAGAAGGTGGGCCTAACCGAGTCTCCCGCGACGTTGATCACCGATATCGGCGTCGGCAAGCAGCAACTGGTCGAGATCGCCAAGGCGCTATCCAAGAAGGTGCGGCTGCTGATCCTCGACGAGCCGACCGCATCGCTCAACGAAAACGACTCCGACGCGCTCCTGAAGCTGCTCATGGAGTTCCGCAATCAGGGGATGACCTCGATCATCATCTCGCACAAGCTGAACGAGATCAAAAAGGTTGCCGACCAGATCACCATCCTGCGCGATGGCGGCACGGTAGAGACGCTCGACTGTGACAAGGAAGACATCAGCGAGGATCGGATCATCAAGGGGATGGTCGGCCGGGCGATGGAAGACCGCTACCCACCGCGCGAACCGAAGATCGGCGATACGCTGCTCGAGGTGAAGAACTGGAACGTCTTCCATCAGCATCACCGCGACCGGCAGTTTCTGCACGATGTCAGCTTCAAGGTTCGGGCCGGCGAGGTCGTCGGCATCGCCGGGCTAATGGGCGCCGGCCGCACCGAAACGGCGATGAGCATCTTCGGCAAGTCGTGGGGACACAAGATCACCGGCGAGGTGACGATGCGCGGTCAGCCGGTGGACGTCAGCACGATCCCGAAGGCGATCAAGGCGGGTCTCGCCTATGTGACCGAGGACCGCAAGCAACTGGGCCTCGTGCTGATCAACAACATCAAGGAGAACACCACGCTCGCGAATCTGAGCGCGGTAGCTCCGAGCGGCATCATCGACGAGCGCAAGGAGCGGAAGGTCGCCGCCGACTATCGCGCGAAGCTCCGGATCCGCTCGCATTCGATCTATCAGGAGGCGGTGAATCTTTCGGGCGGCAACCAGCAGAAGGTCGTGCTGTCCAAGTGGCTGTTCACCAATCCCGAAGTCCTCATACTCGACGAGCCGACCCGCGGTATCGACATCGGCGCGAAGTATGAGATCTACACCATCATCAACCAGCTCGCAGCCGAGGGTAAAGGCATTCTGATGATCTCGTCGGAAATGCCGGAACTGCTCGGAACCTGCGATCGCATCTATGTCATGAACGAGGGCCGCATCGTGGCGGAGCTTTCCAAGGAGGAAGCAAGTCAGGAGTCCATCATGCGGGCCATCATGCGTTCAGGGGAGAAACACTAATGGTCGCCGATACGAGCACCCATCCCACCAAACCCTCGATCGGGGACTACCTCAGGAACAACATCCGCGAATACGGCCTTCTGGTCGCGCTCGTGATCATCATGCTGTTCTTCCAGTTCGTCACCAACGGCGTTCTCTTCAGGCCGGTCAACATCACCAACCTGGTGCTGCAGAACTCCTTCATCGTCATCATGGCGCTGGGCATGCTGTTGATCATCGTGGCGGGTCACATCGATCTGTCGGTCGGTTCGATCGTCGCCTTTGTCGGGGCGATTTCGGCCATCATGCTCGTCAAATGGGGTCTGCCGGCCCTCGTCGTCGTTCCCGCCTGTCTTGTCGTCGGCGGCATCATGGGGGCGGCGCAGGGCTATTGGGTGGCCTATCAGAAGATCCCGTCCTTCATCGTCACGCTCGCCGGCATGCTGGTGTTCCGCGGAATGACTTACGTCGTCCTCGGCGGCCGTCCGATCGGGCCGTTCCCGAAGGATTTCCAGATTCTCTCGACAGGCTTCGTTCCTGATTTTCTCTACTTCCTCAGCCCGAGCCCCGAGATCATCAAGAACATGGTGGCGCTCGTGGCGGTGCTGGCGCTGGTCGGCTATGCGATCTATGCCGGCCTGCGCAATCGCCGCGTCAATGAGCAGCACGGTACCGAGAACGAGCCGTTCGTGTTCTTCGCGGGCCAGATGGCGGTCATCGGCGTCGTCGCCCTGTTCATCGGCTTCCAGCTTTCGACCTATCGCGGCCTGCCGAACGTGCTCATCGTCATGGGCGTGCTGATCGCCCTCTACACCTTCATCACGACGCGCTCGACGATCGGTCGCCGGGTCTACGCCATGGGCGGCAACGAGAAGGCCACCAAGCTCTCCGGCATCAATACCGAGCGGCTGACCTTCTACGCCTTCGTCAACATGGGCGTGCTCGCGGCACTCGCCGGCATGATCATCACGGCGCGATTGAACTCGGCCACCCCGAAGGCAGGCGTCGGCTTCGAACTCGACGTCATCGCGGCCTGCTTCATCGGCGGTGCGTCGGCATCGGGCGGCGTCGGCAAGATCACCGGTGCGGTGATCGGCGCCTTCATCATGGGCGTGATGAACAACGGCATGTCGATCATGGGCATCGGTATCGACTACCAGCAGCTCATCAAGGGCCTCGTACTGCTCGCGGCCGTGTTCTTCGACGTCTACAACAAGAACAAAGGCAAGGGCTGATCGGATTTCCGGTCAGCTCCCATTGACCACATCATGAATGGGCGGCCGACCGAGGCTGCCATAGCTGGGTGGTGCGAGCCACTCTCGAGGCGAAGCATTGCCTTTCCTCATGGAAACGAATGCCCGAAGCCAACTCGATCAGGAAGGATAGAGACGTGCTGATTTCGCAAGTCAGGAAAGAAGACGGATCGATTGCAGTCGCAGTGCGGGCGCCGGGTGAAACGGCGCGGGTCGTCAAGTACGCGGAAAGCGTCTACGCATTGGCGATGGAAGCGGCGAATGCCGGCAAGGGCCTCAAGGAGGTCATCGACGCCAGAGGACTCGGAGAGACGATCGATCTCGATGAAGCCTATGCCGAAGGGCGCATGCTGCCGCCGATCACCCATCCGGATCCGGCGCACCTGCACCTGACCGGTACCGGGCTGACACATCTCGGTTCCGCCGCGACGCGTGATGCGATGCACAAGAAGACCACCGAGGCGGCCGAGGAAACGCTGACCGATTCGATGAAGATGTTCCGGATGGGGCTCGAGGGTGGCAAGCCGAAGCCGGGCGAAAAGGGCGTCCAGCCGGAATGGTTCTACAAGGGCAACGGTACGGCCGCGGTCGCACCGGGCCAGCCGCTGACCTCGCCCTCCTTTGCGGAGGACGGCGGCGAGGAGCCGGAAATGGCCGGTATCTACGTGATTTCCGACAAGGGCGCGCCTTATCGGCTCGGCTTTGCGGTCGCCAATGAATTCTCCGACCACAAGACCGAGCGGGTCAACTATCTGTGGCTGGCGCATTCGAAACTGCGCCAGGCGAGCTTCGGGCCGGAAATCCGCATCGGCGCGGCGCCGAACGACATCCGCGGCACGTCGCGAATCCTGCGCGGTGGCAAGGTCCTGTGGGAAAAGCCGTTCCTCTCGGGCGAGGCCAACATGTCGCACAGCTTCGCCAACCTGGAATATCACCATTTCAAGTACGGCCTCTTCCGCGCCCCGGGCGACGTGCATGTGCACATGTTCGGGACGGCGACGCTTTCCTTCGGCGACGGCATCCGCACCGAAGCAGGGGACGTCTTCGAGATCGAGGCCAAGGACTTCGGGCTTGCGCTTCGCAATCCGCTGGCAATTGCCGCGGAAGAAGAGATCGCCATACATCAGCTCTGATATATCTGTTATAGCAACCAGCGGCCGCGACGGGCGGCCGCTTGCGACAAGAAAACAAGGAGGCTGAAGCCATGACACTTCACCAGAACCTGATTGCCGGCGAATGGGTCGGC
Organism: Sinorhizobium sp. BJ1; assembly: GCF_002531555.1. Lineage (NCBI taxonomy): Bacteria > Pseudomonadati > Pseudomonadota > Alphaproteobacteria > Hyphomicrobiales > Rhizobiaceae > Sinorhizobium > Sinorhizobium sp. BJ1. The sequence goes on from NZ_NWTH01000004.1 coordinate 106,022, forward strand.
GGCGACGGCATCGCCAACGTCAACCCCTCGAACACCAATGATGTCGTCGGCGAATATGCCCGCGCGACGGCAGATGATGCGAAAGCGGCGATCGCCGCGGCGAAGGCGGCCTTTCCGGCCTGGTCGCGCTCCGGCATCCTCGAGCGCCACGCCATCCTGAGGAAGACTGCCGACGAGATCCTCGCCCGCAAGGACGAACTCGGCCGGCTGTTGTCGCGCGAGGAAGGCAAGACGCTCGCCGAGGGCATTGGCGAGACGGTGCGGGCCGGGCAGATCTTCGATTTCTTCGCCGGCGAGTGCCTGCGACTGGCGGGCGAAGTCATTCCCTCGGTGCGTCCGAACATCGGCGTCGAGATCAGCCGCGAACCCGTCGGCGTCGTCGGCATCATCACGCCGTGGAACTTCCCGATCGCCATTCCGGCCTGGAAAATTGCGCCTTCGCTTTGCTACGGCAACACCGTCGTCTTTAAACCCGCCGAGCTGGTACCGGGTTGCTCCTGGGCGATCGTCGACATCCTCAACCGCGCCGGCCTGCCGAAAGGCGTCTTGAACCTCGTCATGGGCAAGGGCTCGGTGGTCGGCCAGGCGATGCTCGACAGCCCCGACGTGCAGGCGATTACCTTCACCGGCTCGACCGGCACCGGAAAACGCGTCGCGATGGCCTCGGTCGAGCACAATCGCAAGTTCCAGCTGGAGATGGGCGGCAAGAACCCGTTCGTCGTGCTCGACGACGCCGATGTTGCGGTGGCGGTCGAAGCGGCGGTCAATTCGGCCTTCTTCTCGACCGGTCAGCGCTGCACCGCTTCGTCGCGGGTCATCGTCACCGAGGGTATCCACGACAAGTTCGTCGCGGCGATGGGCGAGCGGATCAAGGGTCTCGTCGTCGACGACGCGCTGAAGGCCGGCACCCATATCGGTCCGGTCGTCGACCAGAGCCAGTTGAACCAGGACACCGACTATATCGCCATCGGCAAGCAGGAAGGCGCCAGGCTTGCCTTCGGCGGCGAGCTTATTTCGCGCGACACGCCCGGCTTCTACCTGCAGCCGGCGCTGTTCACAGAGGCCACCAATCAGATGCGCATCTCCCGTGAGGAGATCTTTGGTCCGGTCGCTGCGGTCATCCGGGTGAAGGACTATGACGAGGCGCTCAGCGTCGCCAACGACACGCCGTTCGGGCTGTCCTCCGGCATCGCCACGACGAGCCTCAAGCATGCGACGCATTTCAAGCGCAACTCGGAGGCCGGCATGGTGATGGTCAACCTGCCGACCGCCGGCGTCGATTTCCACGTGCCGTTCGGCGGCCGTAAGGGCTCCTCCCACGGCCCGCGCGAACAGGGCAGATACGCCGCCGAATTCTACACAACCGTCAAGACAGCCTACACGCTGGCTTAAGCCCCCGAGCGGGATGCGGACAGCCAGATAGCTGCCTCATCCCGCTCTGAAGCCGACGTGTCCCCGCCCGCCCCACGGGCCCGAAGGAAAGAAGAAATGAAGAAGAAAGCTGAGTGGCCGCGCAAGCTCCGTTCGCAGGAGTGGTTCGGCGGTACGGGCAAGAATGCCATCATGCACCGCTCCTGGATGAAGAACCAGGGGCTCCCCGCCGATACCTTCGACGGACGGCCGATCATCGGCATCTGCAACACCTGGTCCGAGCTGACGCCCTGCAACGCGCATCTGCGCGACCTCGCGGAGCGCGTGAAGCGCGGCGTCTACGAGGCGGGCGGCTTCCCGGTGGAATTCCCGGTCTTTTCGACCGGTGAGAGCACGCTTCGCCCGACGGCGATGATGTTCCGCAACCTCGCGGCCATGGATGTCGAAGAGGCGATCCGCGGCAATCCGGTCGATGGCGTCGTGCTCCTCGGCGGATGCGACAAGACCACGCCCAGCCTGCTGATGGGCGCGGCGAGCGTCGATATCCCGGCGATCGTCGTGTCCGGCGGCCCGATGCTGAATGGCAAATGGCGCGGCAAGGATGTCGGCTCCGGCACCGCGATCTGGCAGTTCTCGGAAATGGTCAAGTCCGGCGAAATGACGCTGGACGAATTCATGGATGCCGAGCAGGGCATGGCCCGTTCGGCGGGAAGCTGTATGACCATGGGTACCGCCTCGACTATGGCGTCGATGGCCGAGGCACTCGGCATGACGCTCTCCGGCAATGCTGCGATTCCGGCCGTCGACGCCCGTCGCCGGGTGATCTCGCAACTCACTGGCCGTCGCATTGTCGAGATGGTCAAGGAAGACCTGAAGCCCTCCGACATCCTGACCAAGCAGGCCTTTGAAAACGCCATCCGCGTCAACGGCGCGGTCGGCGGTTCGACCAATGCCGTGCTGCACCTTTTGGCGCTTGCCGGCCGCGTCGGCGTCGACCTTTCGCTCGACGATTGGGACAGGCTCGGCCGCGACGTGCCGACCATCGTCAACTTGCAACCCTCCGGCAAGTATCTGATGGAGGAGTTCTATTACGCTGGCGGCCTGCCGGTGGTCATCAAGGCGGTCGCCGAGATGGGACTGCTCCACAACGACGCCATCACAGTCAGCGGCGATACGATCTGGAATGACGTCAAGGGTGTTACCAACTACAACGAAGACGTCATCCTTCCCAAGGAAAAGGCACTGACGAAGTCCGGCGGCATCGCCGTGCTGCGCGGCAATCTGGCGCCAAGGGGCGCCGTGCTGAAGCCTTCCGCCTCCTCGCCGCATCTGATGCAGCACAAGGGCCGCGCCGTCGTGTTCGAAAGCATCGAGGACTACCACGCCCGCATCAACCGCGACGATCTCGACATCGACGAGAACTGCGTCATGGTGCTGAAATATTGCGGCCCGAAGGGTTACCCGGGCATGGCCGAGGTCGGCAATATGGGCCTGCCGCCCAAAGTGCTGAAGAAGGGGATCACCGACATGATCCGCATTTCCGATGCGCGCATGTCGGGCACGGCCTATGGCACCGTTATCCTCCACACCGCACCGGAAGCCGCCGAGGGCGGGCCGCTGGCGCTCGTCCAAAACGGCGACCTGATCGAGGTCGACATCCCGAACCGGACGCTGCACCTTCATGTATCCGACGATGAGCTCGCCCGTCGGCGTGCCGCTTGGGTGTCGCCGGTCAAGCCCCTCAACGGCGGCTATGGCGGTCTCTACATCAAAACCGTGATGCAGGCCGATACAGGCGCCGACCTCGACTTCCTGGTCGGCACGCGCGGAGACCGCATCCCGATGGACCGCGACAGCCATTGAGGGGCAGCAGGGGCAATTGCCTTTTTGCTCCCGGCTGCCTTGCGAATTACCCCTCACCCTAACCCTCTCCCCGCGGGCGGGGAGAGGGGACTACAGCAGCTTCGCTGCATGTTTCCTAGGTTGGCTGCGATTTAGGAGTAGGAGGTTTCCGCGAGTCTCCTTCGCCCCGCTTGCGGGGAGAAGGTGGCTGGCAAGCCGAATGAGGGCAGTTGCGGCGATTTTCCCCGTCTGTGGCTCACTGGCTCTGATTTTGGCCGTGCCCTTGACTCTGGCTCTGCGTTTGCCCCTGTCGCTCCACCGTGACCGCCACCTTCAGCGTCTCGCTGGCGACGCCATGAACCAATCCGGAGACCGGCGCGGCATCGCGATAGCAAAGACCGGTGGCGATGCGGATATAGCGGTCGTCGGGGCAGATCTTGTTGGCGGGATCGAAGCCGACCCAGCCCAGGCCGGGTAAGTGCACGTCGGCCCAGGCGTGGCTTGCTGTCTGCTCAGGATGGCCTTCGACCATCAGATAGCCTGAGACGTAGCGGGCGGGGAGGCCGAGGGTGCGCGCCGCCGAGACGAGGATGTGGGCGTGGTCCTGGCAGACGCCCTTGCCGCGCTCGAGTGCCTCCTCGGCGGTGGTGTCGGCATGGGTCTCGCCCGGCTCGTAAGCGACGGTTTCGTGAATGATGTCCATCAACGCGTGCATGCGCTCGAGGTCCGTTGCGCCTTCTGCGGATTTCGCAAGCTCGCGGATCAGCTTGCCCGCTTTGCTGAGCGAGGTTTCACGGGCATAGAGCCAGAGCGGCACGTAGGACTGGTGCGGGCCAAAGACGCCTGCCTTGTCCTCCGTCTCCACTTCGCCGCTCGCCTCGATCCGGAAGGTCGTCCGATCCGCGTCGATGCTGACGAGATGCGTGCGGTTGCCGAAGTGGTCGTCGTAGCTGACTTCGACCCCGGCGCCATCGACGAGCGTCCTCCAGTTCAACACCGTCTGGCCGGGCTGCGTCGTCGGCGTCAGGCGCAGCCGCTGCAGCGCATAGGGGACCGGCTCGTCGTAATGGTACTCGGTCGTGTGGCTGATTTTCAGGTGCATTCCAACCTCCTGGGCCTCAGTGGTAGAATCGATAGCCGTCGGTTATTTCCTGGCCCAGACGGTTGTTGTGGCTGATGAATTCTTCCAGATATTCATGCAGGCCCCGATCCATGATGTCGCTGATCGACTGGCTGCGCAGAGAAGCGAGCGTCACTTCGGCGGTCTCGTGGGCAGAATGCCTTTCGCCATATTCGCGCGCCAGATAGCCGAGATTGCTGACGATCTTTTCGTAGCAATAGGCGAGCGAGCGCGGCATGCGGCCGTTCGAGATCAGGAAGTCGGCAATGTTGGACGGCTTCAGTTCCGCGTCGTAAACCCAGCCATAGGCGCGGTGCGCCGAGACGGAGCGCAGGATCGATTCCCACTGCACGTTGTCCATCGACGATCCGACGGCCGAGACGGCCGGCAGCAGTACGTAGTATTTCACATCGAGGATGCGGGCGGTGTTGTCGGCCCGCTCGATGAAGGTGCCGATGCGCGAGAAGTTGAAGATCTCGTTCCTCAGCATCGTGCCGTGGAAGGCGCCGCGGATCAGACCCGCACGGCGTTTGATGGCATCGATGATCTCGGGCATGTCGGCCGGCCGCACCTTCTTGGCGAGCATTGCCTTCATCTCGATCCAGCATTCGTTGGTCGCTTCCCAGGTCTCGCGAGTCAGCGCCGTTCGAACCATGCGGGCATTGTGGCGGCTCGCCTCGATACATGACAGGACGCTCGACGGATTGGCGCGGTCGCGCAGCAGGAAATCGATGGCGTCGCCGCTCGTCAACGTGTCGTGCACTTCGTCGTAAAGCTCGCGGACGCCGGCGCTCTGCAGCACGCCGTCCCAGTCGCCCTCGGTCGACTCGCTGCGGGTCAGCGACATGCGCAGGCCCGCGTCGATCAGCCGGGCGCCGTTCTCGGCGCGCTCGATATCGCGGAACATCCAGTAGAGGCCGTTCGCAGTTCTTCCCAACATGGCCTCAGTCCTCCAGTACCCAGGTATCCTTGGTGCCGCCACCCTGGCTGGAATTCACCACCAGGGAACCCTCCTTCAGCGCGACGCGCGTCAAGCCGCCGGGAATGATCTGCACCTTGTCGGAAACGAGCACATAGGGACGCAAGTCGACGTGCCGCGGTGCGATGCCCTTGTTGACGAGGATCGGCACGGTCGAGAGCGATAATGTCGGCTGGGCGATATAGTTGCCGGGACGCTCCTTGAGCTTTTCGGCGAAGGCGGCGCGCTCCCGCTTGGTCGCCGTCGGCCCGACGAGCATGCCGTAGCCGCCGGAGCCGTGTACTTCCTTGACGACGAGTTCGTCCAGATGATCGAGCACGTATTTGAGGCTCTGCGGTTCCGAGCAGCGCCAGGTCGGTACATTTTCGAGCAGCGGCTTGCGGCCGGTATAGAATTCGACGATCTCCGGCATGTAGGAATAGATCGCCTTGTCATCGGAAATGCCGGTGCCGGGCGCGTTGGCGATGGTGATGTTGCCGGCGCGATAGACGTCCATGATACCGGGAATACCAAGTGCCGAATCCGGGCGGAAGGTGAGGGGATCGAGGAAATCGTCGTCGACGCGGCGGTAAAGCACGTCGATCGCCTCGTAGCCGCGCGTCGTGCGCATCTTCACCTTGCCGTCGATGACCCTGAGGTCCGACCCTTCAACCAGTTCGACGCCCATCATGTCAGCGAGGAAGGCGTGCTCGTAGAAGGCGGAATTGTAGATGCCGGGGGTGAGCACGGCGACGCGCGGCTTGCCGGCGCAACCGGGCGGCGCCAGCGACGACAGGCTCTGGCGGAGCAGATAGGGATAGTTCTCCACAGGCCGCACGCGGTTCTGATGGAAGAGTTCCGGGAACATCTGCATCATCGTTTCCCGGTTCTCCAGCATGTAGCTGACACCGGAGGGCGTGCGGGCATTGTCTTCCAGGACGTAGAACTGGTCCTCGCCGGTGCGCACGATATCGGTGCCGACGATATGGGTGTAGACGCCGCCGGGCGGCCGGAAACCGATCATCTGCGGCAGGAAGGCGTCGTTCTTCTCGATCAGTTCGCGTGGAATTCGGCCGGCGCGGATGATCTCCTGCTTGTGGTAAATGTCATCCAGGAAGGCATTGAGCGCGATCACGCGCTGTTCGATTCCCTGAGCGAGGCGGCGCCATTCGCGGCCGGAGATGATGCGGGGAATGAGGTCGAAGGGGATGAGCTTTTCGGAAGAATCGGCGTGTCCGTAGACCGCGAAGGTGATGCCCGTCTTGCGGAAGATGTTCTCCGCTTCTTTCGATTTCGCTATGAGCCGGTTTCTGTCCTGGCTGGCATACCATTGATGATACGTCGAATATGGCTGGCGCGGACTGCTGTCCGCATTGATCATTTCATCAAATGCCAAAGGCGTGGTCCCCTTATTTTTGACCATTTGAGTACAACGTTTGCCGCAATGCAAGAAGCGTGCACGTTTGCCGATGAAATTTTCGGCCTGCCCCGATCCATAATTTGAAAGCGCTTTCGCTCCTTGAGGCGCACGGTCTTTGCCGCCGGATTTCTCCTGCTGGTCCGTAAACGGGCAGATGCCTGAATATTCGGCGGCCCACCACAGGTTGTCGTCGCGCCGGCGGCCTCGCTTTGCCGGTCTTGTTCGTCGATCGGGCAGGCGTAAAATGTCCGCGCTGGCGGATAGTCGCCCCGAGGCAGAGACGGAATGGACGCACTCTACGAGATTGCCGAACGGCCGGCGCAGCGCCGGTCGCCTCTGGCATGGCACATTCGTGGAAGCCGCCGACGGCGCCATCACAGGCTGATTGCCGAGACGCAGGAGCATTGCCGGCGCACCCATCCGCGGGATCATGCCGCCCTCATCGGCCTTTCCTGGGACGTCCGGCCGGAGGGCTTCAGCTGTCTCATCGGCTATGTGGGCGAGGATCACGCGACCTTCGCCGCGTCCGAGCACACGAATCTGCCGGCGATGCGCTTCGCTACGACGATGCACCACCCCGAAGGAGGGGATGTCTTCGTCCAGTACCGCAAGATGTTCGATTGGATCGAAGCGAAGGGGTATGCCGTGGATCAGACCCATCTTCACTATCGCGAGGAATATGGGGCCGGCTTCGTATCCTCCTCTGCTTCCGCCCTCCGCCTGATGGTTCCGATTCGCTGATCGCAACCATCAGAAAAATTGCTTTGACCAAGGGAGGTACGCGGTCTATCGCCCCGGGCGACGGTCTCTTCCGGATCTGGTGATCCGCCTTGCCTGACCCGCCTCACTGGACCCGCCTCACTGGGGAAACGCCGATGATGCTCGCCCGCCTGGCCCCGGCCATTTTCGTGCTGCTCTGGTCGACGGGCTGGGTGGTCGCAAAATACGCCGCGTTCTTTGCCGATCCACTGACCTTCCTGGCGCTGCGCTACAGCGTGGCGATCGTGCTCTTCATCGGTTTCTGCGCAGCAACCGGTGCGCGCTGGCCGCGCTCCTGGAGCGTGGTCGGCCATGCGGTGATGTCCGGGATATTTCTACACGGTCTTTATCTTGGGGCGGTGTGGTGGGCGATCGGGCAGGGGGTGCCTGCGGCCATATCCGGCATCATCGCGGGGTTGCAGCCGTTGATGACCGCAGCTGTCGCGCCATTCCTGATCGGCGAGAATCTAAGCCGGCAGCAGCGGCTCGGGCTGGTGCTCGGCTTTTGCGGCATCGCGCTCGCCGTCTTGCCGAAGACGCTGGCAATCGACACCGAATCGACGCCCATCCATCTGCTGCCGGTGGCCGTCAACGTGCTCGGGATGGCGGCGGTGACCTATGGTACGCTTTACCAGAAGCGGTATCTGCAGCACGGCGACATTCGGTCGATCGCCGCCCTGCAATATGTCGGCGCCCTGATCGTCACCGTGCCGCTGGCCCTGATGCTCGAAGATCTGCGCGTCACCTGGAACATTCAGCTCCTCGCCGCCCTTGCCTGGTCCGTTCTTGGCCTGTCGATGGGGGCGATCGCGCTGCTGCTCTATCTCATCCGTCGCGGCCAGGTGTCGCGCGCCGCATCACTCATCTATCTGGTGCCGCCGCTCGCGGCGGTTCAGGCGGCGCTCTTCTTCGGCGAAGCCCTGACCTGGCCGATGATCGTCGGCACGATCATCGCGGTCACCGGCGTCTACCTCACCAATCGCAAGACAAGGGGTGCGGCGCCTGCAGGAGAGCGCGCAATCAATGTTGCGGCAGGTTCAGTGAAATAGAGGCGCCTCAATGACCAAGGCACTGCTGATCGTCGACATACAGAACGCCATCCTTTCAGGAAAAGGTAGAGAAGACCGACAAAGGCTTGTCGATGCGGCGTTAAACGAAACCGTCGCGCGGCTCTGCGCCTTAAAAGACAGGGCCCGAGCCGCAGGTGTTCCGGTGGTGCTGGTCCAGCACGACGGGGACGAGAAGCATCGATTGGCAGTCGGGACGCATGGCTGGGCCATTCGCGACGAGATCGCGCCTGCCTCAGGCGACGTCGTCGTTCACAAGAAAAGCTGTGACTCGTTTTTCGAGACCGACCTCTCCACGCGCCTTGAGGAGCGTTCCGTCACGCATCTGGTTATCGGCGGATGCATGTCCGAGTTCTGTGTCGATACCACCGTGAGGCGGGCGGTTTCGCTCGGATATGCTGTGACGCTGGTTGCCGACGGACACACGACGGCGGATTCGGGCGCTCTCGCATTTCCCGAGATCGTTGCGCACCACAACGAAACGCTTGATGGGTTCGATGCAGGTAGAGCGAGGGTCGAGGTTCGGCCCGCTGCCGAAATAACTTTTCCGACGTGATAGGACCGAGCGGCAGCTATCGATATTGGCGGGGGATCTTCATTGCAAAAACTCGACCGCAGAGAAAATCCGCGGCCGAGCTCGCCTAGATCGGGATGTTATCAAAAGACGGCCTTCGGCGGCCGCCCACAATGTCATCGTAGAGCGTCAGCCCTGCCGGCCGCCATTGTCTGCGCGGCGCACGCCTTGACCACGCTCGCCCCGATTGCCGGGCTGGCCGTCGCCATGACGGCGTCCCTCTTGCTTCGCGCCCGGGCGGCCATGGTGCTTCCGGTTCTCGTGGTTGCGGTTGCCTTCCGACCGGCCGTCGTGATGCCCGGGGGCTGCGGCGCGATGGTCGCGGCGCTCGCTCTTCTGCGGGCGGTCGTCGCGGAGTAGCTCGTCACCGGCAAACCCACCGGCCACGGCCGGTTCACGCGCGGGCCGTTTCGGGCGCTGGCCATCGCCATTGCCGCGATGCTGACCACCGCCATTGCCGCGATGTTGACCACCACCATTGCCGCGCTGCTGGCCATTGCCGCGACCTCCGCGACCCTTGGAGGGGCGGGCCTGGTCGGCCGGCGCATCGCCGCTGGCGACGGCGATCTGGATGCCCATCAGCTTTTCGATATCGCGCAGCAGGCGGATTTCGTCCGGCGCACAGAAGGCGATCGCGATGCCGTCGCGGCCGTTGCGGGCGGTGCGGCCGATGCGATGCACATAGGCATCCGGAACTTCCGGCAGATCGTAGTTGTAGACATGGGTGACGCCCGGAATGTCGATGCCACGGGCGGCGACATCGGTCGCGACGAGGACGCGGATCTCGCCGTCGCGGAACGCCTTCAGTGCCCGCTCGCGCTGACCCTGGCTCTTGTTGCCGTGGATCGAGGCGGCCTTGAAGCCGACATGGTCCAGATGCTTCATCAGCTTCTCGGCGCCGTGCTTCGTGCGGCTGAAGACCAGTGACAGACCATCGGGATTGTCGGTCAGCGTCCGCTTCAGGATCGTCGTTTTCAGGTCCTTGCCCGGAACGAAATGGACATATTGCTCAACCTTGTCGGCGGCCTTGCCGGGAGGCGTGACCTCGACCTTGACCGGATCGGTCAGGTACTCGCCGGCAAGCTCGGCGATCAGTTTCGGCATGGTTGCCGAGAAGAGCAGCGTCTGGCGGTTCTTCGGTACCAGCTTCGAAATCTTGCGCAGGTCGTGGATGAAGCCGAGGTCGAGCATCTGGTCGGCCTCGTCGAGCACGAGGTAGCGGCCCTGCGTCAGCGTCACGGCCTTACGGGCAATAAGGTCGAGCAGGCGGCCAGGTGTTGCGACGAGAATGTCGACGCCGCGGGCCAGTTGTTCGGTTTGCTTGTTGATCGAGACGCCGCCGACCACGACGCCGACCTTCAGCGGGCTCTTCTTCACGAAGAGCTTGAGGTTGGTGGCGATCTGGTTGACGAGTTCGCGGGTGGGGGCAAGCACGAGGGCGCGGATGTTGCGCGGGTCCGGGCGCTTGCCGTCGGCGACGAGCTTCTCGATCATCGGCAGGCCAAAGGCGGCCGTCTTGCCGGTGCCGGTCTGGGCGAGACCGATGAGGTCATGACCCTTGAGGACAAGCGGAATGGCCTGCGTCTGGATGGGCGTCGGCTTCTCGAAGCCATTGGCGGAGAGGGTCGCCAGGATGTCCTGCGAGAGACCGAGCTCTTTGAAAGTGGACAATGCATATACCTTTCGGGGCGCCAAACGCTGTCGCCGGAATCGCCTCTTGCAATTCCGGTGTCGTCTGGCGTCAAGAACCCCGCGTGAATTGGGAACTTGTGGGTTAAGAGAAAATCGTCAAGCGCCTGTGTGCTGCCGCCGGTTGCGGCAATGTATCGCGCTTTTCCTTCTTCCCAGCTCAATATGGTTGCCGAGGGCACGCTCACGCGGCGGCCGGAAGGTGACGCGCCTCCATGTCGGGGTTTTGCTTCGAAAAGTCAAGCTGCATCTTTTGCGGGTGCGAAATTAGTCTTCCGCTTCAGCTTTGAGCGCGGCGCGCTGTCGAGGGAAATCTTGAAGGGAAGCGGCGATCAAACATCGCGCACGAAAGCCTTGCAGAAGAAGCGCCGGAGCGTACAATTCCGCGGCTCGGCCTCAGCATTCCGGGCACGTTACGGCTGGAGGTCTGGTGCGAAGAGTGCCGGAAATAGCGTGGTTCCAAGTCGGCAGGAGCGAGCGATACCTGCCGATACCGGAACCCAGTTTCGATGCCTGCCTTGCCCGCTTGTAGCCAAGCCGCGTGACACTGGACGAAAAAGGACCCTGGGCGATTGGGAACCTGACGCGACTTCAACCGTTCCATTCCTTGAGCCTTTGCCGACCTATCTGCCAACCGAGACACAGGGGAGGAACTCGTGCGAGACCGGATTTGGATACTGACCGCCGACGGCAACGCAGCGCGGATCGTCAAGGACGTCAACTTGCTCAAGGACGGCCGACAGCAGCCGGAAGTGGAGACGTACCAGATAGAAGGCAGACGAGCTCAGGACATCATGGCCGACAAACCGGGCCGCAGCCATTCGTCCGTCGGCCACGGTCGCTCGGCCATGGAATATAGCAGCGATCCGGTGCGCGAAGAGCAACACCGCTTCGCAGTGGAGATTGCCGAGAAGCTCGACCATTATGCGTTGGAGAACGCCTTCGACAACCTGGTGATCTGCGCTGCGCCGAGAACGTTGGGCGACCTCCGGAAGCTGCTTTCCCATCACGTCAAGGAAAAGACCGTTGCCGAGATCGACCGCAACTGCGTAGCCGTGCCGACCGATCAGCTGATTGCGACGGTCAAGTCCGTGGTCTTTCCCGGATAGACACGTTCAAGCCTTATCGCCCCGCAGCATCTCGCGCTTGCCGGCAAAGCCTGGAAGACGTTCGACAGCAAAGCCGGCGGCAGCGAGGTTGCGGCGGACGAAACCCGCCGCAGCATAGGTGGCGAAGGTACCGCCGCGGACCGTCCTGTCGAAGACTGCCTGCATGAGACGCGACGACCACATGTCCGGGTTGCGGGAGGGTGCGAAGCCGTCTAGGTACCAGGCGTCGAAGCTTTCCCGGCATTGGGAGACGCCGTCGAGCGCCGTGCCGCAGACCACGGTCAGGCGTACGGTGTTGAAGTCAATGTCGATGCGGCCTGCGGGCCTATTCGACCAAGTGCCGACGAGCGCCTGGCGCTCCGCGGCGATCTCCGGCCAATGGGAGAGGGCTCGATCGATCTCGTCGGCGCGCATCGGAAAGCGCTCGAAGGAGACGAAGTGCAGCCGGCCATTCGAGACCTGCGCCTGTTTCCATTGCCGCCAAGTTTCGCAGAAATTCAAGCCGGTGCCGAAGCCAAGTTCGCCGATCGTGAAGGCTCCGCCTGCGTTCCAACGCGCCGGCAGCCTGTTGCCGGCGAGGAAGACGTGGCCGCATTCCAGCCGGCCTTCGGTGCGGCAATAAAAGTGATCGCCAAATTCCAGCGAATAGGGCATATCGCCAGCATGCCATTCAAGGCTCTGCTGTGCCGGCGGCTGGTTCTGGCGGGGGTCGGTTTCTGTCATGGCAGTGCCGATAGTCTTCCAGCCAGATAAGGTCAATCGATGAGCGAAGTTTTGGTCGTTGGCGGTGGTATCATGGGGCTCTGGGCGGCACTCATGGCCGGTCGCGCCGGTATCGAGACGCGCCTCCTCGAGCGGAAAGGCATCGGCGCAGGAGCGAGCGGCGGTCTGCTCGGCGCGCTGATGCCGCATATGCCCGACCGCTGGAACGGCAAGAAACAGTTCCAGTTCGATGCTCTTGTTTCGCTTGAGACGGAAATTGCCCGGCTGGAAGCGGAGACGGGGCTTTCGGCGGGCTATCGCCGCTCGGGCCGGATCATGCCGCTCGGCAGACAGCATCTGCGCGAGATAGCACTCGGCCACGAGCAGGACGCGGAGCGGCACTGGATCGCTGGCGACCGACGGTTCCATTGGCACGTCCGTGACGCCGGCATCGATAGCTGGCCGGCGGCGGATGCTGCATCTTTCGGGGTCGTCCACGATACGCTGGCCGCCCGCGTGTCGCCGCGAAGCCTGCTCGCGACGCTCCGGACGGCACTCGCCGCCTTTCCTCATGTCCGTGTCGAGGAGGGCGTCGAGGTGACCACGATCGACCCGCAGCATGGCTGGCTGGTGCTTGCCGATGGACGTGCGTTGACGTTCGGGCATTGTATTTTATCCGCAGGCGTTGCGAGTTTTCCCTTGATCGACCGATTGGCGGTGCGGCCGCAGGCGCCGAGCGGCGGCGCCGTCAAGGGGCAGGCGGCACTGCTTCGCGCCGACATCAATCCGGGCTCACCGATCATCTTCACCGAAGGCCTCTACATCGTTCCGCATGAAAACGGTCACGTGGCCGTCGGCAGTACTAGCGAGAACCAATTCGACGAGCCGTTCGCCACGGACGCGCAACTGGATGCGCTGATCGATCGCGCCGTGGCTCTGGCGCCCATCCTGCGCGACGCGCCGGTGGTCGAGCGCTGGGCGGGGTTACGCCCCAAGGCCACGGGGCGGGAGCCGATGGTCGGCCGACATCCCGATCATCAGCGGCTGTCGGTGTTGACGGGCGGCTTTAAGGTCAGTTTTGGCATGGCGCATGTTCTGGCGGGCTTCGTCATCGACGAACTTGTCGGGCGGACGAGCATCGAATTGCCGCAATCGTTCCGATGCGAAACCCATATCGCCGGCCTGCAATAGCCCCCATCCGACTTCGTCAATCTGTCACGCAAATCACCTAAGAGGCGGCTATCGACTGGAGTTTTGGAGCCCGCAATGCGCTATGCCATTTGTTTTACGCCGCCGATGGGAGACCCGCTGTCCGCGGCGGCGGCGAGCTGGCTCGGCCGCAGCGTCTATTCGGGCGAGCCCGTGGAGCCGCCGTCGATCGCCGGACTTCGCGTCTCGGAGATCGCCTTCCATACGGCGCTTCCGCGCCGCTTCGGCTTTCACGCCATGATCATGGCCCCCTTTCGCCTTGCCGACGGCATCGATGAAGCGCAGCTGCTGAGGGCGCTGATGCATTTCACCAGCGCGGAGACGCCATTTGCGATCGAGCGGCTGGAGGTGGCACGCCTAAGCCAGTGCTTGGGCTTGCTGCCGACGGTGCCGAGCCAGGCGATGCATATGCTCGCCGCGCGGGTTCTGCAGGCATTCGACCGATTTCGGGCCCCGCTCAGCGAGGACGACATCGAACGCTCCGATCCCGATCGATTGACGGCGCCGCAATTCTCCAACCTGCATCGCTGGGGCGACCCCTTCGTGATGGAAGAATACCGTTTCCATTTGAAGCTCACCGGCCCTCTGGGTGCCGATGCCGGGCGGCGATTGGAGCCGCCGCTGCGGGAGGTCTTCGAACCGCACCTGACGAAACCGCTCGTGGTCGACAGCCTTGCCTTGTTCGTCGAACCGGACACGGGTGCGCCGATGCGCGTCCATTCTCAGCATCCGCTCGGCAAAATTTCCGTTCGTCCACGAGGCGAAAGGACGATCCGGCCCGGGCCGCAGCGCCAGATATCTGGTGATGCTGGAGGTCCATTGGCACACGTCGCCAATTCCCTTGCCGCGATACGCTAAGGACCTTTATCGCCGCCATTTTCATCTCGACAATCCGGTGCGCGGTGCTACCGTTCCGGAAAAATCGAAGGTGATTTCATGGCCGAGACTTCCTATTCGCGCGACTTCGTTGGCTATGGGCGCACGCCGCCAAAGCCGCATTGGCCGGACGATGCGCGCATCGCCGTGCAGTTCGTTCTGAACTATGAGGAAGGCGGGGAGAGCTGCATTCTCGATAACGATCCGGCTTCGGAATGCCTGCTGTCCGAGATCGTCGGTGCGCAGCCCTGGCCGGGTCAGCGCAACCTCAATATGGAGTCCATCTACGAATACGGGGCACGGGCCGGCTTCTGGCGGCTGTGGCGAATGTTTACCAGCCGCGGCGTGACGCTGACGGTCTATGGCGTGACGCGCGCCATGGCGCGCAATCCGGAGGCGGTCGCAGCGATGAAGGACGCCGGCTGGGAGATCGCCAGCCACGGGCTGCGCTGGCTCGAATACAAGGATTTTCCGGAGGAAGTCGAGCGCGAGCACATTCGCGAGGTGGTGCGGCTGCATACGGAGCTGACGGGCGAGCGGCCGCTCGGCATCTATCAGGGCAAGCCCTCGGTCAACACGCTGAAGCTCGTCCTGGAAGAGGGCGGCTTCCTCTATTCCTGTGATTCCTATGCGGACGAGCTCCCCTATTGGGTTCCCGGATTGACCCCCGAGAAGCCGCATCTGATCATTCCCTACACGCTCGACGCCAACGACATGCGCTTTGCCACCAACCAGGGCTTCAATTCCGGCGACCAGTTCTTCACCTATCTCAAGGACACCTTCGACGTGCTCTATGAGGAAGGCACGGAAGGCAGCCCGAAGATGATGAATGTCGGCCTGCATTGCCGCCTCGTCGGCCGACCCGGCCGGGCAGCGGCGCTCGCCCGCTTCATCGACTACGTCATGTCCCACGACCAAGTATGGATACCACGGCGCATCGACATTGCCCGTCACTGGTACGAACACCACACACCGGAAGGATTGCGCTGATGTCGGAACGCGAGGATTTCGTTCGCCGCTTCGGCGGCATCTTCGAGCATTCGCCCTGGGTGGCGGAGCGTGCGTTCGATCGTGCCGCCTCGTCGGGTTTGACGGCCGGCAATATCCATTCGGCGCTCTGCAATGCCTTTCGTGCCGCGTCGCCCGCAGAACGTCTCGCGGTTTTGCGCGCGCATCCCGATCTCGCCGGCAAGCTGGCCGTCGCCGGCAAGCTCACCATCGACTCGAGGTCCGAGCAGGCATCGGCGGGCCTCGACCGGCTTTCGCCGGAGGAGCATGCGCGCTTCACGGAGCTCAACGCGGCCTATACGAAGAAGTTCGGCTTTCCTTTCATCATCGCGGTGAAGGGGCTGTCGAAGGAGGAGATCCTCGCGGCCTTCGAGCAACGGATTGACAATTCCGTGGAAGAGGAATTTGAAACCGCCTGCGCGCAGGTGGAGCAGATCGCCCGGCTGCGGCTCGGTTCCATGCTTCCGGGAGAAGATAATGCCTGACAATACAGTTCCCGAACTGCCCGCCGGCGCCGTTTCGCGCCCTGGTCTCAATGGCCGGAGAGCCGGGACCCAGGCCTGATGTCGCATCTCATTTCAATCGAGCCTCTGACGAAGGAGGCTTTCGCCCCGTTCGGCAGCGTCATCGAGCCCGACCCGGCGTCGGCGCGCCTCATCAATGGCGGCAATACCGAGCGGTTTCATGCGCTTGCTGAAGTCGAGGTCGTTGGGGAGGGCGCTCGGGTGATCATCAACATCTTTCGCGGCCAGCCGCGAGCCTTTCCCTACAGCCTTGCCATGATGGAGCGTCATCCGCTCGGCAGCCAGAGTTTCTCGCCACTTGACGATCGGCCCTGGCTGGCGGTTGTCGCCGCGGACGAAGGCGGTCGGCCGGGCAGGCCGCGGGTCTTTCTGGCAAGCGGCCGGCAGGGGGTCAATTATGGTCGCAATGTCTGGCATCATCCGCTGATGGCGATCGATGACGCCAGCGATTTCATCGTCGTCGATCGCGGCGGACCGGGCAACAATCTCGAGGAATTCTTCTACGAAAAGCCTTTCGTCATTCCCGGTTTGAAGGAGAGCGTCCGATGAGCAAGAGCGGCCGCCTGACGACCCATGTTCTCGACACCGCACTCGGCAAGCCGGCCGAAGGGCTGCGCATCGACCTCTATCGGCTGGACGGCGAGGAGCGACAGTTGGTCGTGACGGTTCGCACAAACAGCGACGGCCGCGTCGACGGGCCGCTCGCGGAGGGCGAGCTCTTCAAGGCGGGGCAATACGAGCTGGTCTTTCACGCGGGCGACTATTTGCGCGCAGCCGGGGTGGCGATTTCGGAACCAGCCTTCCTCGACCTTGTCCCGCTGCGGTTCGGCATCGCCGACCCCACCAGCCATTACCACGTGCCGCTGCTGCTCTCGCCTTACGGCTATTCCACCTATCGCGGCAGTTGAGCCGACGGGCGCGCGCTAGATCGCGTAATCGTCGATGACGTCGCGACCCACGTCGTTGATGTTGCGCTTGCCGCAAAGCGCCATGGTGGTGTCCATCTCCTTGCGGATAATGTCGAGGGCGAGGGTCACGCCGTCTTTGCCCATCGCACCGAGGCCGTAAAGGAACGGGCGGCCGATGAAGGTGCCCTTGGCACCAAGCGCGATGGCTTTCAGCACGTCCTGGCCGGAGCGGATGCCGCCATCGAGATGAACCTCGATCTGATCGCCGACGGCATCGATAATGCGCGGCAACATGCTGATCGAAGACGACGCTCCGTCGAGCTGGCGGCCGCCATGGTTCGATACGATGATCGCGTCGGCCCCGGTCTTTGCGGCCATTTTCGCGTCTTCCGGATCGAGAATACCCTTCAGGATGAGCGGGCCGCCCCAGCGCTCCTTGATCCACTCGACGTCTTTCCAGGAGAGCTGCGGATCGAACTGCTCCGCAGTCCATGCATGAAGAGAGGAGAGGTCGGTGACGCTCTTGGCGTGCCCGACGATGTTGCGGAAGGTGCGCCGGTTCGTGCCGAGCATCTTCATGCACCAGCGGGGCCGGGTCGCCATCATCCAGAGATGTTTTGGCGTCATGCGCGGCGGTGCCGATAGCCCGTTGCGAAGATCCTTGTGGCGCTGGCCGAGAATCTGCAGATCGAGCGTCAGGACGAGGGCCGAGCATTTAGCAGCCTTGGCGCGGTCGATGAGGTTGAGCACGAACTCGCGCTCGCGCATGACGTAGAGCTGAAACCAGAAGGGTTTCGTCGTGACGGATGCGACGTCCTCGATCGAGCAGATGCTCATGGTCGAGAGCGTGAACGGAACGCCATAGGCCTCGGCCGCCTGGGCCGCCAGCATTTCGCCGTCGGCATGCTGCATGCCGGTCAAGCCGGTCGGGGCAAGGGCGACCGGCATCGACACCTTCTGGCCGATCATCGTCGTTTCGAGCGAGCGATTGGTCATGTCGACCAGCACCCGCTGGCGCAGCTTGATCTTCGCGAAATCCTCCTCATTCGCCCGATAAGTACCCTCCGTCCAGGCGCCGCTATCGGCGTAGTCGAAGAAGAGCTTCGGAACCCGCCGCTTGGCGAGCGCCTTCAGGTCGCGGATGTCGAGGATTTGCGTCATGGATCGCCCTCATCGAATGGAGATTACGGACGCCTTATCACGTTTTCAAAGGGGGTGTAATAGTCGCGGAAGGCAAGAGGTCAAAAAAATTGACCTCTTTTCGCTCAGGCGGCTACGAGCGCCGATTTCGCTGGCGTGCCCGCTACATAGGTCTCGATGATCGACCGGTCGTCGCCCATGGTCTGCAGCAGGAAGAGCTCGTCGGCGAGCGAATTGACCACTTCGGCCCTGAGCGCCATGGCGGGTGTGGCCGCCATATCGAGCACTGTGAGATCGGCATCGGTGCCGGGCTCCAGCGTGCCGATGCGGTCGGAAAGCGAGAGCGCCTCGGCATTGCCGCGGGTCATCATGTAGAAGCTGTCGAAGGGGTTCAGCCGCTCGCCCTGCAACTGCAGGATCTTGTAGGCCTCGTCGAGCGTCTTCAGCATCGAATAGCTGGTGCCGCCGCCGATGTCGGAAGCGACCGAGACGCGCACCGGCTTCTCGCGCCGCGTCAGCGTGCGGAGCGGAAACAGGCCGGAACCGAGGAAGAGGTTCGATGTCGGGCAGAAGACCGCGACCGAGCCGGTCTCGCTCATCGCATCGGCCTCGCGCTCCGAGAGATGGATGCAATGACCGAACAGGCTTTTCGGACCGAGCAGGCCATAGCGGGCGTAGACGTCGGTATAGTCCTTCGCCTCCGGATAGAGTTCGCAGGTAAACGCGATCTCGTCGCGGTTTTCCGAAAGATGCGTCTGCACGTGGAGGTCCGGAAACTCCCGGACGAGCGATTTCGCCATCTCCATCTGCTCCGGCGTCGAGGTGATGGCGAAGCGCGGCGTGATGGCGACATGGTTGCGGCCCTTGCCGTGCCAGTCGGCAATAACCGCGCGCGTCTCGTCATAGCTCATCTCGGGCGTGTCGAGCAGGCCCTGTGGGGCGTTGCGGTCCATCATCACCTTGCCGGCGACCATGCACATGCCGCGCCTCAGGCTCTCGGCGAAGAAGGCGTCGGCGGACGCCTTGTGCACCGAGCAATAGGCCGTTGCCGTCGTCGTGCCGTGGCGAACCATTTCGTCGAAGAAGCGGGCGGCGATGCGCTCCGCATGCGCCGTCTCGACGAAGCGGCACTCCTCGGGAAAGGTATAGGTATTCAGCCACTCGAGCAGGTTGGCCGCATAGGAGGCCATGACCTGCATCTGCGGGAAGTGCAGATGCGTGTCGATGAAGCCCGGCAGGATGAGGTGCGGCCGATGGTCGGTCTCCTCCACTCCTTCCGGCGCTACAGCCTTGACGGTCGCATAGGGACCGGAAGCCTTGATCACGCCATCCTCGACGAGCAGCGCGCCGTCACTCTCATAGGTGTAGGCGGCGCTGTCGTCGATGCTCTGCGGAGCACGGTTGAAGCTTAGCGTGCGGCCGCGGATCAGGGTGGCTGTCATCTTGTCTCCCCGACGGCGCTCTCGAACCAGGCCGTCAGCAGCCTGCGTTCGTCCGCCGTCATGTCGGTTATGTTGCCAGGCGGCATGGCGTGGCTGCGCCCCGCCTGGATATAGATTTCGCGTGCCAGGGCGGCAATCTCGGCGTCGCTCTCGAGTATGACGCCGTTCGGGGCGCGGGCAATGCCCTCGTAGACGGGCTCGGCTGCGTGGCACATGCTGCAGCGGGTCGCGATTGTGTCCTTGACTGCCGGGAAATGCGCATTCTCGGCAAAGCGCTTGAAAGCCGGCGCAGCCTCGGCCCGCTCTTGTCCGGTCAGGATTTTCGGCGCGGTCGACAGCCACATGATCAGGATGAAGAGGATCGCGGTCGCCAGCCAGGTCCAGGTCGGCTTGCCCTTGCGGGCATGCGTCGTGTTGAACCAGTGGCGGATCGTCACGCCCATCAGGAACACCAATGCCGCGATGATCCAGTTGAAGGCTGTCGCGAAGGCGAGCGGGTAATGGTTAGACAGCATGAAGAAGATGACCGGCAGCGTCAGATAGTTGTTGTGCAGCGAACGCTGCTTGGCTTGAGCGCCGAGCCTCGGATCGGGTGTCTTCCCGGCGATCAGGTCGGCGACGACGATCTTCTGGTTGGGGATGATGATGAAGAAGACGTTGGCGGACATGATCGTCGCCGTGAAGGCGCCGAGATGCAGGAAGGCGGCACGGCCGGTGAAGACCTGTGTGTAGCCCCAGGCCATCGCGACCAGCACGACATAGAGGAGGGCCATCAGGCCCCAGGTGTTCTTGCCGATCGGCGACTTGCAGAGAAGGTCATAGAGGATCCAGCCGACGCCGAGCGAAGCAAGCGAGATCAGGATCGCCGTCGTGGCGGAGATATCCAGCACATGCCGGTCGATCAGGAAGAGATCGGCGCCGCCGTAATAGACGATGCAGAGCATCGCAAAGCCCGAGAGCCATGTCGAATAGGACTCCCATTTAAACCAGGTGAGATGCTCCGGCAT
This sequence comes from Sinorhizobium sp. BJ1, assembly GCF_002531555.1. Taxonomy (NCBI): domain Bacteria; kingdom Pseudomonadati; phylum Pseudomonadota; class Alphaproteobacteria; order Hyphomicrobiales; family Rhizobiaceae; genus Sinorhizobium; species Sinorhizobium sp. BJ1. Next base: position 126,747 of record NZ_NWTH01000004.1, read on the forward strand.
CATGGCCGGCGCCACCAGATATTTCTGGATATGGTAGAAACCGCCGCCATGCACCTGCCATTCCTCGCCATAGGCGCCCGGGGGCAGATGCTCGCGCTTCACCAGGCCAAGGTCGAGCGCGACGAAATAGAAGGACGAGCCGATCCAGGCGATGGCGGTGACGACATGCAGCCAGCGGACGGCAAAGGCCAGCCATTCCCAGGCGATGGCGAATTCGTACATTCAGGTCCCCTTTTCTCCGTTCGCTCACCTTGCGAGAAAAAAGGAGAGGGGGGAAGAGGCGTTTTATACGTTAGAATGCATTTCCACGCGCGGCGACACGGATCTTAATCCGTTGAATCCAAAGGGTAAGCCTCGCCGGCCACCGGGCTGGTCATTGCCGCGGCTCCAATGCCATTGCGCCGTTCGAACTCTCCGAGGATCCAGTCGCGGAAGCTGCGGATCTTCGCGACGTTGCGGCGCGCGTGCGGGTAGACGAGCCAGTAATCGTGTCCATCGCTGCAGCGCAGGTCGAAGGGTTGATAGAGCCGGCCCAGCGCGACGTCGTCTGCATAAAAGTCCGGCGTCAGGATCGCCACGCCTTGCCCCGCAATTGCGGCACCCGCTTCGAAGGACTGTGCACCAAGCCGGGTAGCCGGCCGACCGTCGAGGTCCGGATCCTCGACGCCCGCCGCTCGGAACCACAAAGGCCACCAGGGATCTTGGGGACCGATGATACGCAGCTTCAGAAGGTCGCGCGGTTCATTCACTCCGCCGATCGTCGCAGCGAGCGCCGGACTGAGCATGGGCGTAAATTCGACCGTCATCAGCCGATGACTGACGAGACCCGGCCAGGAACCCGTGCCCGACCGGATCCCCACGTCCACCCCCTCCTTGCTGTAATCGACCATCGAGTCGCTTGCCGCGAGGCGAACGGCAATGTTGGGGTGGGCGAGCTGGAACGTGCCGATATTGCGGGCGAACCATTGCGACGCAAAGGTCGCAGTCGAACTGATGAGAAGGGCCGTCTGCGCGTCGTCGCGTGCCGAGGCGACTGCGTCCTGCAGCATCGCGAAGCCTTCCGTCACCTTCGGCGCCAGCCGCTGGCCCACTTCCGTCAAGGTCACCTGGCGGGGACGCCTCAGGAACAGCGGCTCGCCGACATTCTGTTCAATGAGCTTGATTTGGTAGCTGACCGCCGTCTGGGTCATGCCGAGCTCCTCGCCCGCCTTGGTGAAGCTGCCGAGCCGGGCGGCCGCCTCGAAAACCCTCAGCGCATTCAGGGGGAACTGCTTCGACATCTTCATGGATAAGCTCTCTTGATGCATGCAGACGGATGTTCGATTGGAATTCGAGCACGTTCGGCGGCACGCTGCAAGTCAACTTCACCGCATCCGAAAGGTGTTCAGATGTCTTGCGATGTATTGGAATATGCTGAAGGAAAGCCGCTTCTGTCGTTCGGCGGCGCAATCCGGTTCGCCGCGTTCGCGGTTCGCCGCATGAGAGGCCGGAACTTGAAACTCGACCTCGAATCCACGTCCGACTACATGAAAAAGGACCTGGGATTCCTCGATGGGCGCATGCCTCGCTGCGACGATCAGATGCTGCGATAGATGGCGGCTTCTGGTGTTGCGGTTGTCCCTCATCCGGCCTGCCGGCCACCTTCTCCCCGCGAGCGGGGCGAAGCGGACGTGCCGCACTGCCTCCCTCTCCATGTCAGAATGGGGAGGGCTATCTTCGACAAGTCAGCTCTTAGAGTCCTCTGAGACGCTCCACCGACATCAAGACGCGCTCCGGCGTCGCCGGTGCATCAAGGCGAGGGCACTCGCGATAGCCGGCGACGCTGGCGACCGCCATCGATAGGGCCTCCAGCACCGAGATCGGCAGCATCAAGGGTGGCTCGCCTACCGCCTTCGAACGGCCGATGGTTTTTTCCGCGTTTTCCGACCACTCGGCGAGGCGCACGTTGAAGATTTTCGGCCGGTCGGAGGCGAGGGGAATCTTGTAGGTAGAGGGGGCATGGGTCCTGAGCCGCCCTTTCTCATCCCACCAGAGTTCCTCCGTCGTCAGCCAGCCCATGCCCTGCACGAAACCGCCCTCGATCTGGCCGAGGTCGATCGCCGGATTGAGAGAGCGACCGACGTCGTGCAGCACGTCGACCCGGTCGACCAGATATTCGCCGGTCAGCGTGTCGATCGACACTTCGGAGACCGCAGCGCCGTAGGCGAAATAATAGAAGGGCGTGCCTCGGCCGGCGGCGCGGTCCCAGTGGATTTTCGGCGTCTTGTAGAAGCCGGCCGAGGAAAGCTGCACCCGCGCCGCATAGGCTTGTCCGATGAACTCGGCGAAGGGCACGAGCTCTTCGCCGATCTTCACGTGGTTCGGCACGAAAGTCACATTTTCGGCGGTCGTCTGCCAGCGCTCGGCGGCGAAGGCGACGAGGCGTTCCTTGATCTGGCGGGCGGCGTCGAAGGCGGCCATGCCGTTGAGGTCGGAACCCGAAGAGGCGGCGGTCGCAGACGTGTTCGGCACCTTGCCGGTCGTCGTCGCGGTGATCTTCACCTGATCGATATCGATCTGGAAACTATCGGCGAGTACCTGGGCCACCTTGGTGTAGAGGCCCTGACCCATCTCCGCGCCGCCGTGATTGAGATGGACCGAACCGTCCGTGTAGATGTGAACGAGCGCACCCGCCTGATTGAGATGGGTGAGGGTGAAGGAGATGCCGAACTTCACCGGTGTCAGCGCAATGCCCTTGCGGATCACCCGGCTCGACCTGTTGAAGTCGATGATCGCGGTACGCCGCGCCTGATACTCGGCGCTCGCCTCCAGTTCCTCGACGATCTGCCGGATGATGTTGTCTTCGATCTTCTGGTGGTAGGGCGTGATGTCGCGCCCCGAGCCCTTGTCGCCGTAGAAGTTCAGTTTGCGGATTTCGAGCGGGTCCTTGCCGAGCGCATAGGCGATCTCCTCGATGATCCGCTCGCCGCCGACCATGCCCTGCGGCCCACCGAAACCGCGGAAGGCGGTGTTGGAAATCGTATTGGTTTTCAGCGGTTGCGAGGTCAGCTTCACATGCGGATAGAAGTAAGCGTTGTCGGCATGGAAGAGAGCCCGGTCGGTCACCGGTCCGGAAAGATCGGCAGAAAAACCGCAGCGCGCGGCATAAGTCGCCTGGACCGCCAGGATCTGACCGTCATCGTCGAAGCCGACATCATAGTCGACGAGGAAGTCGTGCCGCTTCCCCGTGGCGATCATGTCGTCGTCGCGGTCGGGCCGGAACTTCACGGCACGGCGCAGCTTGCGCGCGGCAACTGCAGCGAGTGCGGCAAACTGATTGCCCTGTGTTTCCTTGCCGCCGAAGCCGCCGCCCATACGGCGGACATTGACGGTGACGGCATTCGCCGGGACGCCGAGCACATGCGCGACCATGCGCTGGATCTCGCTTGGATGCTGGGTGGAGGACCAGACGGTGATATCGTCGTCTTCGCCAGGCACCGCCAGGGCGACATGTCCCTCCAGGTAGAAGTGCTCCTGGCCGCCGATCCGCATCCGGCCCTTCAGCCGGCGTGGTGCGCGCTCCAGTTCGCCCTCCGCATCGCCGCGCTGCAGCGTCAGCGGCGGGGTGACGAGCTCGCCGCCTCCGGCCATTGCATCGGCGACATCGATCATGTGGGGCAGGTCGCGATAGGTGATCTTCGCAAGCCGCGCGGCACGGCGGGCAGTGTCGCGCGTCTCGGCAATCACCGCAAAGGCCGGCTGGCCATGGAACTGCACGCGACCGTCGGCAAGCACCGGCTCGTCGTGCAGGTGGGTGGGGCTGATGTCGTTCGAATGCGGCATGTCCTTGGCGGTCAGCACCAGGACGACGCCGGGAAGGGCGGCGACCGCGGAGAGGTCCAAGTCAAGGATTTCTGCATGGGCCCGGTCGGTCAGTCCCAGTGCGCCGTGCAGAGTGCCGGCGGGTTCCGGCATGTCGTCGATATAGTCGGCGGTCCCGGCCACGTGCTTGTGGGCGCTGTCGTGGCGGAGTTCGGCGTGCATGGGACCGGCGATGGTCGTGGGCTCGCCGAAGCTGGACTTATCCATCGCTTAGTGCCTCCTGCCGAAGGAACTGCCCTTCATCCGGCCTGCCGGCCACCTTCTCCCCGCGGGCGGGGAGAAGGGATATGCCACGCCGCCTCCGTTCCCTCTCCCCGCCAGCCGGGAGAGGGGACGGGTGAGGGGCAGTCTCAAGGCGCAAACTTCAATGCCAGCGCTCATGCTACATCCTCGAAGCGCTCGAGCTGGGCCTTCTCGCCGATGCTCTCCAGGAACAAACGCATCAGCAGGTTCTTTGCCGCCAGCATGCGGTAGGCGCCAGTGGCCCGCCAGTCGGTGATCGGTTGGAAATCCGTCTCGAAGGCAGCCTGCGCTGCGCGCACCGTGTCCTCGGTCCAGGGCTGTCCGAGCAGCGCGGCTTCGACCGCCTTCGCTCGCTTCGGCGTTGCGGCCATGCCGCCAAAGGCGATGCGGGCGGATTTCACCCGGCCGCCCTCGAGCGACAAACAAAAGGCGCCGAGCAGCGCAGAAATATCCTCGTCGCGGCGTTTTGTGACCTTGTACGCGGCAAAGCGGTCGCCTGCCGGCAGCGCCGGAACGAAAATGCTCTCGACGAATTCGCCCGGGCGTCGATCCTGCTTGCCATAGGCGATGAAGAAATCCTCGAGCGGCAGCGACCGCGTACCGTCCGTCGAACGCAGCTTCACCGTTGCGCCGAGGGCGATCAGCGGCGGCGGGCTGTCGCCGATCGGCGAGCCATTGGCGATGTTCCCACCGATCGTGCCCATGTTGCGCACCTGCTCGCCGCCGAGGCGGTCGAGAAGCCCGCCGAAGCTTGGGTAGGCCGAGGAAAGGGCTTCGAAGGCTGATGTATAGCTGACGCCGGCACCGAGGGTCAGGCCCGCTCCAGAGCTTTCGATGCGCTGCAGTTCGGCGATGCCGCTGATGAACACGGCCGGATTGATCGAGCGCATCTGCTTCGTCACCCACAGCCCGACGTCGGTCGCACCGGCAACGATCGTGGCCGCGGGACGTTCTGCAAGCACCGTCGCGAGACCGGCAGCATCCGCCGGGACGATAAGACAGTCCTCGCCTTTGCCGATGACAATCGTTTGCCTCGGCCGTAACGCCTTGAGCTGGGTCGTTACCGTTTCGCGTGTCCGCGTGATGGGGTCGAAGAGGGCGGCGGGCCGTTCCCTTGCCGCGGCCTCGGCCGCGCGCACGATCGGCTCGTAGCCGGTGCAGCGACAGAGATTGCCTTGCAGCGCCTTTTCGATCGCGGCGCGGCTCGGATTGTCGTTCGTCAGCCACAGCGCATAGAGCGACATGACGATGCCGGGCGTGCAGAAGCCGCATTGCGAGCCGTGATAATCCACCATCGCCTGCTGCACCGGATGCAGCGTCCCGTCGCTTGCTGCCAGATGCTCGACGGTGACGATATGCGTCGCGTTCAGCGAGCCGACAAAGCGGATGCAGGAATTGACGGTTTCGTAAACGAGGTTTTCGCTGTCGCCGGCGAGCCTGCCGACGAGCACCGTGCAGGCGCCGCAGTCGCCCTCGGCGCAGCCTTCCTTGGTGCCGGTGAGGCCGCGTTCAAGCCGCAGATAGTCGAGGAGCGTGGCGGCCGGCGCGACGTCCGAAAGAGCGACCTCCGTGTCGTTCAGAATGAAGCGGATGCTATCGGATGCTTGTGCCATGCGTCCTTCTTGATCCCGCTCTATTGCGCCGTCCAGCCGCCGTCCATCGAGACATGCGTGCCGGTGATCTGGGCTGCCTCGTCGCTGGCAAGATAGAGCGCCAGCGAGGCGACCTGCTCGACAGTAATGAACTTCTTCGTCGGCTGGCCCTTGAGCATCACCTCGTTGATCACCTGCTCCTCGGTGATGCCGCGCGTTCTCGCCTGGTCCGGTATCTGCTTTTCAACAAGCGGCGTCAGCACATAGCCGGGGCAGATCGAGTTCACGGTGATGCCGTTTTCCGCCACCTCGAGCGCCACGGTCTTCGTGAGACCCATGATACCATGCTTGGCTGCCACATAGGCGGACTTGAAGGGCGAGGCGACGAGGCCGTGCGCCGAGGCGATATTGACGATGCGGCCCCAGCCGTTCTGTTTCATGGCAGGAATCGCCGCCCGGATCGTGTGGAAGGAGGAGGAGAGATTGATGGCGATGATCCGGTCCCATTGCTCGACGGGGAAATCCTCGACTTTTTCGACGAATTGGACACCGGCATTGTTGACGAGGATGTCGGCTCCGCCGAAGCGCGAGACGGCGGTTGCCATCAGGTCGGCGATTTCTGCCGGTTTCGTCATATCGGCGGGGTGATAGAGCACCGTGCCGGAACCGAGGCCTGCGACCTCGTCCGTCACCGTCCTGATCTCGTCAGCCGAACCGAAACCGTTCAGCACGATATTGGCGCCCCTCTTCGCAAAGGCCTTGGCGATGGCCAGCCCGATGCCGCTCGTCGAACCCGTTATGACCGCTGTCTTCGTCATTCTCGATCTCTCCTCGGCCGCAGATCCCGTCCCATCATGCGTTGGGACAAGGCGCAAGACCATGCCGCATTCTTACTCGTCGCGCGCGCTCGTATTGCGACGCAACAGCCTCAGCCTACGCGCAAAAGCGCGGCGGTGACAATTGTGTTTTTCCGGCCGGCGACGCAGAGTTGGTGGCATGCTTCGACGGGCGGAAGAGTAGCGTTTTGTTTTCGTTTGACATTCGTTTTCCCATCGTATTGAAGTCTTTCGAAGACTGCCTGTAGAGGAAGGGCAGCCTCTGTTGCTTGCCGAGGAGGGGCATATGGGCGGATATATTCTTGCAATCGATCAGGGTACGACGTCCACGCGGGCGATCGTTTTCGACGGCAAGCAGCAGGTCGCGGGCGCCAGCCAGAAAGAATTCAGGCAATATTTTCCGAAATCGGGCTGGGTCGAGCACGACCCGGAGGAAATCTGGGAAACGGTCCTCTTCACCGTTCGGCAGGCGATCGAGAAAGCCGGCATTGCCGCAAGCGATCTAGCGGCGATCGGCATCACCAATCAGCGCGAGACGGTGGTCGTTTGGGATCGCGAGACCGGCAAGCCGATCCACAACGCGATCGTCTGGCAGGATCGCCGCACCGCCTCGTTCTGCGACAAGCTCAAGAAGAAAGGTCTCGAAAAGACCTTCACCAAAAAAACGGGACTTCTGCTCGATCCGTATTTTTCCGGCACGAAGCTCAACTGGCTGCTTACCAATGTGAAGGGAGCGCAGGCGCGCGCCGCAAAGGGCGAGCTGTGCTTCGGCACCATCGACACGTTCCTCATCTGGCGGCTCACCGGCGGCAAATCCTTCGCGACCGATGCGACCAATGCTTCCCGCACGTTGATCTACAGTATCGTCGACAATAGCTGGGACGACCAGCTCCTCGAAATCCTGCGCATTCCGCGGGCGATGCTGCCGGAGGTGAAGGATTGCGCCGCCGACTTCGGCATCACGGAGGCGTCCCTCCTCGGGGCGGCGATCCCGATCCTCGGAGTTGCCGGCGACCAGCAGGCGGCGACGATCGGCCAGGCCTGCTTCAAGCCTGGCATGCTGAAATCGACCTATGGCACCGGTTGCTTCGCGCTGCTCAACACCGGCAAGGATATCGTTCGCTCCAAGAACCGACTGCTGACCACCATCGCCTATCGTCTCAATGGCAAAACGACCTACGCGCTCGAAGGCTCGATCTTCGTTGCGGGCGCTGCCGTCCAATGGCTGCGCGACGGGCTCAAGGTCATCAAGGCGGCGCCCGACACCGGCACGCTTGCCGAGAGCGCCGATCCGACGCAGGAGGTCTATCTCGTGCCGGCCTTTACCGGGCTCGGCGCGCCGCATTGGGATCCGGATGCCCGCGGCGCGATCTATGGGATGACGCGCAACACCGGTCCGGCCGAGTTCGCCCGCGCCGCTCTGGAATCTGTCTGCTACCAGACACGCGATCTGCTCGACGCCATGCACAGGGACTGGCGCAGCAACGGCAAGGATACGGTGCTCCGCGTCGACGGCGGCATGGTCGCATCCGACTGGACGATGCAGAGGCTCTCCGATCTTCTCGATGCCCCCGTCGATCGCCCGGTTATCCTCGAGACGACAGCGCTCGGGGTCGCCTGGCTTGCCGGCAGCCGTGCCGGCGTCTGGCCCAACCAGGAGGAATTCTCCAAGTCCTGGGCCCGCGACCGGCGCTTCGAGCCGCAGATGGATGGGACGACCCGCAAGGGGAAACTCAAAGGCTGGCGCAGCGCGGTGAAGCGGACGCTGATGGCGGCTTAGGTCGCCGTTTCTCCGCGATAGGAAACGGTGTGTTTCCGAACCCGCATTTGCGGACCGGTCGACCGCCAATTATCTCTGGGCGATCGACAACAGGATGGCGTCATGGAGCTCGGGCTTTATACTTTTGCGGATGTGGATCCGGATGCGGCCGACAAGGGTGCGGAAGGTCGGCGCCGCCTTGCCAATCTGCTCGAGGAGATCGAGCTTGCCGATCAGGTCGGCCTCGATGTCTTCGGGCTCGGAGAGCATCACCGGCCCGACTATGCGGCCTCCACACCGGCGGTGATCCTCGCGGCCGCCGCGGCGCGCACCAGTCACATTCGGCTGACGAGTGCGGTGACGGTGCTGAGCTCTGACGATCCGGTGCGGGTCTTCCAGCAGTTCGCGACGCTCGATCTCATCTCCAACGGCCGTGCCGAGATCATGGCCGGGCGCGGCTCCTTCATCGAATCCTTCCCGCTCTTCGGCCAGTCTCTCGAGGACTACGACCGGCTTTTCGCCGAGAAGCTGGACCTGTTGCTGGCAATCCGCGACAGCGAGAAGGTCACCTGGTCCGGTGAAATGCGGCCGCCGATCAACGATCGCGGCGTCTATCCGCGGCCGCTGCAGAGCCCGCTGCCGCTCTGGATCGCCGTCGGCGGTACGCCGCAGTCGGTCGCGCGTGCCGGCGCGCTCGGCCTGCCGATGGCGCTTGCGATCATCGGCGGCGAACTGCGGCGGTTCGCGCCGCTCTTCGACCTCTATCGCGAAGCGGCGCGGCGCGCCGGGCAAGATCCTCTGAAGCTGAAGACGAGCATCAATGTGCACGGCCTCATCGCCGACACGACGGATGAGGCCGCCGATCAATTCTACGGGCCGCAGGCGGAGGTGATGAACCGTATCGGCCGCGAGCGCGGCTGGGGGCCGACGAACCGCGCCCATTACGACCAGGCGCGTAGCCCGAGCGGCAACCTGTTCATCGGCGATCCCGAGACTGTCGCTCAAAAAATCGTCGCCCACCAGAAGCTCTTCCGGAACGACCGTTTCCTGCTGCAGATGGCGATCGGTCCGATGCCGCACGGTGAGATCATGCGCGGCATCGAACTCTACGGCACCAAGGTCGCGCCGATGGTGCGCGAGATGCTGGCGGCAGAGCGTCAGTAGGGGCTGCAGCGACCTGCGGCACTGGCATCGCCCGCGCCGGCACGCTACATGTGGCTGCGAAAGCGAGACACCATGACCCTCAACAACGACGAAGATCTTGAGCGGCTGAAGGAAATCGGCCGCATCTGCGCCAATGCGCTGCAGGCGATGGGCGCGGCGCTTGAACCGGGCATCACCACGGCGGAACTCGACGCGATCGGCCGCAAGGTGCTCGGGGAGGCGGGCGCCCGTTCGGCACCGGAGCTCTGCTACAAGTTTCCCGGTGCGACCTGCATCAGCGTCAACGAGGAAATCGCCCATGGTATCCCCGGAAACCGGGTGATCCGCGCCGGCGATCTCGTCAATATCGACGTTTCCGCCGAAAAGGACGGTCTCTTTGCCGATACGGGCGCTTCCTTCCCGGTCCCGCCGGTGACCGCGGCGATCGACCGGCTCTGCCGCGACGGCAAGCGGGCCATGTGGGTGGGCTTGAAGCAAGTGCGGCCGGACCAGACGCTGGCGGCGATCGGCAACGCCATCGGCGAATTTGCCCGCAGGAACCGCTATTCGCTCGTCACCAACCTGGCGAGCCACGGCATCGGCCGGTCGCTGCACGAGGAGCCGGCCGAGATCGCCACCTGGCCGGATCCATCCGAGCGTCGGCGGATGAAGGAGGGCATGGTCTTCACCGTCGAGCCGTTCCTATCGATGGGCGCGCACTGGGCCGAAGGCGGCGAGGATGACTGGACGCTCTACAGCGAGCCGCGTGCCCCGACCGTGCAGTACGAACACACGGTCGTCGTGACGCGCGGCGGGCCGCTGGTCGTGACCCTGCCGGGCTGAGCAAGTGCGTCGGGTCGTGCGGCCACGGCCGCGATCGTTCGATTCCATCAATCGAAGCTTCAATTATTATGATTTGTCGCCTTCTTGCTGCGATGCAATAAAGGAGACATGAGCACGCTCCACAGATTGCCGGATCGCGAGGACAGCCACACGAGGCAAGCCGAGAAGAGCGACGGCGCTGATCCATCTCGCAAGGGACAAGCAGCAAAGATTTCGTCTTCTACGCTCGACGTGGCCGCAGGCAGCAGCCTCGCCGCGACGGCGATTGCCGGGGCCGTCGCCATGGCCGTCGCGATGGGCTTCGGCCGCTTCTCCTACACGCCCATCCTGCCGGCGATGATGGCGGATGCGGGGCTTTCGCCGGCGGATGCCGGGCTGATCGCCTCGGCCAATTTCGTCGGCTATCTCGCGGGCGCCGTGCTCGCCGCCTATGGCTGGGCGCACGGGCACGAGCGGCGGATCGGCCTTGCGGCACTTTTCGCAACGACGCTGTTGCTGGCGGCTATGGGGCTCACGTCGTCCGTTCTCGTCTATTGCATCATTCGTTTCCTTGCCGGTCTGGCGAGCGCCTTCGCGATGATCTTCGTATCAGGGATCGTGCTGGGGCAGGGGTTGCGCGCGACATCCGAACACGTGCCCTCGGTGCATTTCGGCGGCGTCGGCTTCGGCATCGCGCTTTCGTCGATCTGCGTCTGGGCGGCACCGCTCGCGGGCGTCACCGGCCTTTCGGCCTCGCAGGCGGATTGGTTCACCGGCGCGATTGTGGCGCTGCTGGGGACGGCTCTTGTTGCCGCGCTCCTGCCGGCGAGCCATCACGTGGGGAACGGGGCTGAGCGGGAGGCGCCGCTTACCTGGACCCGGCCGCTGACCGCGGTCACGCTCACCTATGGCTTCTTCGGCTTCGGCTACGTGATCACAGCGACCTTCCTGGTCGCCATGGCGCGCGATGCCAGCGGCGGCCACAGCGTCGAGTTCCTCGCCTGGCTGATCACCGGCGTCAGCGGTGCGCTCTCCGTCTATCTGTGGCGTTTCGCCGTGCCGCACCTCGGCCTGACCGGCGTCTATGCCGCGGGGCTTCTGGTCGAGGCCGTCGGGCTCGTGCTGACCGTTTCGCTGCCAGTGGCCGTGGCCCCTCTCGTCGGCGGGCTGATGCTCGGCGCCACCTTCATGATGGTCACCGCCTACGGCGTGCAGATCGGCCGCCAGCTCGCACCCGAAAGCCCGCGCCGGGCACTCGCCTTGATGACCGCCGCCTTCGGCATCGGCCAGATCGTCGGGCCGCTCGTCGCCGGCTGGCTTGCTGAGCGGACCGGAAGTTTCGCGTTGCCGACGCTGGTGGCCGCCGTCGTCCTGTTCTGCTGCGGGATGGTGGTGGTCCTGGAACTGCGCAGGATCAGGGTCGCGCTGGATCGGTGAAGCGCAGCTTTTCGGGCGCCCGGGACGGCGTTTCCGCGCCAGAGATTCATGAAATAACAGTAACATTCAGATTGCGTAATTGTTGCCGCACGCAATTTGCCCTAGTTTCGGCCGCATCAGGAGGCAAGTCGTTGACCTCCAAGAAACGCGAGTGCCGTCCCTTGTTCCAATCCTTCTTCCCCAAGCCGAAGCAGTTTTTCATCTCCGTCATTATCTGGTCGCTGGTTGCAGTTGGCTTTTGGTACGGCTGGGGTGAAAGCTTCGGCGCTTTCGTTGGCCTGCCGCCCGTGCCGGCCGATGCCCCGCCGATCGTCGGTATCTCGGCCTTCTGGTCGCCTGCCTTCCTCTGGTTCTATATCTACTTTGCTTTGGTGGTGGGAATTTTCGCCACCTTCTGGCAGGTCTACGCTCCGCATCGCTGGCAGAGCTGGTCTATCTGGGGATCCGCTCTCATCCTTTTCGTCACCTACTTCCAAGTGCAGGTGAGCGTGGCGATCAACAACTGGTATGGACCCTTCTGGGACTTGATCCAGGCCGCGGTTTCCAAGGCGGCTGTTGTCACGGCGGAAGAGTTCTACGCACAGATCGGCACCTTCCTCGGAATCGCCATGGTCGCCGTGGCAGTCGCGGTCATGACGCGTTTCTTCGTCAGCCATTACATCTTCCGTTGGCGTACGGCGATGAACGAATACTATATGGAAAACTGGGGCAAACTGCGTCACATCGAGGGTGCATCGCAGCGCGTACAGGAAGATACGATGCGCTTCTCCTCGACGGTCGAAGGGCTCGGCGTCAGCCTAATTGACAGTGTCATGACTTTGATCGCCTTCACGCCTGTTCTGATCAGGCTTTCGGAGAACGTCACCGAACTACCGATCGTCGGCAGCATTCCCTACCCGTTGGTCACGGCAGCCGTCCTGTGGTCGCTTTTCGGTACCGTGTTCCTCGCCCTGGTCGGGATCAAGCTGCCGGGACTGGAATTTCGCAACCAGCGTGTGGAAGCCGCCTATCGCAAGGAGCTGGTTTACGGCGAGGATCACATCGATCGCGCCCAGCCGGAAACCGTTACGGAGCTTTTCAGCAACGTGCGCATGAACTATTTCCGGCTGTATTTCCACTATCTGTACTTCAATATCGCCCGCATTTTCTATCTGCAGATCAACAACATCTTCTCGCTGCTAATCCTCGCGCCGTCGATTATCGCGGGTAAGATTTCGCTTGGTGCGCTAAACCAGATTTCCGGTGCGTTTGGCCAGGTGAGCTCGTCTTTCCAATATCTGGTCAATTCCTGGCCGACGATCGTCGAGCTTCTTTCTATCTACAAACGTCTCCGCGCTTTCGAGTCCGTGCTCGACGAAGCGCCGCTGCCCGACATCGACCGGCAGTTCATCGAGGCAGGCGGCAAGGAAGAACTCGCTCTGTGACGGCAGCAATCAGAAGGCGGAGCGATCCGCCTTCTTTCTGGCGTCCTCTATCATCGGCAAGGCGTCCGCATAGCTGACGCAGGCGACGTCCGGCTTGCCGCAGGTTTCCGTCAGGAAGCGGTCGAGCGCCCGCCAATAGGCGCCGCCATTCATCTCGACGAAGTGAAAGCCGAGTTGCAGCGGGATGCGCTCGCCGTCATATTCCTTGCGGAATGCCTCGCGATAGGCCGAAAGCGTTCGTTCCTCGAAGCGGGCGCTGTCCTTCCGGTTTTCGACGCCCATCGAGTGGCGGATGAAGAGGTTGTAGTCCATGCCGATCACCGGCCGGTGCGAGGGGCCTTCCGGGATGAGCGGCAGGCCGAAGCGCGGCATTCCGTCCGGCGCGATCGGCCAGCCGGGACCTTTGGTGACGAGGCTCGCATCATAGCTGAAACCATAGACTTCGAGCGCCGGCATGAGTCCTTCGCTCACCGACAGGTAGGGCGCGCGGAAACCCTTGATGCCGCTGCGGGCGAACTCCGCCCAGCCCTGCGGTTCGGCCTCCGGCTTCCCTGCCTTTTTCCAGGCGTCGACGAGTGCCGTGCGGAAGGCAGCGAATTCGCTCTCCCAGGCCGCCTTGCTCCAGCCCTTGCCGTCGAAATGGCCGCAGGCATGGCTGCCGATATCGTGGTCTTCGAGATGCGCCTCCCAGATATGGCCGGCGCGAATGGCGATCTCCTCGCGGCTCTGGGCGAAGCCGACATTCGAGCGGCCGGACTTCTGGCCCGGCGCCCTGTAGCTCTCTTTGCCGTCTGTCTTCGTCATCAGGAAGGTGCAGGAAAGGAAATAGGTGAAGTGCGCGCCGGTGCGCTTTGCCATGGCGAGGCTCTTCTCCCAAAGCGCATTGTCGTGCGCACCGTCGAAGGAGACGATGACGAGTTGCTTATTCCTTGCGGTCGCGGGTGCCGACGGCGGATCGGCAAGCGCGAGCGTGGGCAAAAGACAAAGCGAGAGCGCGAGAATATTGCGGGTCATTCAATAACTTCTTGGGAGAATCGGAGGAACTGCGACGAATTGTTCGCGTCGTCCCTTCTTCAACAATGCGGCAATCCTTTGATCTGACTGGAAATTCGCGGGGGATACCGTTATGCGATGGTGAACAAAGTATTAAAGCGGGACGAGCGTGCAGCTCTTGCGCTCGCTTTAGACGGGCAACGTTTCAAGATCGGGTGTGATATGGCGCTTCTGCTTCTGGGTATCGTGATCTTTCTCGGCATGCACCTCGTCCGTGTGGTTGCGCCCGGTATTCGTGCCGGCGTCATCGAGAGCCGCGGCATGGGCACATGGATGGGGCTCTATGCCCTCGTCAGCCTCGTCGGTCTCTGTCTCATCATCTACGGCTTCGGCCAGGCGCGCGGCGAAACGGGAATCCTCTACAACCCACCGGTGTTCCTGCGCCATATCGCCCTTCTGCTGATGCTCTTTGCCTTCGTCTTCCTTGCTGCAGGCTTCCTGCCGGCGGGGCGCATCGCCGTCGCGGTCAAGCATCCGCAGATCCTTTCGATCAAGATCTGGGCGCTGGCACACCTGCTTGCGAATGGCGAGACGTCCTCGGTCCTGCTCTTCGGTTCCTTTCTCGCCTGGGCGGTGATCCTGCGCATCTCGCTGAAGCGCCGCGAGCGTGCCGGCGAAGCCGTGCTGCCGGTGTTCAAGTCGGCGGGCAACGACGCGCTAGCGATCGTCCTCGGGCTCGTGGTCTTTGTGCTCTTTATCTGGAAGCTGCACGATTGGCTGATCGGCGTCGCGCCCGTCGTTATGGGCTAAATCTCGCCGGCCCCCTTACAAGCGGCGCAAAATCGGGTAGAAGGCGCAAAATCCACAAAGAGCGTTGCGCGTCCCGTCGGACGCGCAACGGGTGCTCGAACAGTTTGAGATTGCGCGTATCCCCTCCGGACATCGGTGTTGATTGTCGGGGCTACGCGCCAGCGTGCAGAAGGCCGGGGCGATAGATGGCAAACCAGGACGACAGCTTTATCCGCGAGGTCAACGAAGAACTCCGCTCGGACCAGATGAAGGCCATCTGGACGCGGTTTGGCGGCATCATCATCGGGATTGCGGCGCTCATCGTTCTCGGCACCGTCGGCAAGGTCGGCTATGACTATTGGCAGGAGAGTTCCTCGTCGCAGTCGGGGGACGCCTTTCTCGTGGCTCTCGATCTCGCCAAGGAAAACAAGCCGGAGGAGGCTCTCGCCGCACTCACGAAGCTGGAACAGGAGGGTTACGGTTCCTATCCGGTTCTCGCGCGGCTGCGCGCGGCGACGCTGAACGCGCAGAAGGGCGAAACCGAAGCGGCCGTCGCGGCGTTCTCCGAGATCGGCAAGGACACCCGCATTCCGGCGGCGCTGCGCGATGCGGCGCGGTTGCGCGCCGCTTACCTGCTCATCGATGCCGGCACCTACGATCAGGTCTCGGCCGAGGTCGAACAACTGGCGGTGCCGCAGAATGCCATGCGCCATTCGGCTCGCGAGGCGCTCGGCCTTGCCGCCTACAAGGCGGGTGATTTCACCAAGGCGAAGGGCTGGTTTCAGCAGATCGCCGAAGATACCGAAAGCCCGCGCGGCGTCGTCAACCGGGCACAGATGCTGCTTGATGTGATTGCAGCGAGCGGCAAAGCCTGAGGCCTTTGATATGAGTTTCACCGTCGCCATCGTCGGGCGTCCCAATGTCGGCAAGTCGACCTTGTTCAACCGTCTGGTTGGCAAGAAGCTGGCGCTCGTCGATGACACGCCCGGGGTCACGCGCGACCGCCGCCCCGGCGACGCGAAGCTCGTCGACCTGAAATTTCGCATCATCGATACGGCCGGTCTCGAGCAATCGGCACCCGACAGCCTGCAGGGGCGGATGTGGGCGCAGACCGAACAGGCTATCGACGAGGCGGATCTGTCACTGTTCGTCATCGACGCCAAAGCCGGCCTGACGCCGGCCGACGAAACCCTTGCCGAAATGCTGCGCCGGCGCGGCAAACCCGTCATCGTCGTCGCCAACAAGTCAGAGGCGCGCGGCTCGGACGGCGGCTTTTACGACGCCTTCACGCTCGGGCTTGGCGAGCCGTGCCCGATCTCGGCCGAGCACGGCCAGGGAATGCTCGACCTGCGCGACGCGATCGTCGCCGCACTCGGCGAGGAAAGGGCCTTCCCACCAGCGGAAGACGTCGCCGAGACCGATGTCGATATCCGTCCGACCGGTGCAGACGAGGGGGACGACGAAGAGGCCGAGCCTGCCTATGACGAAACGAAGCCCCTGCGCGTCGCAATTGTCGGCCGGCCGAATGCCGGCAAGTCGACGCTGATCAACCGCTTCCTCGGCGAAGACCGGCTGCTGACCGGTCCCGAAGCCGGCATCACCCGCGATTCCATCTCGGTCGAATGGGACTGGCGCGGTCGCGCGATCAAGATGTTCGACACGGCCGGCATGCGCCGCAAGGCCAAGGTGCAGCAGAAACTGGAAAAACTTTCGGTTGCCGACGCGCTCCGAGCGATTCGCTTTGCCGAGACGGTTGTCATCATCTTCGACGCCACGATCCCCTTCGAGAAACAGGACCTGCAGATCGTCGATCTGGTGCTGCGCGAAGGCCGTGCGGCGGTCCTGGCCTTCAACAAATGGGATCTGGTGGAGGACTGGCAGGCGGTGCTTGCGGATCTACGCGAGAAGACCGAACGGCTGCTGCCGCAGGCCCGCGGCATCCGCGCGGTGCCGATTTCCGGCCATACGGGCTATGGCCTCGACCGGCTGATGCAGGCGATCATCGAGACGGACAGGGTCTGGAACCGGCGCATCTCGACGGCACGCCTCAATCGCTGGCTGGAATCGCAGCAGGTGCAGCACCCGCCGCCAGCCGTCTCCGGCCGTCGCCTAAAGCTCAAATACATGACCCAGGTGAAGGCCCGCCCGCCCGGCTTCATGATTTCCTGCACCCGCCCCGAGGCGGTGCCGGAATCCTATGTCCGCTACCTGATCAACGGCCTGCGCCACGATTTCGACATGCCGGGCGTGCCGATCCGCATCCATTTCCGCGCTTCGGACAATCCTTTCGAATCGAAGGCGCGCAAGAGGCGGTGATCTGACCCTCGAGTGTCTTTCACGGCACGGACGCGCCGTGGCTGGATTCCTGTTACGAGCAGAGGAATGAGGGGAGAACAGTGGCGGCGAGGTAGAAGGGTTCGAGCGGCGCCCGTCGATGTGCTGAAAAGTCCATCTATCGAGCCGCTGGCAACTTCTCCCGTTCCACCAGCGCGCCATTATGGCCGATCACGGCTGCGGCGACGCGTGCGGCGAAGGCGGCTGCATCGGCCGGATTGTCGCCGGCGGCCAGGCGCGCGAGGAACGAGCCATTGAAGCTGTCCCCGGCGCTGGTAGTGTCGACGATACGAGACACAGGGGCGGCCGGGACATGCAGGCGCTCCCCTTCGCCGAACTGGAGCGTGACGCCATTGGCGCCGTCCTTGACCGCTATCTCTTCGACGCCGAGGCCGCGATAGCGTTCTATCGTCGCGCCGACCGACGCATCGCCGAAGTGCGTTGCCTCGTCGTCATAGCTTGGCAGCAGCATCGTCGCTCCCCGCGCGCCGGCTTCCAGCGTCGCCCGCATCCGTGCGGCGTCGTCCCAAAGGCGCGGGCGGATATTCGGATCGAACACGACGCGCTTGCCGCCCGCCTTTGCCCGCCGCAGTTCCGCCAGCAGGGTTTCCGCCGCATCTGGAGCAAGGATTGCGAGCGTGATCCCGGAGAAGAAGACGAGGTCTACCGACTCGATCGCTGCCCGCAGTCGATCCGGGTCGTCGGCGAGCAGCTTCGCGGCCGAGGTGGAGCGCCAGTAGGAGAAGCTGCGCTCACCGTCCTTGAGATGGATCATGTAGAGCCCCGGCATGCGGCCCTCGATTCTGGCGACATGCGCCGTACCGACCCCGGTGTCCTCGATGAAGGCGAGCATCTCCTCCGATACCACGTCGGTTCCAACGGCGGTCAGATAGTCGACGTTCCATCCGGCCGGCACGAACAGGCGCGCATAATAGGCGGTGTTGAACGTATCGCCCGCATAGCCCTTGCGCAGCATGCCTCCTTCCGCCTGCATCAGTTCGACCATGCATTCGCCGATTGAAAGCATGCTGCCTGCCATTCGCTCTTCCTCCTCCATCCGTGTCGCCGCCAATGGGTTAGCGATCTGTCGACTTCGCAGCAAGCGAATGTTGCGCGTGCCGTTTACTCGGTGAATTTGCAGCGATACATCTTTCGGGCAGCAGTTGGAACGGCGGGGTATGCGGATGGCGAGCGGTTCGGGATTTGGCGACGATTGGTGGCGCGGCGCGGTGATCTATCAGGTCTATCCGCGTTCCTTCCAGGATACGGATGGCGACGGCATCGGCGACCTGCGCGGTGTCACCGAACGTCTTTCGCATATCGGCTCGCTCGGGGTCGACGCCATCTGGCTGTCACCCTTCTTCAAATCGCCGCAAGCGGACATGGGTTACGACGTCTCCGACTATTGCGACGTAGATCCGATGTTCGGCACGCTTGCCGATTTCGATGCGATGATGGCGGAGGCGCATCGGCTGGGGCTCAAGGTGATCATCGACCAGGTGATCTCGCACACCTCCGACCGGCACCCCTGGTTCGTCGAGAGCCGTTCGAGCCGAACCAATGCCAAGGCGGATTGGTATGTCTGGGCCGATCCGAAGCCGGACGGCACGGCGCCGAACAACTGGCTTTCGATCTTTGGCGGCCCGGCCTGGGAGTGGGACGGGGTGCGCAGGCAATATTTCATGCACAATTTCCTGACGTCGCAGCCGGACCTCAATTTTCATGATCCCGGGGTCCAGGAGGCGCTGCTGGCTACGGTGCGCTTCTGGCTGGATCGAGGCGTCGACGGCTTCCGGCTCGACACCGTCAATTTCTATTTCCACGACCGGCACTTGCGGGACAACCCGCCGCTCATTCCGGATCCGGACGCGACGAGCAGCGATGCCCCCGAGGTCAACCCCTATGGTATGCAGGACCATCTCTACGACAAGACCCAGCCGGAGAACGTCGATTTCCTGCGCCGCTTGCGGGCCTTGCTCGACGAATATGGCGGCCGCACGACCGTGGGCGAGGTCGGCGACGGCGCCCGGTCGCTGAAAACCGTTGCTGCCTATACGAGCGGCGCCGACAAGCTCCACATGTGCTACACCTTCGACCTGCTCGGCCCGGAATTCTCGGCACGCCACATCCGCCGATGCGTCGAAAATTTCCAGGCGATCGTCACAGACGGCTGGGTGTGCTGGGCTTTCTCCAACCATGACGTCATGCGCCATGTCAGCCGCTTTGCGCTGCGCCAGGCCGACAGGGAACGGGTCGCGAAGCTCGCGGTCTCGCTGCTTGCCAGCCTGCGCGGCTCGATCTGCCTCTACCAGGGCGAGGAACTGGGTCTGGCGGAGGCGGAACTGACCTATGAGGAGTTGCGCGACCCTTACGGCATCCGCTTCTGGCCGGCCTTCAAGGGTCGCGATGGCTGCCGGACGCCGATGGTCTGGGAACGAGACGAGGCGAATGCAGGCTTCTCCACCGGCTTTCCCTGGCTGCCGGTGCGCGAGGAACAGCGCGCCTTGGCGGTCGATGCGCAGGAGGGTGTCGCCGGCTCGGTGCTCGAGCATTACCGCCAGACGCTCGCTTTCCGCCGCGCGCATGCGCCGCTCGTCGATGGCGACATGGCGTTCCTCGCGACCAATCAGGATCTGCTGGCCTTCACCAGGAAGAAAGGCGGCGAGACGCTGCTTTTCGTCTTCAACCTGACAGGGGAGCCGCAGACGGTTCAGATTGCCGCCGACATGGCCGTCGCCCAGGTTCTGCCGATGCCCGGATTCGCGCCCGCCTTTGCCGACAACGCGATCACGTTTGCCGGCTACGACGCCTTCTGCGGAAGGTTGCGGTGAGGAGGTTAGGCTGCCTGCTCTGCCCTTAGCGGCTTGTGAGTGGATCCTCGGTCAAGCCCAGGGTCAAGCCCGAGGATGACGACGGTAGCGGGATGCTCGCCGGTCGCACGGTCAGCAACTCACCCGATCAGCGCGAACTTGTCCACGTCGACCAAGCCGCGATCGGAAATCTTCAGGTGCGGAATGACCGGTAGCGGCAGGAAGGCAAGCTGCAGGAAGGGCTCCTCCAGCGTCGCGCCAAGGGCGAAGGCGGCCTGGCGCAGATGGTGGAGGATGTCGCGCACCCGCTCGTAAGGTTCGAGGCTCATCAGCCCGGCGATCGGCAATGCGATCTCCCCGGTCACCTTGCCGTCCTCGACGACGACGAAGCCGCCTCTGATCGCACCGAGGCGATTTGCGGCAATCGCCATGTCTTCCTCGTTGACGCCGACGACGCAGATATTGTGGCTGTCATGGCCGACGGTGGAGGCGATCGCGCCCTTCTTCAGGCCAAAGCCCTGGACGAAGCCGTTGGCATGGTTGCCGTTGATGCCGTGGCGCTCGATAACGGCGACCTTGATGATGTCGCGACCGAGATCGACTCCAGTCTGGTTGCCTTCTGCGGGAAGGCGAAAGCGGCGGTGCTCGGTGATGATCTTGCCCGGCAGCACGCCGATCACGGACGTTTCGCCCTCCGCATAGGGCACGCCGAAATCGGCGGCCTTGATCTCACCGGCCTTGACGCTGTCGAGCCCCACCGGATCGATCGACTTGCGCAGGGCAAAGAGCGCGTCGGTCACGCGTCTCCCGCCCGAAAAGACCATCTCCGCCTTGCAGTTCTCCAGGCTGTCGACGACGACGAGGTCGGCACGCCAGCCGGGCGCCACAAGGCCGCGGTCGCGGAGCCCGAATGCACGCGCCGCCGAGATCGAGGCGGCGCGATAGATCGCCAGGGGCTCGACGCCTGCGGCGATCGCTGTGCGGATCATATGGTCGAGATGGCCCTGTTCGGCGATATCGAGCGGATTGCGATCGTCCGTGCAGAGCGCCAGATAGGGTGACAGCCGCTCGGTGATGATTGGCATCAATGCATGCAAGTCCTTCGACACCGAGCCTTCGCGCACGAGGATGTGCATGCCCTTGCGGATCTTTTCGAGCGCTTCCTCGGCGCTCGTGCATTCGTGGTCGGTGCGGATGCCGGTCGCGAGGTAACCGTTCAGTTCCTTGCCGCGCAAGAGCGGTGCATGGCCGTCGATGTGGCCGCCCTGGAAGGCTTCGAGCTTGGCGAGGCAGACGGGGTCCTTGTGGATGACGCCGGGGAAATTCATGAACTCGGCAAGGCCGATCACCTTGGGGTGATGGCGAAAGGGCGTGAGCCGCTCGATCGGCAGATCGGCACCCGCCGTCTCGAGATGCGTTGCCGGCACGCAGGAGGACAGCTGGACGCGGATGTCCATGATCGTTTCCATCGCCGAATCCAGGAAGAACTGGATACCTTCGGTGCCGAGCACGTTGGCGATTTCGTGCGGATCGCAGATCGCCGTCGTGATCCCGAGCGGCAGCACGCAACGGTCGAATTCGTGCGGCGTGACGAGCGAGGATTCGATGTGCAGATGCGTATCGATGAAGCCGGGGACGACGATGCGGCCAGAGACGTCGACCTCCTCGCGTCCCTCGTAGTCGCCGCAGGTGCCGACGATCCTGTCGCCGGATACGGCAATGTCGGACGCGACGAGTTCGCCGGTGACGAGATCGAAGAACCGCCCGCCCTTGAGCACGATGTCGGCCGGCTTTCGGCCGACGCCCTGATCGATCAAACGTTCCAGCGCCTCGGACATGCCTGCACCTCGCCCCTGCTGCTTTGCTGATGAGAATAACCCTTTCCCCGCGCGCGGGGAAAGGGTTCGAGAAACGCGAGGCAGAATTCTCAGATATTGTTCTTCAGAACGTCGCGCAGCTTGTCGAAGAGTTCGTCGATCTGGTGTTTCTCGATAATCAGCGGCGGTGACAGCGCGATGATATCGCCGGTCGTGCGGATCAACAGCCCTTTCTCGTAGGCCTTCAGGAAGGCGGAGAAGGCGCGCTTCGTCGCCTCGCCGGCGATCGGCTCGAGTTCGACCGCGCCGATCAGCCCGATGTTGCGGATGTCGATCACATGTGGGCAGTCCTTCAGCGAATGCAGCCCCTCCTCCCAATAGGGGGCGAGCTCGGCGGCGCGCGTCAGCAGCCCTTCTTCCTTGTAGGTGTCGAGCGTTCCGAGTGCGGCGGCCGAGGCGATCGGATTGCCGGAATAGGTATAGCCGTGGAAGAACTCGATGAGATGCTCCGGCCCGGTCATGAAGGCGTCGTGGATCTCCGAGGTGACGAACACCGCCCCCATCGGGATCACGCCGTTGGTCAGGCCCTTGGCGGTGGTGATGATATCCGGCTTGACGTCGAAATATTGCGCGGCAAAGGGCGTGCCGAGGCGGCCGTAGCCGGTGATGACTTCGTCGAAGATCAACAGGATGCCGTGCTTGGTGCAGATTTCGCGCAGCTTCTGGAGATAGCCCTTCGGCGGGATAAGTACCCCGGTGGAGCCGGCGACCGGCTCGACGATGACGGCGGCGATCGTCGAGGCGTCGTGGAGGGTGACGATCCGCTCCAGTTCGCTCGCGAGATCGGCGCCATGCTCGGGTTCGCCACGGGTAAACGCATTTTTCCCCGGGAGGTGGGTGTGGGACAGATGATCGACGCCGGTCAGCAGCGTGCCGAACATCTTGCGGTTGGAGACGATGCCGCCGACCGAAATGCCGCCGAAATTGACACCATGATAGCCGCGTTCGCGGCCGATCAGGCGGAAGCGCGAGCCGTTACCCTTGGCGCGGTGATATGCGAGCGCCACCTTTAGAGCGGTATCGACCGATTCCGAGCCGGAATTGGTGTAGAGGACATGGTTCAGGCCCTCCGGCGCGATATCGACCAGCCGGTTGGCAAGTTCGAACGCCTTTGGATGGCCAAGCTGAAAGGCCGGCGCATAGTCGAGTTCGCCCGCCTGTTCGCGAATCGCCTCGGTGATCTTCGGCCGACAGTGGCCGGCATTGACGCACCACAGCCCCGCCGTTCCATCGAGCACGGTGCGCCCGTCATGGGTGGTGTAATACATGTCCTTGGCGCCGACGAAGAGGCGCGGCTCCTTCTTGAACTGCCGATTGGCGGTAAACGGCATCCAGAAGGCGCGCAGATCGTTCGGGGTGGTGTTAAGACGGTTCGACATGTCCTGTTCTCCTCGGCGAATCTTGTTGCCGGCGACGCGAGCAACTCACCGGATCCGCATTCTTTTACCCGTTGGTCAAATTATCAGCGCCCCTGTGAGCGTCAAGCCTGCCGATGTGAGCGTCAAGTCTGCCGGCGTCTTAAGGCTTTTCGCTTCTGCGCAAAAAACAAGCCCCGCGATTGCTCGGCGGGGCTTTGGACTTGCAGCTCTTGTCGGCGTCTTGGGAGTCAGGCCGACTTGCGCACGAGGGGCTTTTCTATCACGACGCTCGTGGCCGCGCCGTAAATCTCCGAGAGTGCGCCCAAAATCTTCATGACGGCATCCGACGAACTCGAATAGTAGATCGTCTGCGCGTCGCGACGGGTGCTAACCAGATTCTGGGCACGCAACTTCGAGAGGTGCTGGGAAAGAGCCGACTGGCTCAGCCCGACCTTGTTGGCCAATGCGCCTACCGCCATTTCTTCCTTGACCAGAGAGTCGAGAATGAGCAGGCGTTTTGGATTTGCCATGGCCGAGAGGAAACCGGCTGCTATTTCGGCTTCCTCATGTTTTTCAGGCGAAAGAGGCTGCATTGCGTGCTCCATGCGAGAATTACATCACACGTAGTTATGTTTTACGAAGCACGATAATTAGCCGTGATGCATAAAAGGGCAACCACCCACTGCAAGAATTGGGGGTAGCTAAGTGCCGATTAACCGTTAAGTTTTTTCAAAATTGGCCGCAACTGCACCGTGTCTTCGATAGGCGCCTCAAATTCGAGACGTCGCAATCTTTCTCCGTCGGAAAGGTCGAGACCGGCCGCATCGATTCCGACGATCCTCCAGTCGCCGTCCCCCGCACGGCAGTGGACTGTCGCATAATGCTTCACGGCGTCTCGGTGATCGGCATTCATATGTTCGATGGCGCTGCCCTCCATCTCGGCGAGCGCGGCGATCGCGGGCGAAGCGATGGCGAGATCCTCGTCGGTCAGCACATAGGCGCGGCCGAAGCCGCCATTGAGGCTGGCGCGCAGCGGCACCAGGCGGAAAAAGCCGAAATCCGGAAAATCCACATAGAGCCGAGCCTTGGGATGGCGGCGAAGAAAACGTTCGCGGATGCGGCCATGCGCGGCGCTGTCGCGCTGAACCTCCTCGGCCTCGCATTGGACGGTGAGGCGCGGATGGGCGAGGGGATCGCCCTTGCCGGGCTCACCCGTCAGCAGAGATGCGCGCCGGTCGGCAAGCAGCGCCTGGGTATGGGTCGAAAGCCGCGAGACGAGGATGACCGGCGTTCCGTCGATGTCGATGCCGATCAACGCGCGGCTGACGAAGGGGAAGCCATTGCCTTCAGGCTCGAGCACTGCGAGCGCGCCGCTGCGTGCCGATCGGAGCAACACGCGGGCAAGCTTGCGCGCGTCGTCGTCGGTGTCACGCAAGACATTCGGTTTGTCGCTCATGATGCGTTCCTCGCCGCAAGCCGTATCAAAAAAGCCCGGAGCGGCTGCTCCAGGCTTCTTTTGAACCGCTCGGTTTCTCGCGTCAATCTTTGCTGCGGTGGCGCGTCAGGCCTTCGACGATGTTCTGCGCGTCGATGGTCCCGACCACCGCGCCGTTATCGACGACGCCGATGCTGCCCGGCTGGCGGGACATGGCGTCGAGGATGTCGACCAGCGGCGTCGAGGGTTTGGCCGTTGCCGTCACGCCGGTATTGGCAGCGGTCCGCTCGACGCCGGTCTGCATCACGTCTTTCGCCGTCAGCATGGTGATCGGGTTCATATGCTGGACGAAGTCGGCCACGTACTGATTGGCGGGGTTCTTGACGATCTCTTGCGGCGTGCCGCACTGGATGATCCGGCCACCCTCCATGATGGCGATGCGATTGCCGATGCGGAAGGCCTCGTCGAGGTCGTGGCTGACGAAGATGATCGTCTTCTTCAGTCGCCGCTGGAACTCGAGCAACTCGTCCTGCAGGCGCGTGCGGATCAGCGGGTCGAGGGCCGAGAACGGCTCGTCCATCAACAGGATGGGGGCGCCGGTGGCGAAAGCCCGCGCCAGGCCGACGCGCTGCTGCATGCCGCCCGAAAGCTCGTTCACCTTGCGGTCTGCCCATTTGGCCAGATTGACGAGTTCAAGCTGCTCGCCGACGCGCTTCTTTCGCTCGGCGTCGGCAACGCCGGCCAGTTCGAGGCCGAAGCCGACATTGTCGGCCACCGTGCGCCAGGGAAGCAGGGCGAATTGCTGGAAGACCATCGACACAATGTGCATGCGGAAGTCGCGCAAGGCCTTGGCATTGCACCGATATGGGTTCAGCGATCCGCCCGGGGTCTTTACCTCGACCTCGCCGCGCACGACCGGGGCCAGGCCGTTGACGGCTCGGAGCAGCGTCGACTTGCCGGAGCCGGACAGGCCCATCAGCACGAGGATCTCGCCTTCGTGGATCGCCAGCGAGGCACCGGCAACGCCGAGCACGTGGCCCGTGGCCGCGCCGATCTCGTCGCGGGTCTTGCCCTGGTCGACCATCTGCAGGGCAGGCTGGGGGTTCTTGCCGAAGATGATATCGACATTCTTGAAAAGGACGGCTTCGGTCATGCGCCTTCTCCTTCATCGGACGAGCGGAAAAGACGGTCAAGGACGATGGCGAGGATGACGATACAGAGCCCGGACTCGAACCCCCTGGCGATATTCACCGTGTTCAGCGCCCGAAGGACGGGCACCCCGAGGCCGTCGGCACCGACGAGCGCGGCGATGACCACCATCGACAGGGACAGCATGATGGTCTGCGTCAGCCCGGCCATGATCTGCGGCATGGCGAAGGGAATCTCCACCTTGCGCAGCACCTGCCATGGCGTAGCGCCGAAGGATTCGGCCGCCTCGACCAGCGACGGCGGCGTCGAGATGATGCCGAGACGCGTCAGGCGAATCGGCGCGGGGATAGCAAAAATGACGGTGGCGATCAGACCGGGCACCATGCCGAGACCGAAAAGGATCAGCGCCGGAATGAGATAGACGAAGGTCGGGATCGTCTGCATCAGATCGAGAATCGGGCGCATGATCGAGTAAACCCAGGCACGCCGCGCAGCCACTATGCCGAGGGGCACGCCGACGGCCATGCTGACGAAGCTCGCCGCGAGCACCAGTGCCAGCGTCTCCGTGGTTTCCTGCCAGTAGCCCTGATTGACAATCAAGAGCAGCCCAAGACAGGTGAAGGCGGCGATGCCGATCGAACGGCGGAACCACCACGCAAGGGCGGTCACGATCGCGATGACGATAAGCGGGTGCGGCGTCTGGAGAATGTAGAGCAGAACGGAGATAATCCCCGAGAGCAGATTTGCGAGCTGGTCGAAGAACAGCTCGAAATTCGTTGTCAGCCAATCGACGAACGCCTTGGCCCAGCCGCCAACCGGGATGCGATTTTCAGTCAGAAATTCCACGAACTGGATCCCTCTTGTCAGGGTCAAACACTGGATCGCATGAAGCGGTGGGAAAGGCGGGGAGTTTCCCCGCCCGACCGCATGTTCCTTGAATCAGTGCCGATTCAGGATGGAAGCACGCAGCAATTCGAAGTGCCGCAGCGATCTTTGCGCGTCTCGATGAACGCGCGGCGCTACGGCAATCAGAGACCGAGCGCGGACTTCACCGCAGCCAGTCCGTCGCTACCATCCTTCGTGGTCACGCCGGCAAGCCACGGCTCGATGGCAGAGGGGTTGTCCTTGAGCCAGGCGGCAGCGGCCTTTTCCGGATCTTCGCCGTCGTTCAGGATCTTGCCCATGATCTCGTTCTCCATCTGGAGCGAAAAGTTCATGTTCTTGAGCAAGGCGCCGACATTCGGGCATTCGGTCGTGTAGCCGGCACGCACGTTGGTGTGCACGGTGGCGCCGCCGAAGTTCGGGCCGAAGATATCATCGCCACCGGAGAGATAGGTGAGCTTGAAGTTGGCGTTCATCGGATGCGGCTCCCAGCCGAGGAAGACGATCGGTTCGCCATCCTTCTCGGCGCGTGCCACCTGCGCCAGCATGCCCTGCTCGGAGGATTCGACGACCTCGAAGCCCTTGAGATCGAACGTACCCTTCTCGACCATGTCGATGATCAGGCGGTTGCCGTCGTTGCCCGGCTCGATGCCATAGATCTTGCCATCGAGCGCATCCTTCTGGGCGGCAATGTCCTTGAAGTCCTTGATGCCGAGCTCAGCGCCCTTGGCGTTGGTCGCCAGCGTGTATTTGGCACCTTCGAGATTTTGGCGGACGGTCTCGACCGACTTGTCTTCGCGGTACGGCTTGATGTCGGCTTCCATCGTCGGCATCCAGTTGCCGAGGAAGACGTCGATATCCTTGTTCTTCAAGGACGTGTAGGTAACGGGGACCGAAAGCACCTTGACGTCCGTCTCGTAGCCGAGCGCCTTGAGAAGGGTGGTTGCCGTCGCCGTCGTTGCGGTGATGTCCGTCCAGCCGACGTCGGAGAAGCGGACAGTGCCGCAGCTTTCCGCCTCAGCCGCGGCCGCATTGCCGGCGGTCAAGGCCGCCATGCAGATGGCACCCGCCAGCATGAATTTGAGCGAGAATGTCCTTGTCATCGTTATCGTTCCCCTGCCTGTGTTCTTTTTTAGCCAAACACCAATGCGCCCCGAATTCAAGGCCTTGGCGTCGAGGGAAGTGTATTGTCTCATTCCATTAAGGGGATGCACAAAACGACGCTGAATGTCGCAATGCCTGCGAAATGGCGCTCCAAAAACAGCGATAGGCTCACGCGCGACGCGGGCCGGACCAATTTCGGCGAGGGCGAAAATCTGTGGGTCGCGCCGACGCGCTCTGGTCATCGGCCGTTCGCACGGTCATTTAGCGCAGACGACGCCCGGGAACCCTGATTATGGCCAAACTCTACTTCAGCTACGCGACGATGAATGCGGGCAAGAGCACGCTGCTCCTGCAAGCAGCTTACAACTATCAGGAGCGCGGCATGCGCGTCGTGATGCTGATCGCCGCCTTCGACGATCGGGCCGGCACGGGGCGCATCGCATCGCGCATCGGGCTCCAATCGGAGGGGATCCCGTTCCATGGGAAGGACGATCTTTTCAAACTCGTCGAGCGGCTGAACGGCGACGGCTCCGGCGAGATCGCCTGCGTCTTCGTCGACGAGGCGCAGTTCCTCGGCGAGGATCAGGTGTGGCAGCTCGCACGCGTCGCCGATCGCCTCGGCATTCCGGTCATGGCCTATGGCCTGAGAACGGACTTCCAGGGGAAGCTCTTTCCGGGTTCCATGGCGCTGCTGGCGATTGCCGACGAGCTGCGCGAGGTCAGGACGATCTGCCATTGCGGACGCAAGGCGACGATGGTCGTGCGCCTCGATGGCGAGGGCAATGTGGTGCGCGAGGGTGCGCAGGTCGATGTCGGGGGCAACGAGAAATACGTCTCCTACTGCCGCCGCCATTGGGAAGACAAAATGCGCGACGGCTGACGACCGTCTCGCAATGCATTCGTTGCAAGCGCCGTGAATCGAGCATCCCGCTGCCGGACCATGCAAGAGCCGCCCGATCTCGCCGGTCGGCCAAAAAAAGCCGGTCGGCGTCTCTTGTCCTGACTTGCTAAACACCCTTTATATAAGTGCAATTAAGGGCTGAACAATTCGGTTCGTGGCCACGGCTGCCCGGATGGACGGAGGGGATAAGGAAATGGCGACTCTTCAGAACTTTGACGCCGAGATCGCGAAGACGCGCAGCGTCGTTGACGAGATGCGCGGCAAGCTCGAGCAGTCCGGCGTCGTCCTCGAGCAGTTCGCCAAGGCTGACACCAAGCTCGGCGACGTCAATTTCGATATCGAGAACGCCCGCATCCAGGACGTCCTCAAGCAGCAGAAGGCGATGGAAGCCAATATCGCCGATCTGATTATCGGGCTGGAAGACGCGACAAACGTCTTCGGTGCCGAATTCGAGAGCATGAAGAGCTATACCGGCTACGAGAAGTTCATCGGCATCTTCTCCAAGCAGTCGATGCAGCGCCTGCGCACCGACCGGGTGCGCAACATGTCGCTCGCCGGCAACCTCCAGGAACTGCTCGTCAAGTCCGACACCATCGTCGGTATCCTCAAGGAGCAGAAGGCGATCCTCGACCAGCGCTACAAGACTTCCGAGCAGAGCCTCATCCAGGTGATCGAGCGCCGCAAGGGCACGATGGCCGCGCTCGTGGAGACCCAGAAGCGGATCGAGGAGCTCAATCCGCTGCTGCTCGACATCGAGAACCGGATCGCGGCTTCCACGGATCAGACGACCCGCACCGACCTCGAGGCCGAGCGCTCGCGGCTCGCCACTGAATACAACGAGAAGCAGGCCAAGGAACAGGAACTGCTCGCCGAGAGCCAGACGCTCGAGCGCTACACCGCGATGTTCCAGACCTTTGTCGATTCGCTCAACAACCAGATCGCCGCGCAGAACACGCTGATCAACAAGCTGACGATCGATACGGAACAGCGCATCGTGCTCTACAAGTCGCTCGAGGATTCGTTGAAGACGGCGGCGCAGCAGGATGTGGCGCACAAGATCAACACGCTCGGCAGCCAGGTCGACACCGCCGCCGAGGAGACGATGGCTGGAATTGGCGCCGCCGCCCAGCGCCATATTGGCGACCTGCTCGAAATGCATGAAAAGAACATGCTCGCGACGCAGGATATCCAGCGGCGCAAGAAACTGGCCGACGACGCCTTCGCCCGTCGCTTCCAGACGGTGATGGACAAGCACAATGCCGCAAACTACGTGAAGCAGTGATCGGCAAAGCGGCAATGACCAGCTTTCCGACCGCCTTTCGGCAATTGCCGGAGGGATATTGATGAATACCGGTGTATCTCCTGCCGTCAGGCAATATTTCACCTCGATCCGGTCCGCTCTGGCCGGGCTCGAACTGTTTCTCGGCGATCGCAATTCGCCGCTTTATCGCAACACGGTCGTCGGCGAAGTCATCGTTCCCTATCTGGCGCGGCTCAAGGCATCGGTTGCCTGTTGGGAAAACCGCATCGGCTTCGTCGAGCACTTCCGGATCTCGCGCGCCGAGAGCGGATTTCCGGTCTTCCAGAATGTGTTGGAGCTCGAAAACGACCGGCAGAGCGCGGAGAAGCGGCTGGCGAGCATCCCATCCGCCGATGCGCTGCGGGAGGAGATGGTCGATTTCATCCTGCGGCAGAAGGCGTTTCCGGAGGCGCTGCAGGCCCGCACGGCAGAGCGGCTCTATCTCGAGCAGATCGGCAAGGGTGAGATATTCTCCCCGTTCATCCTGCCGGAGACGATCCGGGTTGCCGTCAATCCGAAGACGATGCGGCCCTATTACGTCGTCGCCTGGGGCGCCTTCGATGGCACGCAGACGCTTCCGATGATTTACATGGCGACGGTCGAGGATTCCTCGGAGAATGTCGTCGAGATGCTGGTGACCAAAGACGGCAAGCTCAATCCGGAGATCGATATCCCATTGCCGGTCGGCGGGCTGCTCAATCCGGAACTGGCCAGCCGTTTCGACGACTTCGCCTCGAAAAACAGCGCCTATTCGCTGACGCCGGTGACGATCGCCACCAATCTCGACAAGGATTTTCCGGAACTGCATCCGAAGCAGCTGAGGCGCATCGTGCTCGGGCCATTCTATTCGGCCGGAATCACCGAGAACAATGCCCGGATCAACGACATCCTCTCGAAGGTGCGCAAGACGGAGAATGCCTGGCTCCTGACCTGGACGGTGCAGGAGGTCTTCTCCAAGGCCGAGCGGCCCGCGGAGCGCGGCTTCTGGTCCTCGACGCCGGCGCAGGAGGAATTTCATATCGATACCGACAATCTCGAAGCCGCGCGCATGGGTGTGAGCGCCTATGAGAAACATGCGCTGGTGCCGCACGACGCCTATCAGGCGCTCTACGCGGCCGGCGAGGCGGCGCAGGTTTTCGGCGACTACAAGGTGCATGTGATCTCCGGCAATCAGGTGGTGAGCGAGGTTTGAGCGATGACGCTGAATACGGGCCTGACGACGCTGCACGAGGATGACATCGCCAAGCATCAGGCGGTCGCGCAAAGCCTGGTAACCAAGCTTGTCATTCTTGAGCGCGACGAGGCCACGGCGGGCACGCCGCTTGCAGGCACCGGCCGCCGCTTCGTCTCGACCGTCTCGACCGGCGGCCAGCGGCGGACGCGCGAGGTCGAACTCGCCCGCACCATCCAGTCGGTGCGTGGCGCCGATCCTCTGCTTTCGCCGGCACAGCATGGCGTCCTCTACCGCGCGCGGCGCGGTATCCAGGTGGCGCTGGCGGTTTCTGACGTGTTCGCGCGGCAGACGAACCTCGAACAATTGCAGGCGCGCAACGCCGGCACCCCGCTTGCCGGCGAGGAGGCGAGCCATTTCAAGGCGCTGCTTTCAGCAGCCGCCTATATCGCCGCCTTCACGCTTGCCGCCTATCTCGGCGCGACGCTGCAGGGCGAGGGGGAGCCGGTGGACGATGCCGCCGAACCGGATTTCCTCTTCGATACCTCTCAGGACGCGCTGAAGAGCATGATCGCCGCACTCGATCGCAGCATCACCGGCGCCCCGGACGATCTGGCCTTGACTGCACGCAGCCGTGCGTTCTCCCGCGTCGCGATCGAGGGATTGCTCGCCCGCAAGGCGCGCTTCACCGGGCTGCAGAACTTCGAGAATATTCACATCCGGCTCGACCAGGATGACTTCACGCTGAACGGCTTCGATGTTGCGCCCGGGCAGAAGCGCAAGCCCTTGGTCATGACCTTCAAGAAGCCGGACGAAATCATCGGCAATCACATCGCCAAGTATCAGGCGCTGAAACTCGCCAAGATGCTGATGGCCTACGACTTCGACCGGCAGATGAATCCGTTTGTCGAGCTTGGCGGCTTCCTCTTCACCTTCATCGGCGACGGCATGCCGGGCACCGGCAAGACGATATTGATCCAGATGCTTGCCGGCATGCTGCACGACTATTGCGGCGTGGCCGGCTATGCCTTCCACTACGAGAATTTCGGCGTCGACCAGATCTCCTCCTACCAGGGCAAATCCGGCCAGAACTGCAAGGAGTTCGTCAACAACGTCATCAACCCGCGGGCTATCGGCTTCGGCACGATCGACGACGTCGACCAAGTGGCGGCGAAGCGCTCCGACGACCGCGCCTCGGCCGGCCAGCACGAGGTGACGGCGGTGCTGATGGAGAGTTTTGCGGGCGCCTCGACGGTGGTACGCGGCAATTGCACCTTCGGCATGTTCTCAAACTATCCGGAGAATGTCGACGATGCGCTGCGCCAGCGAGCCGGCGCGCGCTGGCTAGTCGACGGGCCGCAGACGCAAGGCGACTACATCGACATCTTCGCGCTGCTCGTCGGCAAGAACCACAAGATCCCGCTCGGCCAGCACGAGCTTTATGCCGGCCAGGAGATCAAGCGCGCCGTTTCGCAATCCTATGCGGCGCACGCGCAGCCGCAGGAGGAGGGGCTCGCCGCCGTCTGGGAGCGCTACGAGAAGGAGAAGGGCAAGATCGCCACGCTCGCCGATGTTGGCGCCTATCTGCACATGATCAAGGAGGCGGAGCCGCGCTTCACCGGCCGGGCGATCAGGAACATCACCGATGCGATCAAGATGCGGGCGATGGACGTCGAATTGCCGGACGACTGGTTCAAGGACGCGGCCTCCTTCATGCACAAGTCCTACGACGAGAAGAAGGCGATGATCGAGGAACTGCGCGGCCCGATCACCCTCGACATGGCGCTGCAGGAAATCAACCGTTACGCCGACAGCGAATTCCGCTACACCGACAAATCGGACGACGCCGCCATTGCCGACATCATCCGCCGCGAGCGCCAGCGCGAGAAGGCGATCCGCGAGATCGAGACGATGAAGCGCGACGGCCGGTGGCAGGGATGAGCGAAGAGAACACTGCCGCATGAAACGCCTTCTCGAAGCCGAACTCATCTATGGACGGCTGCTCGACATTTCCGAGCCACACCTCGTCGCGCGCTACAACAAGGCGCTCGAAGGCTTCGGGCTGAAGCCGACGGCGCTGGAGCGCTTCAGCATCGATATGACCGGCTTCTCGCCGGAGATCGCGCAGGAATTGGGCGACCGCGACTACCTCGACCCGAACCGGGTCAACCGGCGTTTCATCGTCCTGACGCCCGCCCAGGCGGAACTGCCGGTCGTCCACACGAGCTTTTCCAACACCGCGGCGCTGATGCATGAGTTCTTCAATGCCAACAGCCGCGCGATCAACGCCGTCACCATCAAGGATGCGCTCTACGGCGAGATCGAGGATTCGGTCTCGGTGGTCGAGGACATCGACGATCTCCTGTCGATCAACGAGGTACGCTTCCGGGTGCTCTCCGCCGAGGATATGCTCGGCAAGGCGGCGGAGCTCCGGGAACTCGTCGACCGTCTGAAGAAGGTGCCGAACGCATGGTCCGACGACGCCATGCTGAACCGGATGGTGGAACTCGCCAAGCTGACAGGTGACATTCGGCAGAATGCACTGGTTCCCGAGGAGCTGGTCTTCCGGCACGAGGCCTTCTGGGCCAATCACTTCGGCGGCGTCTATGTCTTCCTCGACCAGAAGACAACGACGGTGATCTGCGATCCCTCGGTACCCGGCTTCCGCCGCTCGCGGCCATGGCAGGTGAGCTACATCGCCATAACCGATCATGCGCGCATCTACGATTTCCTGGCGACGACGAACCGGCTGCAGCTGCCGCAGGCCTCCTGGGTGCAGGAGTCGGGGCTGTTCCAGCACCGGGCCGACATGGCTATCCGCGGGCTAATCAACGAGGCTGAACCGGATGCGGATCTCCTCAGTACCGACCGGATCTGGCTGCAGACCTGGATCCATCGCAATGCCGCTCTCGTCGCACGCGACGGGAGCTATCCCTTCCTTCAGGAAATGTCGCGCGCGATCGCCGCGACGGGCACGATCAAGATGCAGGAGGTCGCGCCGGAAAGCCGCTTCCTGCTGATCAGGGCAACCCCCGACCATCCGGACAAATGGCTGGTCAACCAGCTCATCTCGCAGCTCGTTCCGCGCGACTTCGTCTCGCGCTTCGTGTTCGACAAGCAAGGCTTCTATGGTGCCTACGAGCGCTACGGCGAAAAGTTCCGCGAATACGTTGTGGCGACGTTGACGGGCACATATCTGAAAGACAAGGCCGGCTTCCGCCACAAGCTCTACGGTCTCAAAGAGGAATAGGACATGCTCGATCCGATCGTTGTGTTTTTTCAGCGTGTGTTCACGGCGATCGGCCGCGGCATTGGCCTGGCGGTTTCCTGGCTCCTCTGGCCATTCGTGGCGCTCGCCAACTGGTATCGAGGAAGGAGCTGGATCATCAAGGGCCCGATCGGTCTGGTGCTGCTCGGCCTGATCTTCTTCTACGGCTATTTCATCTGGCAAACGCAGGCCTGGACCAATTTCGATCCGGATTATGTCGACCGTTACAAGCTTTCCCAGCGCAAGGTGCCGGCCGGTTCGCCGATCAGCGGCCCCGGCGCCACGACGGGACAATCCGGCAGCGCGCCGACCACGAGCCAGGCTGCCGTCGTCCCCTCGGACGCATCGACGACCGAAGCGCTCGACATGGCGCAACTGCCGGCCGGTACCGTCTGCCAGACCTCGGCGGTGGTCGACGTGGCGGCCGATCTCATCGACCTCAACGTCAATCAGAATGCCTGGATCTCCTCGATGATCGCCTACAAGCTCGGGTTGTTCGGGCTCGACTGGGACGACACGCCCTGGCTCGACAACAAGGCGTCGTTCCAGCGCGGCATCAACCAGGCAATCCGGCGCACCACCGTTGAGTTGGTCGACTCACTCGGACGCGTGCGCGGCACGTCCGGCGTCAACAACGACCTGCAGAGCGCCCGCGGCAATATCCAGTTCGACGAGGAAACCTGGTATTTCGGCATCAATCCTTTCGGCCCGAAGACCCCGACCCCGAGCTTCTATCGCGCCGCCATGCGCGATCTCAGGAAATTCAATGTTTCGCTCGGCAAGTGCGAGGCGATCTTCGACGGCCGGTCCGACAACATGGTGGAGTTCCTCGACCGCATCGCCAATGACCTCGGCAACACGTCGGCGATCATTCGCGAGCGCTCGGAATTCCACAATGGCGGCTGGTTCGATACCCGCGCCGACGACCGCTTCTGGTTCGCCTTCGGCCAGCTCTACGGCTATTACGGCATCCTCTCGGCGGCCGGGGCGGATTTCCAGAACGTCGTCGCGCAGCGCGGGCTGACGCCGATCTACACGGAAACGATGAAGCAGCTTCGCTCGGCGCTGCGCATCCAGCCGCTCATCATCTCGAACGGCCGCGAGGACGGCTGGATCATGCCGACGCATCTGGCGACGATGGGCTTCTATATTCTTCGCGTGCGGTCCAACCTCGTGGAGATGCGCGATATCCTTGCCCGTTGACGGCGGCCGTGTCAGCGTAAGCAAAAAGAAACAGAGCGGCGCATTTCGCGGAGGAGGCGAAGGCGCGGGCTTGAAGGGGGGAGCAGCATGCCGGAGGTCAAGCCCGATATCGAGATCGCGCGCGCAGCGCGGAAGAAACCGATCCTGGAGATCGGCGCGAAGCTCGGCATTCCGCCGGAACATCTGCTTCCTTACGGCCATGACAAAGCGAAGGTGAGCGCCGAATTCATAGCGGCGCAGAAGGAGAAGAGAAACGGCCGGCTGATCCTGGTGACGGCGATCAATCCGACGCCGGCCGGCGAGGGCAAGACAACGACGACGGTGGGCCTCGGCGACGGCCTCAATCGCATCGGCAAGAAGACGATCGTCTGCATCCGCGAAGCCTCGCTCGGCCCCTGCTTCGGCATCAAAGGGGGTGCTGCCGGCGGCGGGTACGCCCAGGTGGTGCCGATGGAGGACATCAACCTTCATTTCACCGGTGACTTCCACGCCATCACCTCGGCGCATAACCTGCTCGCCGCGCTGATCGACAATCACATTTATTGGGGCAACGAACAGGCAATCGATATCCGCCGCATCGCCTGGCGGCGGGTGATGGACATGAACGACCGGGCACTGCGCCAGATCATCGGATCGCTCGGCGGCGTCGCGAACGGGTATCCGCGCGAGACGGGGTTCGACATCACCGTCGCATCGGAGGTCATGGCGATCCTGTGCCTTGCCGCCGATATAAAGGACCTGGAAAAGCGTCTCGGCGATATCATCATCGGCTATCGGCGCGACAAGAGCCCGGTCTACGCGCGGGACATCAGGGCGGACGGGGCGATGGCTGTCCTGCTCAGGGACGCGATGCAGCCGAATCTCGTGCAGACGCTCGAGAACAACCCGGCCTTCGTTCATGGCGGGCCCTTCGCCAATATCGCGCATGGCTGCAATTCGGTCGTGGCGACGACGACGGCGCTGAAGCTTGCCGATTACGTCGTCACCGAAGCCGGTTTCGGCGCGGATCTCGGCGCCGAAAAATTCTTCGATATCAAGTGCCGCAAGGCCGGCCTGAAGCCGGATGCCGCCGTCGTCGTTGCTTCCGTCCGGGCAATCAAGATGAATGGCGGCGTGAAGAAGGATGACCTCGGCAAAGAAAACCTCGAGGCGCTCCGGAAGGGATGCGCGAATCTCGGGCGCCATGTGCAGAACGTCAAGAAATTCGGCGTGCCGGTGCTTGTCGCGATCAATCACTTCACGTCCGATACGGAGGCCGAGGTGGAGGCGATCAAGGACTATGTCCGAACGCTTGGTTCCGAGGCCGTCCTCTGCCGGCACTGGTCCGAGGGGTCGGCCGGCATCGAGGAACTTGCGCACAAGGTCGTCGATCTCGCCAATGCCGGACACTCACAGTTCTCGCCGCTTTATCCGGACGACATGCCGCTTTTCCACAAGATCGAGGCGATCGCCAAGGACATCTATCACGCCAGTGAGGTCATTGCCGACAAGGTGGTGCGCGATCAGCTCAGGACCTGGGAAGACCAGGGTTACGGGCACCTGCCGATCTGCATGGCGAAGACGCAATATTCCTTCTCCACCGACCCCAATCTGCGCGGCGCTCCGAGCGGCCACGCGGTGCCGATCCGCGAAGTCCGCCTTGCGGCCGGCGCCGGCTTCGTCGTCGTCATCACGGGCGAGATCATGACGATGCCGGGCCTGCCGAAGGTACCCTCCTCGGAGAAGATTCGCCTCAACGAAGCGGGCTATATAGAGGGCTTGTTCTGAAGCAACCGCACCCTCGTCAATCGAGCCCGACGATATAGTCCGTCTTGCCAATCGGCACGCCCCTGTGGCGCAGGATGTCGTAGGCGGTGGTCAGATGGAAATAGAAATTCGGCAACACGAACTTCAAGAGGTAGTCGTCGCCGCTGAAGGTCACCTTCAGATTCGGGAAGCTGAGGGTTACTTCGCGCTTCTCACTGCCCTCGAGGTGTTCCGGGGTAACCGTGTCGAAGAATGCCACCGTCTTGGCGATCCGCTTGCGCAGATCGGCGAAGCTCTGCTCGTCATCGGGAAAACGCGGCACTTCGAGCGTCGTCAGCCGGGCGATCGCGTTCTTGCTGGTGTCGCTCGCCCGCTGGATCTGGCCCGACAGCGGCAGCATGTCCGGCGCGAGCCGCGCATTGAAGAAGTCGTCGAGCGGCGTGCCCGATTCCACGGCAAAAGCCTCGGCCTTGTCGAGGAGCCCGCCGAGCGCGTAAAAGCCGCGCGCGAAGACGGGGATGGAGAGCGTATACATTGTCAAAGGCATGGAATTGTTCCTCGCTTAAGGCGGTGATTGCGGACAGTGCCGCTGATAGATCGTATCGATTGGCGATAGGTTCAATCGTCAGCGGATATCTTTGCCGATCCGAAAGAGAATTCGTACTGAGCTTGCTTGATTGGCCCCCGGCGCACTACCTTGGAATCACAATGATGTCTTCTGAATTGCAGGCCTACCTTCATGCGCATATCCCTCTGTCCGCTGCCATGCAGGTGGAGGTGGCGTCGGTGGAGTGGGAACATGTCCTCCTTCAGGCACCACTGGCGCCGAACATCAATCATCGCGAAACGGTTTTCGGGGGGAGCGCTTCGGCACTTTCGATTCTCGCCGCCTGGTCGCTGTTGCATGTCCGGCTTCGCTCGAGCGGCGTCGCCAGCCGACTGGTGATCCAAAGCAACCGCATGGATTATCTGAGACCGATGGTCGGTTCCTTCTCGGCCCGTTCGAGTCTCGTAGACGCTGATCAATGGCCAGGCTTCATGCGTTTGCTCGCACGGCGGGGCAGGGCGCGTCTGACGGTGACGGCCGAACTCATGGCCGAGGGTGAGGTCGCCGGTCTTTTCTCCGGCGAATTCGTCGCGCTTGG
Organism: Sinorhizobium sp. BJ1; assembly: GCF_002531555.1. NCBI lineage: Bacteria > Pseudomonadati > Pseudomonadota > Alphaproteobacteria > Hyphomicrobiales > Rhizobiaceae > Sinorhizobium > Sinorhizobium sp. BJ1. The sequence goes on from NZ_NWTH01000004.1 coordinate 165,329, forward strand.
ATATAAGACGGCGCAGGACGGCTGAAGCGGCTAGCGGCAGTAGCGATAACCGTTCTTTCGTTCGATGACATCGAGATGCAGGTGGTCTTCATGCGCCGCATCGCTGCCCGGATCGAGCACGGTCCTGAAATAAAGACAGGCGGACGCCGTCACAGCGCGCTGGAAGGCGCCGGTCAGGGTGCCGTCGTCGTCGCGCGGCTGGATCTCGATGGTCTTGCCGTCGGCGAGGCTGAAGGAGGCGACGTCCACCGCGTTGCCGCGCGCGTGTTCGGAAATCTTGCCGGTGCTTGCATTGTTCCGTAGCCGACAGACATAGGTCGAAGCCTGATTCAGGGCTGAGATGCGGACGTCGGGCCCGAAAGAGGCCTTTGCCGCCGGGGTCGCGGTCTCCTTTACCCAGCGGGCGAGCGCCAGGGCCGTTTCGCAGCGCATCACGCCTTCCGGCTTGAGGGTGACGCCCGGCAATACCGCACTTACCCCGATCGGCTTGTCGATCCCGCAGCCCTTGCCGTCATCGACGCGGGCGGTTTCCGCAAAGGTGCTGCCAATGTCCTTCAGTGCGGCGAGGCAGGAGGCGTAGGCTTTCGGGTCCTCTTTTTCGATCTCAAGGATCGCTTCCGCCGCACCGGGACGGAGAGCATCGTCTTTCCAGCCCGGCGGTAAGGCTTGCCGGGGCTGGGCGTCCGATTTTTCTTTGTCGGTCGCTTGACCTCCACTCTGCGGTGCGGGTTTCGGCGTGGGCGTAGGCTGTTCGCCCTGACTTGCGGGCCTCGCCACCGGCAGCGGCCCTTTTTTTGGAAGCGTCGCCCCGGAAAGCACCAAGGCAGACACCAGAATCATTCCGAAAGCGCGCATGCAGGTCCTTCCCGTTTCCGTTGTGGCGAAACGCACGAGAGGCAATCCTGTTTCAAATTATGCTGAAACTGAGGAGAGGCTTGGGTCGCGGCACAGAGTGTGCTCGCGGGTGCCCCTATATTTATATTGACTTTTTTACTCATGTTTTTTATGTGGCCTAAACAAGGCGATGACGTGTCCGTCTCGCCCATTCCGACACCTGCCCAGCCAGCCCTTGAGTTGCCGCTCAACAGCAAGCCCGGCCAACAATTTCAAAGGACTGGTCCATGCTCAACCGGCATCATCGCCTGGCTCTTCTCGCATGCACTGCGACAATCGCCTTGTCAGTCGCTTCCGACAGCTTCGCGCAAAGCGCGACAGCATCTCAGCAGACGGAGGCCGAAGAAGCGGAAGCTGCAAAGAAGGGTGAGACCTATCTCTCGCCGATTGTCGTCAAGGGCGGGCGCGAAGCCGATCCCTATGCGAAGCCCGGTCCTTCGAGCGTCGTCAGCACGGATGAAATCGAACTCCAGGCCGGCCAGGAGACCGACGATCTCTTCCGCAGCGTGCCTGGCACCTCGACGGCCAACAACCCGCAAAACCCCGGCGTTGCCGTCAACATTCGCGGTTTCGAAGGCTCCGGCCGCGTCAACATGATGATCGACGGCGTGCGTCAGAATTTCCGCTTCACCGGCCACGAGGCCCAAGGCTTCGCCTATGTCGATCCCGCCTTCCTTTCCGAGATCGACCTGACCCGCGGCGCCGTCACCGGCGTCGGCGGCGGCGCGTTGGCCGGCTCGGTCAATTTCAAGACCTATGACATCGAGGACCTGATCCAGGACGGCAAGACCTATGGCGGCCAGGCCGTCGCCACCTACGGCACGAACGGCGGTGGCTGGTCGGAATCGCTGCTCGGCGCCTATCGCTTCAACGACGTCGTCTCGGTGCTGGGCGGTATCAGCAAGAGCGATCCGGGCAATTACGACAATGGCGACGGTGTCGAAGTTCCATTCACCGAGGAGGATCTGCTCTCCGGCCTCCTGAAGGCCAAGATCACGCCGGACAAGGACCATTCGTTCAAGTTCAGCGCGATGTCCTACGACAATGACTTCTTCGCGAACTCCTATTTCCAGAACGTGACGAACCAGACGGTCAGCGCGAACTATGCCTACACGCCCGACAACGAACTGATCGATCTGCGCGCGAACGCCTATTACAACCGCGTGAAGATGAAATATGACGGCAATGTCAGCGGCGCCGGTTCGGCCAAGGGACGGCGCATTACCGACACCGGCATCGGGTTCGACATTTCGAACACCTCGACAATCGACCTCGGCGAGGTTGCCATGCGCTCCAATTATGGCGTCGAATATTTCCAGGATGACTACGATGTCATCAACAGCGCGGCGCAGCCGACCGGCGGCGTCAACGGCAGCGGCAAGAATGCGACGACCGGCATCTTCAATTCAACGACCTTCACTTATGGCATCGTCGACCTGACCGCCGGCCTGCGCTACGACCACTTCAACATCGACGGCTCCGGCTCGGTGAGCGCCGGCAATCCGCTTGGCATGCCCGCGGGCGCCTATAGCGTCGACGAATCGGACGGCCGCCTCAATCCGAGTGTCACGCTCGCCGTCAATGCCACCGAATGGCTGCAGCCCTACGTGACTTATGCGGAGACCTTGCGCGCTCCGACGGTCAACGAAATCTTCGTCGGCGGTTCGCATCCCGGTGGATTCCAAATGTTCTTCCCCAACCCGTTCCTCCAGCCGGAAATATCCAAGGGTTGGGAAATCGGCGCGAACATCAATCTGGATGACCTCATCGCTACGGGAGACAGCTTCCGCCTGAAGGCGAACTATTTCCACAACAGGGTGGACAATTATATCACTGCGGCTTTGGCCAACGGCGGGATGCAAATATTCTTTGTCAACAATCCCGGAATATCCACGGTTCAGGGCTTTGAACTGCAGGCAGCCTATGATGCCGGCTACGTGTTCGGCGACCTTGCCTACACGCATACGGAGAGCGACCTACCGTCCCAGGTCAACGGCTTTGGCGTACAGAGCTTCCTTCCCGACGACATCGTAAGTGCGACCCTCGGGGCGCGTTTTCTCGAGGAACAGCGCCTGACGGTAGGCACGCGTATCTATGCCGTTTCCAACGCCTTCATCGGCGAGGAGAACGCGGGGGCAAGCGGATCCGCCACCGTGCCCGGTTACGGCCTTGTCGATCTCTTCGCGAACTACAAGTTCGAGAACGGTCTCGAACTGACCGGCAGCGTGACGAACGTCTTCGACAAGACCTACACGCCGGCGTCGAGCACGATCGCCGGCAGCACGGTCGACACTGGCCGGGGCCGGACGTTCCTCGTCACGGCGAAGGCGAAGTTCTAAGCTTTCGTTGCCTCGACGACTGCATAGGGGGCGGTTCGAAAGGGCCGCCTCTCTTCTTTCGGCGAGCATTTGGTGTCGTTTTTCCCGCTTGCGTGCCGCCGAAAGGCAGGCTAACACTTCGCTCATGGCAAACACGCAGAACATTTCAATCTGGTGGTGGGCTCGCTGAGGCGGCCTTGACCAGTCATGCGTGATTGAGACATGAAGCCGCCCGGAGATTTCGAGGCGGCTTTTTTCGTATTCGGGCCGCGTGGAATGACCGGGCTATTTACGGAGCGAGGCGAATGGCAACGGTAATTCTGGAAGACGGCGCGGAGAGTTACACCACGAAGGGCGGCATCGTCGTCACGCGCAGGCGTCGCGACGCATCCTATGCGGACGCGATCGCCTCCTATGTGGACAGGCTCGACGAGCGTCGCGGCGCGGTCTTCTCGTCGAATTACGAGTATCCCGGCCGCTATACGCGCTGGGACACCGCCGTCGTCGACCCGCCGCTCGCCATCTCCTCCTTCGGTCGTTCGCTCTGGATCGAAGCCTATAACGAGCGCGGCGAGGTGCTGCTGGCGCTGATCGCCGAGCACTTGCAAACCGTCGCCGACATCACCCTCGGGGCCTCGACGTCCCGCCGTCTCGAACTCACCATCAATGAGCCGCACCGCATCTTTTCCGAGGAAGAGCGCTCGAAGATGCCGACGGTCTTCACGGTGCTTCGCGCCGTGACAAATCTGTTCCATTCGGAGGAGGATGCGAGCCTCGGCCTTTACGGCGCCTTCGGCTACGATCTCGCCTTCCAGTTCGATGCGATCGAGCTGAAGCTCACCCGGCCGGACGACCAGCGCGACATGGTCCTCTTCCTGCCGGACGAGATTCTCGTCGTCGACCACTACGCTGCCAAGGCCTGGATCGATCGTTATGATTTCGCCAAGGACGGCGTCTCGACGGGGGGCAAGGCGACGGATATCGCTCCCGAGCCGTTCCGCATCGTCGACAGCATCCCGCCGCACGGCGATCATCGCCCCGGCGAATATGCCGAGCTCGTCGTCAAGGCGAAGGAGAGCTTCCGGCGCGGCGACCTCTTCGAGGTGGTGCCGGGACAGAAATTCTACGAGCGCTGCGAAAGCCGCCCCTCCGAGATTTCCAACCGGCTGAAGGCGATCAACCCGTCGCCCTATTCGTTCTTCATCAATCTCGGCAACCAGGAATATCTCGTCGGCGCCTCGCCGGAGATGTTCGTGCGGGTTTCCGGCCGCCGCATAGAGACCTGCCCGATCTCCGGGACGATCAAGCGCGGTGACGACCCGATCGCCGACAGCGAGCAGATCCTCAAGCTGCTGAACTCGAAGAAGGACGAGTCCGAGCTCACCATGTGCTCGGACGTCGACCGAAACGACAAGAGCCGCGTCTGCGTGCCGGGCTCGGTGAAGGTGATCGGCCGCCGGCAGATCGAGATGTATTCGCGGCTGATCCACACGGTCGACCATATCGAAGGCCGGCTGCGCGACGACATGGACGCCTTCGACGGGTTCCTCAGCCACGCCTGGGCTGTGACGGTGACGGGCGCGCCGAAGCTCTGGGCGATGCGCTTCATCGAGAGCCATGAGAAGAGCCCGCGCGCCTGGTACGGCGGCGCCATTGGCATGGTCGGCTTCAACGGCGACATGAACACCGGGCTGACATTGCGCACGATCCGCATCAAGGAGGGGATCGCCGAGGTGAGGGCGGGCGCGACGCTGCTCTATGATTCCAATCCGGAAGAAGAAGAAGCCGAAACCGAACTGAAGGCCTCCGCCATGATTGCAGCCATCCGCGACGCGAAAGCCGCCAACAGCGCCAAGGCTGGGCGCGACGTTGCGCCCGTCGGCGCCGGCGTCAACATCCTGCTCGTCGATCACGAAGACAGCTTCGTCCATACGCTGGCGAATTATTTCCGCCAGACGGGTGCGACGGTGACGACGGTGCGCACGCCGGTGGCCGAGGAAATCTTCGACCGGGTCAAGCCGGACCTCGTCGTGCTTTCTCCCGGCCCCGGCAGCCCGAAGGATTTCGACTGCAAGGCGACGATCAAGAAGGCGCGGGGGCGCAACCTGCCGATCTTCGGCGTCTGCCTCGGCCTGCAGGCGCTGGCGGAGGCTTATGGCGGCGATCTGCGCCACCTGGCAATTCCGATGCACGGCAAGCCGTCCCGCATCCGCGTGCTGGAACCCGGAATCGTCTTCTCGGGTCTTGGCAAAGACGTGACGGTCGGCCGCTATCATTCGATCTTCGCCGATCCGTCGACCCTGCCGCGCGACTTCATGATCACCGCCGAAAGCGAGGACGGAACGATCATGGGCATCGAGCACGTCAAGGAGCCGGTAGCGGCCGTGCAGTTCCATCCGGAATCGATCATGACGCTTGGCGGCGACGCCGGTATGCGGATGATCGAGAATGTCGTGGCGCACCTGGCGAAAAGGGCGAAGATCAAGGCCGCTTGATGCCTTCACGGACGGGCGGTCGGAGCAGAAGCGCGAAGTTATCGCGCCTTTGACAAGTCGTTCCTTATCGCCCATATGGGGCATGAAAATCCGCCTGCGCGAAAACCCGCGCGGGCGGTTTTGCGTTTCAATGGCAATGCATTTGCAACTCGTTTGCATCTGCACGAGGAATGAAGATGACCGCGTCCGACAATCGAACGGTTTTGAGGCTGGCCTTTTGGGGCATTCCGCTTTCTCTCAGCGTCATGGGGCTGAAGCTGCTTGCCTGGTGGGTGACGGGGTCGGTCGCACTGCTGTCCGACGGGCTGGAATCCGTGGTCAACGTCGTCGCTGCGGTGATCGCCTATGCGATGATCGGCTACGCAGCGAAGCCGGCAGACGCCGACCACCCTTTCGGGCACCACAAGGCGGAGTATTTTTCGGCGGTCATCGAAGGCGTTTTGATCGTCGTGGCGGCGCTCTTGATCCTCTGGGAAGCGGTGCCCGAAATGCTGGCGCCCTCCCTGCTGGACGCCCCGGCGCTGGGTCTTGCAATCAACTTCGGTGCGGGTGTCATCAACGCGATCTGGGCCTATGTTTTGATCCGCGCCGGCAAGACGCATCGATCGCCGGCGCTCAGCGCCGACGGGCATCACATCCTCTCCGATGTCGTCACCTCGGTGGGGGTGCTCGTGGGCCTTGTTCTTGCCATTGCCACCGGCTATGCGATCCTCGATCCTTTGCTTGCGGTGGTGGTGGCCGGCAATATCCTGTTCCAGGGCTGGAAGGTTATCTCGGGCTCGATCGACGGGCTGATGGACAAAGCCGCGCCGGCGGAGGAAGAAGAGGCAATCAAGCAGGCGATCGCCGCTAATGCCGGCGGATCGCTCGGCGTTCATGATCTGAAGACGCGGCAGGCCGGTGCGGTCACCTTCGTGGATTTCCACATGGTCGTCGCGGAGACGATGCCGGTCGGCGACGCCCATGATATCTGCGACCGGATCGAGGATGCGATCCGCGCCGTTCATCCGGGCGCGAGGGTCGCCATTCATGTCGAGCCGGAAGGCGAAAAGGCGCACGGCGTGCGCGTGAAGACCAGAGCGGGATGAGGAAAAATGTAGTGCGGTTTTCCGCCCGCATCCCGCTCTTATTTTTTTAGAATCGATCACGTTTAAGATCTTGGGTCGAGTCGACCCAAAATCATCGTGATCCAGGGAGCATCACGGAAATGACGAAGACGGACGTATCAGGACTTTCGCAATTAGGAACAAAGGTCGACCAGCCGCAGAGCCCGGAGGAAGCGGTTCTGGAAAGGGTGCCGAGCAACCATGAGGGTACGGATTTCGTCGTCCGCTTCACCGCGCCGGAATTCACCTCGCTCTGCCCAATGACCGGTCAGCCGGACTTCGCCCATATCGTCCTCGACTACGTGCCGAACGGCTGGCTGGTCGAATCGAAGTCGCTCAAGCTGTTCCTGCATTCCTTCCGCAACCACGGCGCTTTCCACGAGGATTGCACCATCGATATCGCCAAGCGGCTGGTGTCGCTGCTCTCCCCGAAGTGGCTCAGGATCGGCGCCTACTGGTATCCGCGCGGCGGCATCCCGATCGACGTGTTCTGGCAGACCGGCAATCCGCCGGAGGGTGTCTGGCTGCCGGATCAGGGCGTGCCGACCTATCGCGGCCGCGGGTGAAGCGGCAGGAAGCCCGCCGCTTGCAGCGCTATTGCAGTGCTCCTCAGCCGAAGATCAGCACCGCGCCCGCCAGTGCGGTGATTCCGCCGAGCATGCGGGCAAGGATGCCATTGTTCGAAAGCGTCGCGAGCGCGATACCGAGGCCGACGCCTGCGGTGTGCAGCAAGGCGGTTGCGATGATGAAACCGGCAGCGAGGGTCCAGGCGCCCGCCTGTCCCAATTCGCCCCCGTGGGCATGGCCGTGAAAGAGCGCGAAGATTCCGACGAGCGCAGCGGCAGGCGCTGCGTCGAGACGCACTGCCATTGCGACGACCAGTCCGAGGGCGACGACCGAGGCGAGGATGGCCGGCTCCACGAAGGGCAGGGGAACGGCGGCGAGCGCGAGCCCGAAGCCGACAGCCATCATGGCGACGAAGGCGGCAGGAACCGACCAGAGGGCCCGGCCGCCGATCTGCGCAGCCCAGAGGCCGACGGCGACCATCGCAAGAACATGATCCGCTCCGAAAAACGGATGGGAGAAGCCTGTCGCCAGCGAGCCGTGCTCGGCCGGATCGAGATGCGCGAAGGCGGGCGCGGTGGAAGCGCCAAGTGCCGCGGTGGCGATGAGCATGCGTGTCTTCATTTTGGTCCCCACTTGTCGACAGGCTTGGGAGGCGACCTGTCTGCTCTGATGACGTGCTGATCTTATTGGGCTCTCGCCCGCTGTCCATACGGCATTTGACTGTGCTCCCATTTACCATCGCGGCAGCGCTGGCGGTCCAAACCGTTCTTCTCCAGCTCGGTTTGCATTGTCTTCGGCATCGAGTCGCATTATCTGACCTTGTGACATTTCATGAGGAGTCCGGAGCATGCGGATGAACGACGACGACCAGGAAGAAAAGAAGACCGAGCTGCCGTTGGGCAAGGAAACCGAGGCGAACCTTTTCAAGTCGCGTTCGATTTTCATCTACGGGACGATCACTCAGGAATTGGCGCAGAAGGTCTGCTCGCAACTTGTGGCGCTCGCTTCGGCCAGCGACGAAGACATTCGCCTTTTCGTCAACTCGCCGGGCGGACACGTCGAATCCGGTGACAGCATTCACGACATGATCAAGTTCGTGAAGCCGAAGGTCTGGACGGTCGGCACCGGCTGGGTCGCCTCTGCCGGCGCGCTCATCTTCGTCGCTCCTCCGAAGGAGCGGCGCATCTGCCTGCCGAATACCCGCTTCCTGCTGCACCAACCGTCCGGCGGCACGCGCGGCATGGCCTCCGATATCGAGATCCAGGCGCGTGAAATCATCAAGATGAACGAGCGGCTGAACAAAATCTTCGCCGAGGCGACCGGCCAGCCGGTCGAGAAGATCGCAAAGGATACGGACCGCGATTACTGGCTCGGCGCCGACGAGGCGAAGTCCTACGGGCTTGTCTCGCGGATCGTCACCTCCGTCGCCGAGATCTGATCGGTCTTGTTGTCGACGACACCCGATCAAAGGGCACCGCCTGAGGCCGGTGCCCTTGTCGTTTGAAAACACATCAGCGGGCGGAGGGGGCTCGGACATTTCTCGCTTCTCCTCCCTTGCTCCGGCACGGCCGGGCGTGTATAGGCACTGACATGACCAAGGCTTATGCGCACAAGATCGCTGCGATCTTCTCCGGACACGATCATGATCGTGCCCCTTCGCGCACCTTTGCCTCGCTTCTTCTTCTCGGCCTTACTCGCGGTTGCCGGGTCCGGTGAGGAGCGCCCGGCGGCCGAAAAGCCTTGCCGGCAGATTGCTCCTCTAACCTCCCAAGAACTGAAACAAAGGCGTCGGCTTCAGCCTCGCAATATCGCCCGTGATCGGCTATTGCATCCGGCAAGCTACGCTCCATTGGCGAAGAGAAGCTGCACATGATAGTGAGATCGCATCCCATCAAGACCGGCATGTCCGAGGCCGCGGTGAAATATCAGCCCTATCCGCAGGTCGCGTTGTCGGATCGCACCTGGCCTTCCAAGACGATATCCAAGGCGCCGATCTGGTGCTCGGTGGACCTGCGAGACGGCAATCAGGCGCTTGTCGATCCGATGGGGCACGACCGGAAGGCCCGCATGTTCCATCTGCTCGTGGACATGGGCTTCAAGGAGATCGAGATCGGCTTCCCATCCGCGTCGCAGACCGATTTTGACTTTGCCCGCTGGTGTGTCGAAGAAGCCAATGTCCCGGCCGACGTCTCGCTGCAGGTGCTGGTGCAGTGCCGACCGGAACTGATCACCCGTACTTTCGAGGCGCTTCAGGGCGCGCACAGGCCGATCGTCCACTTTTACAACTCGACCAGCGAGTTGCAGCGCCGCGTCGTCTTCAGCAAGGACGTCGCCGGCATCAAGCAGATCGCCACCGACGCCGCCAAGATGATCACCGACATGGCGGCGAAGGCCGGCGGCGGCTACCGCTTCGAATATTCGCCGGAAAGCTTCACCGGCACGGAACTCGAAGTGGCGCTGGAAATCTGCAACGCCGTCACCGAGATCGTCAGGCCGACGCCGGAGAACAAACTCATCATCAACCTGCCGTCAACGGTAGAGATGGCGACGCCGAACGTCTATGCCGACCAGATCGAGTGGATGTGCCGCAACCTCGACAATCGCGAGAACCTCATCATCTCGCTGCATCCGCACAACGACCGCGGCACCGGCATCGCCGCCACGGAACTGGGCCTGATGGCCGGCGCCGATCGTGTCGAGGGCACGCTCTTCGGCAATGGCGAGCGCACCGGCAATGTCGACGTGGTGACGCTGGCGCTTAACATGTTCACGCAGGGCGTCGACCCGCAGCTGGATTGCTCGGACATCGAGCGGATCAAGGAAGTCTACGAGTATTCGAACCAGATGGTCATTCCGGAGCGCCACCCCTATGTCGGCGAACTGGTCTATACCGCCTTCTCCGGCTCGCACCAGGACGCCATCAACAAGGGCATGAAGGCGCTGAAGCAGGCCAATAAGCCCACCTGGGAAGTGCCGTATCTGCCGATCGACCCGCGCGACGTCGGCCGCAGCTACGAGGCGATCATCCGCATCAACTCGCAGTCGGGCAAGGGCGGCATCGCCTATATCATGCAGGAGGACTACGGCATCAACCTGCCGCGCAACCTGCAGATCGAGTTCCGCGAGGACATTCAGCGGATCACCGACGAGGAAGGCAAGGAATTGCCGTCGAAGCGCATTCATCAGCGTTTCATCGAGCGTTATGTCGAGCAGCCCGACGCACGCATCAAGTTCGTCGATCACCACACCTACCCCGTGGGGGACCACAAGGGCCTGCGCGTCGTTGCCGCCGAGATCACCGACGGCGGCGAGACGAAGCGGATCGAAGGCAAGGGCACCGGTCCGATCGACGGCTTCATCAATGCGCTGTCGATCTATCTCGGCGTCGAGCTCTCGGTCGCGGACTATTCCGAGCACTCGCTGCAGCACGGCTCGAATGCCGCCGCGATCGCATATGTGGAGGTCGAGCATCCGGGCGGCACGCTGTTCGGCGCCGGTATCAACACCAACATCGTTGCAGCCTCGCTCGAAGCGATCGTCTCGGCCGCCAATCGTGTTTTGGAGATGAGGGGCCGGTAATCCGAACTTTACAGGCGGGCGAGTAATAGCTGTGCGAACTCGCAATTTGCCCCTCACCCTACAGCGCCGTGCGTTTTTTCAGACGCACAAAGGGCACTGTAGCATTTTGAACTGCTGCATGTTTTTGTCCTTAAATCGGCTGCGATTTAAGGAGACATGCAATAGCCCTCTCCCCCGCAGGCGGGGAAAGGCTCTAGGCCTTGAGGCGAGTCTCCTTCGCCTCGCTTGCGGGGGAAGCTGGCCGGCAGGCCGGATGAGGGGCCGAAACCGCGACTTCCGACGAGATCAGATGACCGCCGCCACCGTATGCGCGAGATCCTGCAACCCGGCAGCCGACGACGGACCGACGACGACGTAGGAGGCGCCTTGCTTCTGCCAGGAGACGAATCCCAGATCGCCGCGGATGGTCTCGCCGAACTCGTCCGCCTCAGCCCCATCGCCGCCTCTTAGGAAACAGATGGCGAAAATCTCGCCCTCTTGGTCACGGTAGACGAGCTGGGCCACCGGCTTGCCATTTGCGACCAGCAGCCTGGCGCCTTCGAAGGCGAGACCCTTGCGCGTCAGATCGGGAACCTTGAAGGGGACGCCGACGCTCGAGGTCAGCCAGGATTCTATATGGGCCGCTTGCGAGGCCGGCACCTCGACGAGATGCGCCTTCTGGCGCGAGTAGACGCGATGATAGTCGGCGATCTCGTTGATCCACGGGTTTGCGGCGGTCTCGCCGGCCGGTTCGACGAGATGGGTCGTACTGCCGAGAATGAACCCCGCGACGCCTCCGGTCAGCAGCAGGCCTACCGATGCGGCCACCAGGCGTGGCAAGACGCGGGCGCCTCGTTTCGGAAGGTTCGACGTCGCCACCCGCTCCAGTTTCGGGCTGATGCCGGGACCCTGCTTGATCTGCCGCACCAATGCCAGCGGCACCGGATCGTGAAGGAAATCCTCGAATGCCCTGTTGCCGAATGCGCTGCCTGCCTTCAATTTCTCGAGCAGCGCCCTGGCGTCGTCGTCTCGCGCCAGCAGGGCGTCGAGCTCGGACTTTTCCGCCTCGCCGATTTCGCCGTCGATATAGGCGGACAACCGCACTGCGAGCGCCAGGCCCTTCGTCTGCTGCAACGGTCAGGCCCTCCTTTCTGTATCTTCGGACAACATGGCTGCAAGCCGCAGGCGCGCCGTCGAAAGCCTGCTCATCACCGTGCCGATCGGAATGCCGAGGATCGTTGCCGTCTCCCGATAGCTGTGGCCCTCGACGTTGACCAGCAGGAAGACGCTCGCCAGTCCCTCCGGCATGGAGAGAATCATCTTCTGCAACTGATTGGCATAGACGGCTTTCTCGGCTGCGGCTTCGACATTCAGTTCGGTCTGGTCAAACATGTCGACCATGCTGCCGGTGCCGCGGACCTTGCGCTTGCGGACCTCGTCCACCCAGAGGTTGCGGGTCATCGTATAGATCCAGCTCTCCAGCCGGCCTTCGCCATTCCATAGCTGGCTGCGGCTGATCGCCCGCTCGCAAACCTCTTGGACGAGATCGTCGGCGTCGTTGGCATTGCGCGTCAGCGTCATCGCGAAGCGGCGCAATTTGGGCAGCAGGCTGACCAAATCCCGTCTGAAGTCTTTCATCTCTGCCGCTGGGCGCATTTCTCTTCCAGTGAGACGTGCCGGATCATCCGTCTATTCGCCGTGCGAACGCACGGCTCATGATATGAAACTTGATCCGAAGTCTGCAAGGGAAGAGCCGGATCGCAAAGAGTTTTTTGCGTCCCGGCTTCTCGGGAAACTGCCGCCAGCCGCAGGGAGAAAGATCATGCGCGCCGTCAATAGTGACGAACGCCTCCGAGGAACTCTAAAAGGGCCCTGTATGCCCAGGTGTCTTCGCCGCCGCGATCGCGGATTTCGACGAGTTGCGCTCTCGCCTCCTCGACCCGCCCCTGTTCGACCAGGGCTTGGCCCATATAGGAGCGTGCGAGAATGTAATTCTCGTCGGCCTGAATGGCGCGCTTGTAATACTGCATGCCGAGCTCCATGCGTCCGGCCTTGCGGTTGGCATAGCCGAGGTAATTCAGAACGCGGGCGCTCCGCTGCTCTTTCATGGCGCCGAGAACCTTGATCGCATTCTCGTATTGGCCGGCATAGGCGAGCTCGCGTGCCGCGTCGAACAGGATATCGTCGCCGAGATCACTCCGCTTCGCGTCGACGCAACTGTTCCTCTTGGCGTCCCAGACCTTGCCAGCCTTGCACTGGGTAGTCGTCTTGGTCTTCTTGGGGGGCTCGTTGTTGTTGTCGCCGACGGCCAGCGCCTGGCCTGCCATCGACGCTGCAAAGGCCGCAACGGTGAAGAGAGCGATCTTTCGGTTCATCATGCCTATCTCCTTTGAACATCGCGGTGGTCGGTGACCGACCGACGCAAATGTCGCTCCGGCGGCTTTCGACACCCTAACGCGAAATAGACGCCGAAGCCTTGCGGATTATTCGACGGAAATCGAAAAAAATCCTACCCGCTGAGCACGCCCTCAGCGTGGAACTGGGTCGTCTCCGCAAGGAACACGGTCTTCGCGTCCGCACCGAGGGCGAAGCGCTCGCGGGTCAGGTGCCAGGCTCCCGGTTCACCTCCGATCGAGAACAGGTTGTAGGCGGCGACGGGTTTGCTGCCGCCCGGCCCCTGCGAAGCGGAGGCGATCCCGACGACCGGTACCGGCGCTGCGTGCCCCCTGAGCCAGTAGACCGTGTTGAGATGGGTGTGACCGTGGATGACCAATTCGGCCCCTCCTGACGAGATGGTCGCGGCGAAGCGGCGGATGCCGATCATGCGCTTGTGCATGGATGTCGCGCCGCGGATCGGCGGGTGATGGATCATGACGACCCGGAACAGGCCGGCGTCGCCGGCCGCGCGCAAGAGGTTGACCGTGGCGCGCGCCTGCCGCGGACCGAAATAGCCGCTTGCCGCAAAGGGAGGCGTGGCGACCGCCGTCGAGCAGCCGATGAGGGCGACGGAACCGCGCACCCGCATATAGGGAAAACAGTGATGATCCTTGATCCACCCGGTGGGGCCGCCATCGTCGCGCATGAAAGGATACCAGGCGCGTGCCGTCTTCTCGTAGGCGCCGGGCACATAGGCGTCGTGGTTGCCGGGCACGACGGAGATGTCCTGCGGGTCGCCGGCCTCGGTGAGCCATTCGGTGACCGCCTCGATCTCCAGAGAAGAGGCTAGGTTGACGAGGTCGCCGGTGATCGCCAGATGGTCCGGATCGCGCTTTTCGATGTCTTCCATCAGACATGCGAGCGTGCCAGGAAACAGATGGCGGGCACGGTTCCTGTGCCAATTGACGAAGCCGGTAATGCGTTTGGAAGCGAGTTCGCGGAAGGACAGGTCGGGCAGAGGGCCGAGATGGACGTCGGAAATATGCGCAAGTTTGAACATCGCCTCGGTCTAGCGCATATTCGGCGGCAGGGGAATCACTTGAATGGGTTATCCCGACGCAGCGGCTCAGGTGCCGCCGGCCGCCCAGAAGATCGTGGTCGCACGTCGCGTTGCCGGGAAGGAGAAGCCAATGGACCAGGATCGCCCACAGGAGGCGCGTAACTGGCTATGGCCGCTGGCACGGCTCGCTCACGTTTATTTCGCCGTTTCGCGTGGCATGACGCTCGGGGTGCGGGCGGCGTGTTTCGACCCGGATGGCCGCGTGTTCCTCGTCAGGCATTCATACCTGCCCGGGTGGCACTTTCCTGGCGGAGGTGTCGACCGGCGCGAGACCGCGTTCGAAGGACTCGTCCGCGAACTCAAGGAGGAGGGTAACCTCGAACTGACCGGACCGCCGCTCCTCGTGCAGGTCTTTTACAATCCGGGAACCAGCAAGCGCGATCACGTCGTCTTCTTTCGCTGCGACGATGTCCGCCAGGTGCGGCCGAAGGTGGCGGATTTGGAAATCGCTGCGGCCGGTTTCTTTGCGCTCGACGATCTTCCGCCGGATACCACGCCCGCCACCCGCCGCCGGCTTGCCGAGCTCGCCGGAACGATGAAGCCGGATGTGCTCTGGTAGCCTATAGATCGTCGCGCCCGTGCGGCGCCTCGAGATCGAGCTCCGGCCCAACCGGCACGATACCGGTCGGATTGATCATCCTGTGGCTGCGGTAATAATGCTCCTTGATGTGGCGCATATTGACGGTCTCGGCGACGCCCGGCACCTGACAGAGATCGCGCAGGTAGCCGCGCAGCTGCGGATAGTCGGCAATGCGGCGGATATTGCATTTGAAGTGGCCAACATAGACCGGATCGAAGCGCAGCAATGTCGTGAACAGGCGCCAGTCCGCCTCGGTGATGCGGTCGCCGAAGAGATAGCGTCGTGACGCGAGGCGGCCTTCCAGCTCGTCCAGCATGGCAAAAAGCGCCGTGACGTTCTCCGCATAGGCCTCCTGACGCGTGGCGAAGCCGGCCTTGTAGACGCCGTTGTTGACCTTGTCGTAGATGCGGGCATTCAGCGCATCGATTTCCTCCCGCAGGTCCTCCGGATAGAAGTCCGCGGTCGAGCCGGTCAGGTGATTGAAGGCGGAATTGAACATGCGGATGATTTCGGCGGACTCGTTGGAGACGATCGTGTCCTTCTTCTTGTCCCAGAGCACCGGTACGGTGACACGGCCGGAGTAGTTGGGATCGGCCCGTGCATAGATCTGCCAAAGGGCCTTTGAGCCGAACAGGTGGTCGACCGTGCCGCCGTTCTCGCCTTTGAATTCCCAGCCGTTTTCCAGCATCAGCGGATCGACGACGGAAAGCGGGATCAGCTCATCGAGCTTCTTCAGCTTGCGGAAGATCAGCGTGCGATGCGCCCACGGGCAAGCAAGCGACACATAGAGATGATAGCGATCCGCCTCGGCCTTGAAGTCGCCTTCCCCCGAGGAGCCGGGCGAGCCGTCGGCGGTCACCCAGTTGCGGAACTGCGATACGCTGCGTTTGAAATGCCCGTTCGTTTCGACGGTATCGTACCAGACGTCCTGCCAGACGCCCTCCACCAGCCTGCCCATGAGCGCGTTTCCTTCCAGCTCTTTTCTGCTCGAGAAGATAGGGCGCGATCGGCTCGCCGATAGGTATGAAATTTTGAACAGTGCGTTTTAGGCTTTGACAGGCGACGATTTTCTGCTATCGGCGATCCGAAGTTTTTTCATTTTCGGAAGCGACCGAACCAATGATCCTGTCGGGAAGCCTGCGACGACGCTGATGCTGCAAACGCCCTCTGGGCGAGCCATCCCTATTGTTCGTTCGCCTGCCGGTTCTCGACTCCATGAAAAAGCACGATCTCGTCTATCTGACCGAAGACGCCTCCCACGACGCAGCCGTCGAAATCATCAACGAGGAAGCCTTCGGCCCCGGTCGGTTTGCCCGTGCGGCCGCGCGGATCCGCGAGCAGGGACCGCACGATCGGTCGCTGTCGTTCATCTGCACCGACGATGGCGAAACGATCGCATCGGTGCGGATGACTCCGGTGATCGCCGGCTCCGTCAAAGGGCACCTGCTCGGTCCGCTCGCCGTGCGGCCCTCGCACAAAAACAAGGGCATCGGCCGGGAACTGGTGCGAATTGCCGTCGAGGCCGCGCGGCGGAAAGGTTCCGACGCAGTCATCCTGGTCGGCGACCCGCCCTATTACCAGCCGCTCGGCTTCGAGAAGGTCCGGTACGGCGCGCTTGAATTCCCCGGTCCGGTCGATCCGGCGCGGGTGCTCGTCGTGCCGCTTGCGGCGGATGTTCACGCTCGGCTCGACGGCGTGATCGCCTGGCGGGACGACAGTGCGGTGCCAGCCGTTGATATCGTCGAACAGCCACAAGCCGAAGGCGCCGCCGCCTGATTCCCTGGTCAACAAGTCAGATTTACCGGCCCTCGCGGTACCACATCGCCGAGATCAGGAAGAGCAGGGCGGCGAGGCCGAAGATGCCGGCGAACAGCGACAGCGAATTGACGCCCTTGAGCACCGTTTCGTCGGTCATGCGCAGCGACAGCCGCTGGTCGTCGGCGACACGCACTGCGCCTCGAACGGGCAGGATCGAGGGCAGATCGACCGGGCCATCCGCATCCGCGAGCCGGCGGACGATGCCTTTGGTCTTCTCCGCCCAGGGCTCGAGTTTTACCTCTGTCGAGATCGCCGCCTTGAACTCCGGGGCATCGACATTGCCGACATGGACGAGCGTCGTCAGTTCGTCATTAGCGACCTCGAAGAGACCGATTTCGTCGGTCTTCAGTTCCGCTTTGTAGAGCCCCGGTTCGCGTTCGGTGAGCCCTATCTCCTGCGTTCGGCCAGAAGGGTAGGTGAGCGTCGCCTGGCCGGGATCGCCTTCGATCGTCTGCCGAGTGATTTCCAGCGTCCGTCCCAGGGCGCGCGCCGTCAGCGCTTCTTCCTCGAGCGCCGGTTCCTGCATCAGCCAATGGGCGGTGCGCCGGTAGAGCGAGATATGCGGCCCGCCGCCTTCGAAGCCGCGCGCCCAGAGCCAACCCTGGTCGGAGAGCAGCATGGCGACGCGGCCCTTGCCGACGCGGTTGAGGACCAGGAGCGGCTTGCCGTCGGCCGCCTCCATGACGGTCTGTCCGAGCGGCCGGTCGACATCGACGGTGCGGAACCAGCGTCCCCAGCTTGGCGGCTCGCTCGCGGCGCCTTCGAGGCCGCGGGTCACCGGATGCTTGCGGCCTTCCTCGGAAAGCCGCGGGAAGAAGGCCTTCTCGTTCATGACGCCGGTGGGGTTTGCGGGCAGGACTGCCGAAAGCGGCGTTGCCGCGATCGAATCGTCGCCGGCATGTTCCGGGCCTGCCGCAATCAGCAGCGCGCCGCCGTTCTGCACATATTGGGCGATGTTGTCGTAGTAGAGAATCGGCAGCACGCCACGGTGCTGGTAGCGGTCGAAAATGATCAGGTCGAATTCGCTGATCTTATCGACGAAGAGCTCGCGCGTCGGAAAGGCGATGAGCGAGAGTTCGTTGATCGGCGTGCCGTCCTGCTTTTCCGGCGGCCGCAGAATGGTGAAATGCACGAGATCGACGGCGGCATCGGATTTCAGAAGATTGCGCCAGGCCCGTTCACCGGCGTGCGGCTCGCCGGAGACGAGGAGAACGCGCAGGTTCTCGCGAATACCATCCAGCACGTGAACGGCGCGATTGTTAACCTCCGTCACTTCTCCCTGGAGCGGGTTGACCGCGAATTCGAGAATGTTGTTGCCGCCGCGCGGGACGGTGAAGCTGAACGGGACATCGGTTCCCGGTTCCACATGTTCCGTGGCGATCTCGTTGCCGTTGAGGCGGATCGTGACCTCGGCGCTGCCGCCTGGGGCGGCGCCATCGTCTACGACGCGGAAGGTCAGTTTCTGCTGCTCGCCGACAATGCCGAAGCGTGGTGCGTTGACGATCTCGATGCGTCGGTCGAATTCGTCCGGCTTACCGGTGATGAGACCGTGGATCGGCGCGTCGAAACCGAGTTTCTGGTTGACGTCCGGCACGTCGTGGATCTGACCGTCGGTGATGAAGATGGCTCCGCCGACGCGGGCGGGCGGCACGTCCGCAAGCGCCGTCGCCAGCGCGCCGAAGAGCTTGGTCGAGGGAGCCTCGGTCTCCTCGCCATCCGCGGCCTCGACGACGCGTGTCTCGATCTGGGGAAAGCGGGCGAGCCGCTCGTTGAGGTCGGCGAGTGCCTTGTCCGTCTGTTCGCGCCGGCCGTCATTCTCCTGGCTCTGGCTGCGGTCGACGACGACGGCGACGATGGTCGAAAGCGGCTCGCGCTCTTCCTGGAACAGCACCGGATTGGCGAGTGCAAGGCAGAATGCCGTGAGCGCCGCGGCCCGCAGCCAGGCGCCGCGCACGCCGCGCCAGATGCCGAACGCCGCCAGGGCCACCGCAACGAGCGCTAGTGCGGCAAGGTAGGGCCAGGGAAGGAGCGGTGAAAAATCGATCGTCATCGCGGCCTCATTGTCCGAGCCGCTCGAGCAGGGCTGGGACGTGTACCTGGTCGGCTTTGTAGTTGCCGGTCAACATATACATCATGATGTTGACGCCGGAGCGGAAGGCATATTCGCGCTGCATCTCGTCGGGCGGCACGGTCGGCAGCAGGGCGACGCCGTTGGTGTCCACCGCCCAGGCACCGGCAAAGTCGTTGCCGGTGATCATGATCGGCGTCACGCCGTCACCCGAACGGGCCGGCCGGTTGCTCGGCTCGTCGCGATTTTCGAACTGTGCTTCGATCCAGAGCGGGCTCCCGGTGTAGCGACCGGGGAAATTCGTCAGGAGATAGAAGGCCTTCGTCAGGACGTGATCGGCCGGCACCGGCTCCAGAGGCGGTATGTCGAGATTGGCCAACAAGGCCTGCAGCCGTTCCGTGTTCGGGCTCGTGCCGGTCGAGGATGCGCCGAGCGAGGAGAACTGGTCCCGCGTGTCGAACAAGACCGTGCCGCCGGCGCGCATATAGGCATCGATGCGGCTGACGGCTTGCGGACTCGGCATGGGTGCGCTGGCCGAGACCGGCCAATAGATGATCGGATAGAGGCTGAGCTCGTCCCTGGTAATGTCGAGTCCGACCGGCGCGCCGGGTTCAAGCGTGGTGCGGTAGGTCAGGAAATCAGTCAGGCCTCGAAGCCCGTTCTCCGAAAGCCGGTCGACCTCGTCCTCGCCGGTGACGACATAGGCGAGATGCGTCGTGTCCAGACGTTCGAGAATACGCTCGTCGTCCGGACGGGTATCGTCTGCGAAGGCCTGTGGCGGTGTGAAGAGGGCGCCCGCGGCAAGCATGAAGATCAGTATCGACGCGGTGCGTGCCATGCGGTGGCGAGAAAAGGCGCCGCCCATGAAGAGCACGATGACGGCGTCGGCGATCAGCAGAAGCAGGGCGAGTGTCAGCAAGGCCGGCTTCAGCGACCAGCTCTCTGCACGCGCGAGCCGCTCGACGATATGTGGCCCGGCAACGGTCATGTCGATCCGCTTGAGTTCAGCGTCGCGCGGCAACAGGTTCAAGGCCGTGAACCCGTCCTCGGAGCCATAGAGACCGGGCGGGTTGTCCGGCGTGGTAAGGGGGGTCTTGCCGGGCTGCACCTCCAGCGGGCGGGCATTGCCGGTTTCTGCGACCAGCACGCCGTCGGCGTTGAGGAGCCGGAAGGGTGCCAGCGTGTGCGCCTGCGCCGCCTTGCTCTCACCGGCGACGCCGCCGCTGCGCGAAAGCTGGACGCTGCGGCGAAGCATCTCCACGAAATGCCCTGAGATCGGCAGGTTCGACCAGGTCGCCTCGGCGCTGACATGGAAGAGGACGATGCGGCCGGTCCCCTGCGCCGCCGTCGTCACCAACGGCGTGCCGTCGGCAAGGCTTGCCCAGGTGCGCTCAACCAGATCCGCGGTTGGCTCGGCCAGTACCTGCCGCTTGACCAGAATGTCGCTCGGCCGCGCCATGCCCGCGAAGGGACTGTTGGAGGGGTAGTCGGCGAGCGGCTGCGGCTCCGACCAGGAGAGCGCGCCGCCGAGCGCCCGCTCGCCCTGCCGAAGGGTGACGGGAACGAGCGGATCGTCCGCCGGTGCCGCGGCAAGCCTGGGGCCGGCGAAGCGGATCAGCATGCCGCCATTTTCGATCCACTTCGACAGCAGCGGATAGGTTTCTTCGGGCAACCGGCCGATGTCGGCCATGATCAGGACGGAGGGGCGCTGTTCCAGGAGTTCGGGAATGGCCACGGCGAGATCGGTCTCGCGCGGTTCGATGAGATCGGCATAGGGCGCGAGCGCGCGATTGATGTAGTAGAGCGGTGACAAGAGCGGCTGCGACAGGTCGCGCGCCTCGCCGCTCAAAAGAGCGACCCGGCGTCGGCGGAAACCGTCATCCAGGAGATGCGTGGCGCCGGCGCTCGCCGCGCCCTCGATGCCGAGGCGGGCGAAATCGTTGCGCAGTTCGAATGGAGCTTCGATCGTTCCCTTGGCGACAGCTGCACCAGGGGCGAAATCGATTGCGCCGTCGGCGATGGCACGGCCGCGGGTATCGTAGGCGACAATCGAAAGAGAGCGGCGGTCATCCGTCTTCAGGCGGGTTGCCGTCACCGACATGCCGCTCGAGTCATTGCTGGTGCTGGTCAGTGCCAACGCCTGGCTGCCGTCGGCCTCGATTATCCGCATCTCGGCCGCGCCGATCCCGTTCAGTGCTTCCATGGTCTTGCCGTCGCCCGATTCGATGCCGTCGGTGACGTAGGCGATCGTCCCGGGCGGCGTGTCGCCGAAGGCGGTTTTCAGCGCCGCAAGCGCCGTTTGGCGATCGGCGGGAAGCGGCTCGGGCGCGGCGGCGGCGAGCCGGGTGCGTGCGGCGGCGGCCGAAGCGGGCGTCGCATCGTGCTGGCGGTCGCCGGTGAAAAGAATGGAAATGGCAAGATCCTTCGCCTCGGCATCGTCGATCAACGCCGTCGCAGCCTCGACCCTTCGCTCCCAATCCGGCGCGGTCGCCCAGCTGTTATCGATCAGGAGCGCCAACGGACCGGAGGAGGCGAGGGTGTTGCTGCGGGGATTGAAGACCGGGTCTGCGATCGCAAAGATAACTGCGGCGGCCATCAACATCCTGAGAAGCGTCAGCCACCAGGGGCTTTTCGACGGCGTCTCCTCGCGCTTGATCACCGAAGCAAGGATGCGCAATGGCGGAAATACTTCCGCCGCCGGCCTCGGCGGCATCATGCGCAGGAGCCACCAGATCACCGGCAGGGCCACAAGTGCTGCCAGTATTGCCGGGTTGGCAAAGGCGAAAGCGAGGCCGCCGATCATAGTTGCCCCCCATGTGTCGCGCGGGTGGGCATTCCGGAAAGATACATGTGCACGGCGACGAGGGCCTCCGATGCCGGCCGGTCGGTCCGGTGCGGGATGAAGGTCCAGCCGAGATGGCGGAGACCATCGCCGAGGCTGTCGCGGCGGGCGCGGTAGGCGCGCTGGTAATCCTCGCGCAGGATCTCGGCGCGGCCCGCCGTTAGTTTCTCGCCGGTCTCGGGGTCGGTGAATTCGGTGCGGCCCGCATAGGGGAAGACCTCTTCGGCAGGGTCGGCGATCTCGACGACATGCCCGCGCAGGCTCCGACGGGCGAGCGGGCCGAGCCGCCCCATCACCTTGTCGGCCGGATCAAGAAAGTCTCCGATGAGGACGAGATCGCTGGCGCCGCGGATCATGCCGGTCTCGGGCAGGCCTTCGCCGAGCGGGCTCAGCATGATCGCTGTCGCCAGGCGTTCGGCGGCGTTGCGGGCGGAAACCGGCTCCATCACCCCGGGGCAGCCGATCCGCTCGCCGGAGCGGGCGAGGATTTCGGCAAGCGCCAGCATCAGCACCAGTGCGCGACTTTCCTTGGAGACGGCGCCGAGCGTCGACTTGTACATCATCGACGGCGACAGATCCGCCCAGAGCCAGATCGTATGTGCCGCTTCCCATTCGCGGTCGCGAACATAGGTGTGATCGTCGCGAGCCGAGCGGCGCCAGTCGATGCGCGACAGGCTTTCGCCCTGGCTGTAGGGGCGGAATTGCCAGAAATTCTCGCCGATGCCGCGCTTGCGGCGGCCGTGCCAGCCGGCAATCACCGTGTTGGCGATGCGACGCGCTTCGACTAGGCAGTCGGGGACGAGCATCGCGCGCTGTTGGGCGCGCGACAGCACTTCTCCGGACGGTGTACGCGCGACTGTCTGCCCGATCGAGGCCATGGATTATCCCTTGGCTCGCTTCACCAGCTCGGCGATGACATCCCGCACCGTCATGCCCTCGGCGCGGGCGGCGAAGGTCAGCGCCATGCGGTGCTGCAGCACGGGTTCGGCAAGCGCGAGGATATCGTCGATCGAGGGCGCCAGCCGGCCGTCATAGAGCGCACGGGCCCGGGCACAAAGCATCAGAGCCTGGCCGGCACGCGGACCCGGCCCCCAGGCGACGTTCTTGTCGGTGGCCGGGTTGCCATTGCCCGGCCGGGCGGAGCGAACGAGCGACAGGATGGCATCGACGACCTTTTCGCCGACCGGCATCTGACGAATAAGGTTCTGAAGCTGTTGCAGGCGCTCGGCATTGATCACCGGGCGGGCTTCAGTCTCCGTCACACCGGTGGTCTCCAACAGGATCTGCCGTTCGGCGGCGAGCTCCGGATAGCCGACGTCGACCTGCATCAGGAAGCGGTCAAGCTGGGCCTCGGGCAGCGGATAGGTGCCCTCCTGTTCGAGCGGGTTCTGGGTCGCCAGCACGTGGAAGGGCTGCGGCAGGTCCTTGCGGGCGCCGGCAATGGTGATGTGATACTCCTGCATGGCCTGCAGCAGCGCCGATTGGGTGCGCGGCGAGGCCCGGTTGATCTCGTCGGCCATCAGGAGCTGGGTAAAGATCGGACCAGGGATGAAGCGGAAGGAGCGGTGGCCCGTAGCATCCTGGTCCATCACTTCCGAACCGAGAATGTCCGAGGGCATAAGGTCGGGCGTGAACTGAATGCGGCTGTTGGCGAGGCCAAGAACGGTACCGAGCGTGGCGACGAGCTTGGTCTTTGCGAGGCCGGGCACGCCGACGAGCAGGGCGTGGCCGCCGGAAAGCACCGCCAGCAGGGTCTGCTCGACGACGCTCTCCTGGCCGAAGATGACCTTGCCGACCTCCGCGCGGATGAGGGCGATTTCGCCGAGAGCCGCTTCCGCGGCAGCGACGATCGCCTTCTCGTCGGCCGATTCCGCCGCGCTTTTCATCACACTCATCGCTTGTCTCCCGCTCGTGCCTGTCGAACCCGATTCGGCATTACCCGGCGTCGGTTCCCTTTTTTCAATTTAGACCCTGGCAGACGGCTGACAAGCCGCCGCCAACGCACTATCTCGTGAGCTTCAAGAAGCCCTGAAGCATACCGGTGCTTCTCCGCGAAGCGCGAAGTGCGGTCAAGGTGCTCGTAACCGGTGACGAACATCCTGCACGTCTGTTGGACGCGCTACGCTTCCGAGGCAAGATTGGGGCCAAACGGGACAGAACAATGGCAGAAGCCAAGATTCATCAGACGGGCGATGCGGCGGGGCTTGCCGCACTGATCGCGCGCGCTGCCGGCCAGACGGGCGGCGAACCAAGAGGGCTGCCGCCGGTCGAGCGCTGGAATCCGCCATTCTGCGGCGACATCGACATGGAAATCCGTAGCGATGGAACGTGGTTCTACATGGGCACGCCGATCGGCCGGCAGCCGCTGGTGAGGTTGTTCTCCACGGTCCTGCGCAAGGACGACGACGGCAGGACCTATCTGGTCACGCCGGTGGAAAAGGTCGGCATCCGCATCGCCGATGCGCCGTTCATCGCCGTCGAGATGAACGTCACGGCCAGGGAGGACGAAACCGTGCTCACTTTCCGGACCAATGTCGGCGACGTGGTGGAGGCGGGGCCGGAGCATCCGCTGCGCTTCGTCATTCATGGCGACAACCGCGAATTGAAGCCCTATCTGCATGTGCGCGGGCGCCTTGAGGCGCTCGTTTCCCGGCCGGTCATGTACGACATCGTCGAACTCGGCGAATCCGTCGAGATCGACGGCATCGACATGTTCTGCGTCAGATCTGCGGGCGCCGTCTTTCCGATCATGCCGGCGGCCGAACTGGAAGCGCTGTCGCGATGAGCCAGCCGTCGTTTTCCGCCGACGAGTTCCGCCGCCGTGCGCTCAAGCAGACGGGCGGTCCGATCGAGACCGCCTGGCGAGATCACGGCGACTTCCTCCTCAACCCCGGCATGGTTCCCTATCTCGAGTCCCTGCATCTGAAGGATGCGGCGGTGCTCGTTCCGGTGGTCGACGACGGCGACGATGCGAGCGTGATTTTCACCCAGCGCACCTCGCATCTGCGCAAGCATTCCGGACAGGTGGCGTTTCCGGGAGGAGCTGTGGATCCGGAGGATCATTCCATCGAGGTGGCGGCGCTCCGCGAAGCGCAGGAAGAGATTGGTCTCGATCCGCGCTTCGTCGAGACGATCGGCCGGCTGCCGCATTACATGGCGATGTCCGGCTTCCGCATCACGCCGGTGCTTGCCGTCGTCCAGCCCGGTTTCGAGCTCGTGCCCAATCCCGAAGAGGTCGAAAGCGTCTTCGAGGTGCCGCTCTCTTTCCTGATGGATCCCGGCAATCATGGGCGCGGAAGCCGCCACTGGGAGGGTGCAGAGCGGCATTTCTACCGGATGCCCTATGGCGAGCGGCACATCTGGGGGATCACCGCCGGTATCGTCCGCATGCTCTACGAAAGGCTTTATGCATGACATCCATCGCCGCCGAGCCTTGGTTCCAGACGCCTTCGCTGCGCCGCGTCTTCGAACTGTTGAATGCTGACGGCGGCGAAGTGCGGGTCGTCGGTGGCGCCGTTCGCAACAGCCTCCTCGGCCTGCCGGCGGGTGACGTCGATCTGGCGACCACCTGGCGTCCGGAGGATGTGGCGGAGCGGGCAAAGGCTGCCGGTATCAAGGTGGTGCCGACGGGCGTCGACCACGGCACCGTCACGCTGGTGATCGACGGGACACCCTATGAGGTGACGACATTGCGCCGCGATGTGGCGACCGACGGCCGCCGCGCCGAGGTTGCTTTCGGCATCGACTGGAAAGCGGATGCGGAACGCCGCGACTTCACGATCAACGCCCTCTATGCCGACGCAGAAGGCGAGATCTTCGACTATGTCGGTGGTCTGCCCGACATAGTCAGCCGGACGCTGCGCTTCATCGGCAGCGCTGCCGAACGGGTCAAGGAAGATTACCTGCGCATCCTGCGCTTCTTCCGCTTCTTCGCCCACTATGGCCAGGGCAGACCGGATGCGGAGGGGCTCAAAGCCTGCGCTCAGGCGCGCACAATGCTCTCAACGCTGTCGGCCGAGCGCGTCTGGGGCGAGATGAAGAAACTGCTTAAAGCCGAGGATCCGGGTCGCGCCCTTCTCTGGATGCGCCAGTCAGGCGTGCTCGGTGAAGTCCTGCCTGAAACCGAGAAATGGGGCATCGATGCCATTCCGGGACTGATTGCCGCCGAGAAGATGTTCGCGTGGACGCCTGAGCCGCTCTTGAGGCTCGCGGCCATCGTTCCGCCCGATGCCGAGCGGCTTGCGGCGATGGCGGCGCGGCTGCGTCTTTCGAAAGCGGAAGCGGCCTTTCTCGCCCGGTTTGCCGAGGCGCCGGCCATTGCTGCCACCTTCGCGGACGCGGCGCTCGATCGCGAGCTCTACCGCCACGGTGAAGAGGGCATCATCGCGCGCCTCAAGCTGTCCGTTGCTTCGGCTCGACGCAAGTCGGAAACCGATCCGGCCTTCCTGGCCGAGACTGCCGCCCTGCAGCGGCTGTTGGCACGGGCGGGGAAGTGGCAGCGACCGGTCTTCCCTTTGAGCGGGGTCGATGTCCTGAAGGCGGGCGTTCCTGCAGGCCCCAAGATCGGCGAACTGCTGACGGAGCTTGAAAATTTCTGGGTCGACCGCAACTTCAATATCGACCGGGCGACGCTTGTCGCCCGGCTCGATTCCCTGGTGCGTTCCGGCTGAAAGAGGGCGCGGCGCGCCGGCGGTCACGCCGCCTGGGTTTCGTCGACGATCCGAGCCTTGATGTTGTCGACCATGTTCTCGCGGATCACCGTCTCGCCGTGGGTGTCGCGCATGTGCTCCACCACCCGACGGACGATTTCCGCGTCGTTGTCGGCGCGGGTGTGCCAGGGGCAGCCCGGGACAAGCGAACCGCATTCGAATAGGCGCATGGTGTTCCTCCTTCCTCAAAGGTCGCTGTACCACTTTGAATTGCTGCATGGTTTAAGGAACATGCAGCGGAAGTGGAGCGGGATAAGGGCGGAAGACCGCCGACGCTTTCTCCTCCCGCTCTGGTCGTCATTGCACTTGAGCAGGGCCGCGGCCGGAACCTGCCGACGGTTAAGCGTAGCATCAACCCAGGGCCGAGCCAAATTGTTCCGGCCCGGTGCTCCGCAAAGAAATTCCTGTGAACATGCGGTTCGATGGTGCTATGGCTTTGCCGTCTCCAGACTTCAAAAGGCCGTTTCCACACCATGATCGCTGTTCAATCGGAACTGATTTCCGCCATCCGGAGCATTCCGGATTACCCGAAGCCCGGCATCGTTTTTCGCGACATCACGACGCTGCTTGGCAATCCGAGAACGTTCCGCCGGGCGATCGATGAACTTGTCCATCCCTACGCAGGAACCAAGGTTGACAAGATCGCCGGCATCGAAGCGCGCGGCTTCATCCTGGGCGGTGCGATCGCGCATCAGCTTTCCGCCGGTTTCGTGCCTATCCGCAAGAAGGGCAAGCTGCCGCACGACACGGTCAGGATCGCTTACAGCCTGGAATACGGCGTGGACGAGATGGAAATGCACAGGGACGCGATCACGCCCGGCGAAAAGGTGATCCTGGTCGACGACCTGATCGCCACCGGCGGAACCGCCGAAGGTGCCACCAAGCTGCTGCAACAGATGGGCGCCGACATCGTCGCCGCCTGCTTCATCATCGACCTGCCGGAGCTTGGCGGGCGCAGGAAGCTCGAAGCGCTCGGCGTCAAGGTCCGCACGCTGATCGAGTTCGAGGGGCATTGATCGGAGAGGAGTGCGGACGTTCGGCGCGCGCCTTACGTGAATTCGATGACCTTGCTTTGGAAGCGGATCACCGGCTCGCCGTGCTGGTTCTCGCCCTCGCAGAGGATCGTGTTGATGCGCCAGCCGGGGCGGGAGGCGAGGGCGCGGGCTTCGAGGAGCGTGACGGCATAGGTGACGGTGTCGCCGGCATAGACCGGCTTCAGCCACTTGAGCTCCCGGAAGCCGGTAGCCGGCCCGAGTCTCGGCGCGTGCAGCCCTTCTGCTGCGAGGCGCCGGACCTCATCGGTCCAGAAGCGGACGAAGCACTTCATCCAGCCGGCGCTGGTGTGCCAGCCGGAGGCGCAAAGACCGCCGAGAAGCGAGTGTCTGGCTTTCTCCTCGTCGAGATGGAAGGGCTGCGGATCGAAATCGCGGGCGAAGCGGATGATGTCCTCCGCCGTGAATGCCAGGCTGCCGACGACGGTCTTGCGGCCGGCCTGATAAAGTTCCTCGAGCGTCATCATGGCCGATATCCACTCTCGCGGCGTCGAAATATCACCGTAGCTTCGGAAACCGCGACCGGTTCGCCACTCTGATTGCGGATTTCATTGCGGAACTTGACGAAACCGACGCTGGGCTTCGATTTCGACGGGCGCGACTCCAGTACTAGGCTGAAGCCGGAAAGCACATCTCCCGCCAGCACCGGCTTCTTCCAGTCCATGAATTCGATGCCGGGCGAGCCCTGCGAGGACGAGTTGCCGAGAAAGGCGTCGATCATCATCCGCATGCCGATAGCGCTCGTATGCCAGCCGGAGGCGGAAAGGCCACCGAGGATGCTCCTGCTGCCCGCCTCCTCGTCGAGATGCATCGGCTGCGGATCGAACTCGCCGGCAAAGGCGATCATGTCTGCAGCCTGCATTTCAACCGGACGATAGTCGAAGCGACGCCCCGGCGTGAAATCCTCGAAGTAGAGCATGGCGCCCTCCATGGCAGCGGAACGATGCGGCGCATAGATAGAGCCGCATCCCTTGCATGTCAGGTGTTGAAGCGGAAGTGGATGACGTCGCCGTCCTGGACGACATACTCTTTGCCTTCGTCGCGGGCCTTGCCGGCTTCCTTGGCGCCGTTCTCGCCGCCATAGCCGATATAGTCGTCATAGGCGATGGTGTTCGCCCGGATGAAACCGCGCTCGAAATCCGAGTGGATGACGCCGGCCGCCTGCGGCGCCTTGGTGCCGCGCGGGATGGTCCAGGCACGCGTCTCCTTGGGACCGACCGTGAAATAGGTGATGAGGTCGAGCAGCTTGTAGCCGGCGCGGATCAGTCGGTCGAGACCGGCTTCTTCGAGACCCAAGGCGGCGAGGAATTCCCTGGCCTCCTCTTCCGGCAGTTGCGCCACTTCGGATTCGATCGCCGCCGAAATAACGACGGTTTCCGCGCCCTGGGCCTTTGCCATCTCGGCAACGGCGCGGGTGTGCTCGTTGCCCGTTGCAGCGTCAGATTCGGCGACGTTGCAGACGTAGAGAACCGGGTGGGCCGTGAGAAGATTGAGCCCCTGAAGAATTCGAAGTTCCTCGGCATCGAGCTTCGCCAGCAGAGTGCGGACCGGCTTGCCTTCCTGCAGGAGCTTCAGCGAGGCGTCCATGATCGGAAGCTGCGCCATGGACTCCTTGTCCTTGCCGATCGCACGCTTGCGCGTCTGTTCTGTGCGCCGCTCGAGGCTCTCGAGATCGGCGAGCATCAGCTCGGTCTCGATCGTCTCGGAGTCCTCGACCGGATGGATGCGGCCCTCGACATGGGTGATGTCGTCGTCCTCGAAGCAGCGCAGAACGTGCACCACGGCATCCACCTCGCGAATATTGGCGAGGAACTGATTGCCGAGGCCTTCGCCCTTGGAGGCGCCGCGCACCAGCCCGGCAATGTCGACGAAGGAAATGCGGGTCGGAATGATCTCCTTCGACTTGGCGATGTCGGCGAGCTTGCGCATCCGCGCGTCCGGCACCGCGACCTCGCCGGTGTTCGGCTCGATCGTGCAGAAGGGATAGTTCGCCGCCTGCGCCGCCGCCGTCTTGGTCAGCGCGTTGAAGAGTGTGGACTTGCCGACATTCGGCAGTCCGACGATACCGCATTTGAAGCCCATGGCCTAAACCTGTCGTTCTCGAATTTCTTGGGCGTGGCTATGGGATAAAGGAGAGGAGCGGTCAAGCTCTTCGCGCGCTTCGGCTGGAACTCGGCCGGCTTTCGACTTGAATGCCGATGCTGCAAGCGCGATATTGGTTCCGACCCACCGCATGTCATCAACGGGTGAATTTTCCGATGAGTGACAATGAAGTCGCCCCAAAACGAAAAACGAAGGTGAAGCCCAAGCTCGAGCGGCCGAGGCTCTACAAGGTCAT
This sequence comes from Sinorhizobium sp. BJ1, assembly GCF_002531555.1. Lineage (NCBI taxonomy): Bacteria > Pseudomonadati > Pseudomonadota > Alphaproteobacteria > Hyphomicrobiales > Rhizobiaceae > Sinorhizobium > Sinorhizobium sp. BJ1. The sequence goes on from NZ_NWTH01000004.1 coordinate 195,170, forward strand.
ACTCGTCAACGACGACTACACGCCGCGCGACTTCGTGGTGATGGTGTTGAAGGCCATCTTTCGGATGAGCGAGGAGGCCGGTTACCGGGTGATGATGACCGCTCACAAGCTCGGCACGTCGATCGTCGTGGTCTGCGCCCGGGATATCGCCGAGACCAAAGCCAAGGAAGCGACCGACCTCGGCAAGGAAGCCGGCTTTCCCCTGATGTTCACGACCGAGCCGGAAGAGTGAGCCTCGATCGGCTCCCTCAGTCCCCCTTGGAACCGAACATCTTTTTGAGCATCTCGGCCATCGGGCCGGTCGTCGGCAGTTTCTTCGGCTGGGCGGCGTTGCGGGCCTGGTGGATATGGGATTGGGCCACCTGCTTCTTCGCTGCCTGCGGCGATTCCGGGCCGGGCTTGCCGCCTGTGGCAAGGGCGATCTTGTTCATCAGCTGCGAATCCTCGCCCTTGACCAGCATGCCGGCATTCTCGGCGATCGTGTCGAGCAGCGGCGATAGCCAGGTCTGGTCGGCCTTGGCGAAATCGCCGAGCACATGTGCATGTACCAGGTCCTTGACGCCCGGATGGCCGATTCCGAGGCGCATGCGGCGGTACTCCTTGCCGCAATGCGCGTCGATCGACTTGATGCCGTTGTGGCCGCCATGGCCGCCGCCGGTCTTGATCCGCGCCTTGCCGGCGAGGAGATCCAGCTCGTCATAGATGACGACGATGTCCTTTGGCGCGAGCTTGTAGAAGCGCATCGCTTCGCCGACCGCCTCGCCGGAAAGGTTCATGAAGGTCTGCGGCTTGATCAGCAGAACCCGTTCGCCGGCGACCTCGCCCTCGGCGATCTCCGCCTTGAACTTCTTCGACCAGGAGGAGAAACCCTGGCGCTGCTGGATGGCATCGACCGCCATGAAGCCGATATTGTGGCGGTTACCGGCATATTTGGACCCCGGATTGCCAAGTCCCGCGATGATCAGCATGCGGCCAACTCCTAATGCATTTTCGGGCGAACGCTCACGTGTCATCCAACCCCAAACACCGTCGCCCTGGTAAGTCAATCCCTATTGGCCGCCTGCTTTACGCTGTTGGTGCGCACGCCGTAATGTTCGAAAATCCGGTCCTGGACTCCCTGTGCGATCAGGCGGTCAAGCTCTGTCTGCAAGCCGGCCACGATCTCATCCGGCATGTCCTTGTGGCAGGCGATGCCGTATTGCTTGCCTTCGAGCACCAGCGCCGCCTCGATAGGCTTGCCGTCGGCTCGCATCGACTCGAAGGTCTTTTCCGAGGTCATCATCAGATCGACGCGGCCGGCGATCAGCTTTTTCAGCGTCGAGTCGAGGCTGACGGCATAGTCGATCTTCTGAAAGCCATGCTCCTTCAGATAGTTGGCGGAAAAGTCCTCGCGCTGGGTGCCGACGATGAACTGTTTGGCCTCATCGAGCGAACGCGGCTCGATGGCGGAATCCTTGCGGCGGACCATGATCAATTGGTCGACGAGAAGGGGCTCGATCCATTTGAAGTTCTTGTCCCGCTCGGCATCATGGCCGGTCGTGAAAACGCAATGGAAGGGCTCGCTTTCTGCAAGCGCAAAGGCGCGTGCCCAAGGCAGGACCTCGATCTCGTAGGGGAGTTTGACGGCCTGCGTGATCAGGGCGACCTGGTCGACCGAGGCGCCGCTCGCGCCTCTGTCGGTCGAGAAATTGTAGGGCGGGTATTCCTCGGTGACGAAATGGATCGTCTCGGCGTGAGCGGCGGTGGAAAGACCAAGGAAGAATGCCAGGATCAGTTGCTTCACGCCTTGTCTCCTTTTCTCCGCATCATGCCGGAGCGCTGGTCTTGGCCTCGGATTCGTTCTCCAGCATGGTCAGCATACCGTCGATGGGCATCGGCCGGCTGAAGAGATAGCCCTGGCCATAATCCACGCCGAGCTTGCGCAGGAGTTGCCACTGCTCCTTCGTCTCGATGCCCTCGGCAACGACCGTGCAGCCCATCTGGTGGGAGATCGTTCGAATGCCCTTGATCAGCATTCGGCTCTTGCGCCGGACGTCGGTGGCTGCCGAGCTCAAGGAGCGTGTGAAGGACTGATCGACCTTGACGATATCGACCGGGAAGCGGTTGAGGTAGCTGAGCGACGAATAGCCGGTGCCGAAATCGTCGAGGGCGATGCGGCAACCGAACTCGTTCAACTGCTTCAGGACCGCATGGACCTCCGGATTGTCAAGCATCAGCACCGCCTCGGTGATCTCGACGACGATGCGCTGCGGCGGAATGTGATGCTTGAGCAGGAGCGCGGCGAGCTTGTGGGGCAGGGTCAATTCGAACTGCAACGGCGAGAAGTTGACGGCGAGATAGGTGCTCTGGGTTCCGTCCAATCGGGAGATGGCGGCGAGATGGCGGATCGCCTTTTCCAGGACGCGGTCGCCGATGCGGCCTATCGTGCCGGTCTCCTCGGCAATCCCGATGATCTTGCCCGGCGGCATTAGGCCTTTTTCCGGATGGTTGAGGCGCATCAACGCTTCGAAACCGGCGATCTGACCGTCGTCAAGGCTGACGATCGGCTGCAGCCACGCCTCGAACCAGTCTTCCTTCAGGCCGGCCTCGATGCATTGTTCGATCTCATGGCGCTCGCGCGCCGCGTCGAGCATGCCGGCATCGAAAATCTGCAGGCCGTTCTTGCCGTCGCGTTTGCGGGCGTACATCGCCATGTCGGCCTTGAGCAGCAGGTCGGAGGCGCCCGAGGCGTGGGTCGGGTAGACCGAAACGCCGACACTGGCGCTGACGAGGAGCTCGTTTCCGGTAATCGGCATCGGTTCGTGCAGCGCCGCGCAAATGCTCTCGCCAATCTCGCTTGCCAAGGCGGCAACGTCGGTTGCGGCAACGAGAATGGCGAATTCGTCGCCGCCGAGCCGCGCGATCACATCTTCAGGCCGAAGCGCCGCCTGGATGCGCTCAACCGTCTGGCGCAAGACCGCATCGCCGGCGGCGTGGCCGAAATTGTCGTTGATCCACTTGAAACGGTCGAGGTCGATAAACAGGCACGCAATCTGAATGCCGCATTGGTCGGCGCTCAGAATTGCTTCGTCGAGCGCGTTCTCGAACCCCTGCCGGTTCAGAAGCCCGGTCAAGTGGTCGGTGATCGCCTGGGCATGGTTGCGGCTTTCGGCCTGTTTCAAGGCCGTGACATCGGTCATTACCGAAAGCGAGATTTCGCCGCGGCTTGTTTCCGTTTCCAGAATGAGCACGGTCATGAACTCGCCGTCCGCCTTGCGGAATGGCAGGGTCAATTCGCTGATATCGTGACCATCCGCCGCTGCTGCGTTCGAGCGCAGGTGGTAGGCCTCGTGCCAGGAAGGGTCGATGAAATCGGTGAAGCTTCGCCCGATGACCTCGCCACGGGCGTAGCCGGTCGCCAGCAGCCAATAGTCGCTGACCGCGGTCAAGCGGCCTGCGGCATCGAGGGAGAAAAGCATGGCCGGCGTCAGATTATAGGTCTCCGTCGCGCGGGCATGCGCGCTCTTCAACTCCTTTTCCTCACGCTCCAGCCGGTCCTGCATCGCATTGAAGTTGCCGGCCAAGGCGCCCATCTCATCGTCCGAGTTCCAATCGACCCGATGGCGTGATCCGAGGCGCCGGGTCGCTTCGACTGCAGCGGTGAGCCGCATCAGCGGCCGGATCACGATGAAGCGGTTGCCGATCAGTGCGGCCGCGAAGACCGTTGCGACGGCAAAAAGAAGGATGCCGAGGATCGTCCACTCGTCCTTGCTGAAACGCAGCAGGAGGCCAGACGTCGGAACGACGACCCTCAACGATCCGACGGGCACGCGGCCCTTGACGCTGTCGTAGGAGATGGCGGTGTCCAGGGACTTGCCGACGGCGGCATCGAGACTTGCTGGAGGCAGTTCAGCGAGGATTTTGCCGGCGGTATCGCGGATCGTCACGGAGCGAATGTCGCTGGCGTTCATCAGCGAAAGAGCGATCCGTTCTATGCCATCCTGATCGAAGTCCCAGATCGGCTTGCCCAGCGCTTCACCGCTTGCTTCCATAAGCAGCTCGACGTTCTGCAGGCGCTCCCGGGCAACGCGCTCGCTGGATATGGCCAGGAAAAGCGCCAACAAAGGCGCAACGAATACAAGCATTGCGCCGCAGACGATCGCAATAAACCGGCGTTCCACCGAGTGCATCATCGCATGCTCCCGCCGGCGGCCGTCACCACTCTCAAAATTTGAAATCTCTTGCACTGCCACGCTTTGTCCCTCGCGTGCAGAACATCATCAAAATCTTAAATGTTGCTGAAATTGCGCGCCGAGATTTCACAAGGCGTGACCGTCCCTCGCGGCCCGCGTGCGGTGCACAACGAATGAAAAAACCCGCCCCAGAGTGGGACGGGTTTCTCGAATGCTGCGGCCCGGATGGGTCGTCAGCCGCTCTGGCGGTCGCGGATCAAGCTTCCGCTTCGCCCTCTGCTTCTTCTTCTTCTTCGACTTCAACTTCCTGCGCACGGCCGGCGATCGTGGCGACCGTGAAGTCGCGATCGGCGATGACCGGGGTCGCACCAGCCGGAAGCTTGACGTCCGAAATGTGGACCGTGTCGCCGATCTTGAGGCCGCTGAGATCGACGGTCAGGAACTCCGGAATGTTGTCGGCGGAAACGTTCAGTTCGACTTCATGGCGAACGATGTTCAGCGTGCCGCCCTGCTTCAGGCCCGGGGACTTCTCTTCGTTTTCGAAGTGGACCGGAACCTGGACCGACACCTGGCTGCCCTTCGAGACGCGCAGGAAGTCGACATGCATGGTGAAATCACGAACCGGATCCAACTGGTAGTCCTTCGGCAGGACGCGGATCTTCTCGCCATTGACGTCGATCGTCGCGACGGTGGTCATGAAACCGCCGGCGTGGATCTTCATCGTCACTTCCTTGGTGGAAAGCACAATGGAAAGCGGGGCTTGCTTGTCACCGTAGATGACAGCAGGGATAAGACCGTTGCGGCGAAGTTCACGGGAGGACCCCTTACCAACCCGTTCGCGCGTCTCGGCCTTGAGCTCGTAACTCTGGCTCATGGATAGACCTTTCTGGTTATTTGGAGAGTTCGTCCGTCAAAGCGGAAAAACCTGAAGCCGCAAGGCAGCTTCATCCGCGTTGCCTCCAAGGGTGTCTGCGCGGACGCCGGGTCCTTAGCGGAGAACCGGTCGAAATGCAAGGCGCCGGGCGCCTCTTAGCTTTTCCGCCGGGAAAAACGCGCGAGCGCCAACATGAGGCCGCCGGCGATCAACCCCCAGAAGGCGCCGGAGACGCCGGCAAAACTGACGCCCGACGCGGTGACGAGGAAAGTGATGGCGGCGGCCTCGCGCGTCTGAGCTTCCGTGAAGGCCGCCACGGCCGAACTCGATAAGGCGCCGATGAGCGCCAGCCCGGCAACGGCTTCGATCAGCACCGGCGGCGCCAGGCTGACAAAGGTGGTGACGGCGCCGGCGAGCAGGCCGAAGGCAATATAGGCTATGCCGGCGATGATCGCCGACCAGTAACGGCGGTTGCGGTTTGGATGGGCATCGGGGCCGGCGCACATGGCCGCGGTGATCGCCGCCAGATTGACGGCGTGGCCGCCGAACGGTGCGCTGAACAGGGAAAAGAGGCCGGTCGTCGCAAAGAGCGGGCCGGGATTCGGGTGATAGTCGTTGACCTTCAGCACGGCGATGCCGGGAATATTCTGCGAGGCCATGGTCACGATGAAGAGCGGCAGGGCGATGCTGATCATCGCCGCGGCATTGAAGATCGGCGGAACGAATTCGGCCTTTGGGACGAGAGCGGAGGAGAGTTGCGCAAAGGCGTTGTCCGGCATTTGGACGCCGAAGGCGATCACCAGCACGAAGGCGAGAAGCGCGGCCGGCACGGCATAAAGCTTGTTGAGGCTGCCGACGATCGCCCAGGCGGCGACGATCGGCAGGCCGAAGAGCGGATTGAAGGCGATCGCCTTCACCGGCGCGAAGCAGAGGCTCAAGAGCACGCCGGCGAGCATTGCGTTCGCCAGAGCCGGAGGAATGGAAGACACCATCCGACCGAGCGACTTCCACAGGCCGGCGATGACGATCAGCAGGCCGCAAACCAGAAAGGCGCCGACGGCGGCGTTGAAGCCACCCTCGACGGTTCCTGATGTCGCCAGCAGCGCCGCACCGGGCGTCGACCAGGCGATGCTGACGGGAAGCCGCGTGGCGATGCTGATGAGGATCGCGCAGACGCCCATGGAAATCGACAGAGCCGTCAGGCCAGAGGCCGCCTGGGCCGCCGTCGCCCCGACGCCGGCGAGGCCATGCAGAATGACGGCGAAGGAGCTGGCGAAGCCGACGAAGGCGATCAGCACGCCCATGAAGAGGCTTTGCACGGAAAAATCACGAAGCATGGCGGACAACCGGGTGTTGCGGGCGGGTGTTGATGGCGAGTCGCGGGAACTGGCTGGCCGACGGCGTAGCATATCGGCGGCCGTGTCGATACCGCCGCCCGACGCAGCGACGAAGGATCGTGTTGCACGACCTTCGTCTGGCTGGACCGGCCGCGCAGTCCCAGCCTATAGTGGCGGCCGACGCGGCTGGACCGAACCGGGGGATAGGTGCAGGCGACCTACCGCCGGAGGACGCTTTCAGGGAGGGAGCGAATGCCTGCAGTCCGGGACCATACCGAGCACGTCTACAGGACCGCGCAACAGTCGTCGGCAGCCGTCAGCTCGCCGGTCGCCGCCTCGTGGCGGCGCTGCATGACCCTGCACGGTCTTGCCCCCGAGGAGGCGCGTTTGCCATGGCGCCTTGCGGATGGCGATTTTCGGCAGGCGCGCGAACGCTCCGGAGTGCTGATTGCGGAAGCCGTCGGCGAACTCGACCGGCTGTTCGCCGTCATCGTCAAGGCTGGATGCTGCCTGTTGCTTACCGACGAGAAAGGGATTGCGCTCGAGCGGCGCGGGGCAGGTGGGGACGATGCGGATTTTCGTGGCGTCGGACTTTGGTCGGGCACCGTGTGGAGCGAGGCGAGCGTCGGAACCAACGGCATCGGCACGGCGATCGCCGACGATCGCCCCGTCGTGATCCATCGCGACCAGCATTTCTTGAGCCGCAATATCGGCTTGAGCTGCGCGACAGCGCCGATTCGCGACGAAGCGGGGCGCCTTGCCGCCGCGCTCGACATCTCCACCTGCCGTGACGACGCTTCCGAGGCGACGCTCGCGATCCTCTCGCAAGCGGTGCGCGATGCGGCCGCCCGTATCGAGGCAAACCTCTTCCGCCGCGCCTTTGCGGAGGCGCGGATCGTGCTCGTGCCGGCGGATCGCCAAGGGCCGGCTCTGCTTGCCGTCGACCGCGACGATCTCGTGCTCGGCGCGACGCGGGCAGCCCGGCAGTGGCTCGGGCTTGACGACAAGCGCATTGCAGCCGGCATTCCCGCCTCCGACCTGCTCCAGGAGGGCGTTCCCGGGGACGGAGCCGAATTGCCGGATGCCGAAAGAGCGGCACTGCGCCGCGTGCTGTCGCGCGCCAACGGCAATGTGTCGATGGCCGCCGACCTCCTAGGTATCAGCCGCGCAACACTCTACCGCAAGATGAAGCGGCTTTCGCTTAATTGACTTTTTGAGTCATTGCTGCGCTGCAGCACGACAGGCAACGTCGACCTGTCTCAATTCTGAAACAAATGGCATTGCCGGCTGCTGCGGCGCACTACCGAAAATCTGCAGCCGGCTTCACTCTTCCTTCCACAGCAGATCGGAGTGCTGTTTTTTCCAAGGGAGGAAGCCATGCTGCATCAGAAGATTCTCGAGAACCCGTTCAAGCACAAGTATGGAAATTTCATCGGCGGTGAGTGGCGCGAGCCGGTCGCCGGCCGCTATTTCGACAATACCACGCCTGTCACCGGCGGTTCGCTCTGCCAGGTTACCCGTTCGGATGCCGCCGATGTCGAGCTCGCGCTCGATGCCGCCCATGCGGCCAAGGAGAAGTGGGGCCGGACCTCGACAACCGAGCGCTCCAACATCTTGATGAAAATCGCTGCGCGGATGGAGGACAATCTCGAGCTTCTGGCGCGGGCCGAGACCTGGGACAACGGCAAGCCGATCCGCGAAACCATGGCCGCCGACATTCCGTTGGCGATCGACCATTTCCGCTACTTCGCCGCCTGCATTCGGGCGCAGGAAGGCTCGATCGGCGAGATCGACCACGATACGGTCGCCTATCATTTCCATGAACCGCTCGGTGTCGTCGGCCAGATCATTCCCTGGAATTTCCCGATCCTGATGGCCGCCTGGAAGGTGGCGCCGGCGCTTGCGGCCGGCAACTGCGTCGTCTTGAAGCCGGCCGAGCAGACGCCGGCCTCGATCCTCATACTTGCCGAATTGATCGCCGACCTGTTGCCGCCGGGCGTGCTCAACATCGTCAACGGCTTCGGGCTCGAGGCGGGCAAGCCGCTGGCGACCAGCCCGCGCATCGCCAAGATCGCTTTTACCGGCGAGACGACGACGGGGCGACTGATCATGCAATATGCCAGCCAGAACCTCATCCCCGTGACGCTCGAGCTCGGCGGCAAGTCGCCGAACATCTTCTTCGCCGACGTGCTCAACGAGGACGACGACTATTTCGACAAGGCGCTGGAAGGCTTCGCCATGTTTGCGCTTAACCAGGGCGAGGTCTGCACCTGCCCGAGCCGGGCGCTGGTCCAGGAAAGCATCTACGACCGTTTCATGGAGCGGGCGCTGAAGCGGGTCGAGGCGATCCGGCAGGGCAATCCGCTCGACCCGGCGACGATGATCGGCGCCCAGGCGTCGGGCGAACAGCTGGAGAAGATCCTCTCCTATATCGACATTGGCAAGCAGGAGGGCGCCGAGGTCCTGACCGGCGGCGAGCGCAACGTGCTCGAGGGCGATCTCTCCGGTGGCTATTATGTCAAGCCAACGGTATTCCGCGGGCATAACAAAATGCGCATCTTCCAGGAGGAGATCTTCGGTCCGGTCGTGTCGGTAACAACCTTCAAGACCGAGGACGAGGCGCTCGCGATCGCCAACGACACGCTCTACGGTCTCGGAGCCGGCATGTGGAGCCGCGACGCCAATCGCTGCTACCGCTTCGGCCGCGAGATCCAGGCCGGCCGCGTCTGGACCAATTGCTACCATGCCTATCCGGCGCATGCCGCCTTCGGCGGTTACAAGCAGTCGGGCATCGGCCGCGAGACGCACAAGATGATGCTCGACCACTACCAGCAGACCAAGAACATGCTGGTGAGCTACAGCCCGAAGGCGCTCGGCTTCTTCTGATCCCGGCCCTTTCTAAAAAGTTGGGCGGGATGCGGGCGAAGACCGCTCATACTTTTCCTCATCCCGCTCGTGCCGGTGATCCTCCCGGCAGCTCCCGGTGTTCCATCGGGAGCGGCCGCGTTTAGGAAGGAAGGGATGATGACGGAAACAAATGGCGAGCCGCGCGTGCGCGCGACGGACGCGGCGATTGATCTCATCCGCGAAATCCGGCGCAATCATCCGGATATCCTGTTTCACCAGTCGGGCGGCTGCTGCGACGGCTCTTCGCCGATGTGCTACCCGGCCGACGACTATATGGTCGGCGACAACGATGTGAAGCTTGGGGAGATCGACGGCGTGCGGGTCTATATCAGCGCCAGCCAGTACGAGGTTTGGAAGCACACCCAATTGATCATCGACGTGGTGCCGGGCAGGGGCGGCATGTTCTCGCTCGACAACGGCCGCGAGAAACGCTTCCTCACGCGGTCGCGCCTCTTCGGCGGCGGCGAGGCTTGTGCCGTGGCGACCCGGGGTTGATCTGCTGAACTTGCCGTGTTCCTCTTTTGTTCGATAAGTGCTATCTCTCTCCTCACAGCGGAGGTGACACATGACGAACCAGGCGAGCAAGCATCAAGCATTCCGTGCATTGCATGACCGTCCGGGTGCTTTCGTTATTCCCAATCCCTGGGATGCCGGCTCTGCGCGCATCCTCACGGCACTTGGGTTCGAGGCATTGGCCACGACGAGCGCCGGCTTTGCCTTCTCCGTCGGGCGGAGGGATTCGGCGGCGGCTCTTTCGCGCGATGCAATCCTGCAGAATGCCGGAGATATCGTCGAAGCGACCGATCTACCTGTTTCGGCCGACTTGGAGGACGGTTTTGGCGCCGATCCGCAGTGCTGTTCCGTGACGGTTTCGATGGCGGCGGGGGTCGGTCTCGTCGGTGGTTCGATTGAAGATGCCACCGGTAATCCAAGCGACCCGATTTTCGAGTTTAGCTTGGCCGTGGAACGAATTGCTGCCGCTGCTGAAGAGGCTCGTAAGCACCCTTTCATCCTGACCGCCCGGGCCGAGAACTTCCTGCATGGGCGACCTGATCTGGACGATACGATCCGACGCCTTGCTGCATTCGAAGAGGCTGGTGCGGATGTTCTCTACGCCCCGGGGCTGCCAAGTCTCGAGGCGATCCGAACGGTCTGCTCGTCCGTCAATCGGCCGGTCAACGTCGTCATGGGCCTGACCGGGCAGATTTTCACGGTCCAGGAGCTGCAGGAGGCGGGCGTGAAGCGTATCAGCGTCGGCGGCTCCTTCGCACGGGCAGCCCTGGGCGGGCTTCTGCGTGCGGCACGGGAGGTCAAGGAGTACGGCACCTTCACCTATTCGAAAGATGCGATGCCTGCCGGCGAAGCTGCCTCATATATGCTAGACGTAAAAAGATAACTGGCCGGCCGCGCAAAAGCGCCCAGCGCCAATGGTCGAAAGACCGTTGGGTCGATCCGGAGACCTCAGTCGAAGAGGCTCGAAACCGATTCTTCCTGGCTGGTGCGGCTGATGGCTTCGCCGATCAGGCCGGCGGTCGAGATCACGCGGACATTATGTGCCGATTGCACGGCTGTGGTCGGCTGAATGGAATCGGTGATCACCAGTTCCTTCAGCATCGAGGACGTGACGCGGGCGACCGCGCCGCCCGAGAGGACGCCGTGGGTGATATAGGCGGTGACGCTGGTGGCGCCGTTCTTGAGCAGCGCTTCGGCGGCATTGCAGAGCGTGCCGCCGGAATCGACGATGTCGTCGATCAGGATGCAGTCCTTGCCGTGGACATCACCGATGACGTTCATGACCTCCGATTCACCGGGGCGATCGCGACGCTTGTCGACGATCGCCAGCAGACAGTCGAGCCGCTTGGCCAGCGCCCGGGCACGCACGACGCCGCCGACGTCCGGCGAGACGACCGTGACGTTCCTGAGGTCGTAGTGCTCCTTGACGTCGCGCGCCAGGATCGGAACCGCATAGAGATTGTCGGTCGGGATATCGAAGAAGCCCTGGATCTGGCCGGCGTGGAGATCGAGGGTGAGGACGCGGTCGGCCCCGGCTCTGGTAATGAGATTGGCGACCAGCTTGGCCGAGATCGGCGTGCGTGGGCCGGGTTTGCGGTCCTGCCGGGCATAGCCGAAATAGGGAAGCACGGCGGTGATGCGGCGGGCGGAGGAGCGGCGGACCGCATCGATCATGATGAGCAGTTCCATCAGATGATCGTTGGTGGGGAAGGACGTCGACTGGACGATGAACACATCCTCGCCGCGCACGTTTTCGCCGATCTCGACGAAGATTTCCTGATCGGCGAAGCGCCGTACCGTGGCTTTGCCGAGCGGCAGGTTGAGATAGTTGCAGATCGCTTCGGCCAGCAGCCGGTTCGAATTGCCTGCGAAAACCTTCATAGACGGTCCGCCTTGAGCTGGCGCGGCCACCGTCCGGTCCGGGGGCAGAATTGTCCGCGCAGATTCCCTGAGCCATTCCGATCGCGGGCAATCGCTGCGATGGCCGCTGTCAGAGCTGATCGGCCGCTTTTTAGCGTCCTTGAAGGTGAATGCAAGGGGATTGCTGCGCCGCAGCGCCTATTATCCTAAAAACTTTGCGTCAACCGCGCTGGGAACGGCGCCATTCGAGATAAGCGTCGATCGTCTTGCTGGCGATCGCCTGCATTGTTTGGGGCGGAATGGCGCCCCAGGGTTCGGCAGCGCTGCTTTCCACCGTGTCCTGTCCCTGGATGCGGTGCAGGCGGTTGCCGCTGCCGTCCAGAATGTCCCAGACATAGACGACGGTCGTCTTGCCGCCGTCGTTGAGCGCCGAGAAATAGCCCTTGAGGATGTGGTCGCTGGTGGCGTCGGTGGAGCTCTTGATGGTGAGCCCCTGCGCCCGAGCCGAGGCGCCGAGCTGCTTCGAGAGGGGCGTGACGGCCTGAACCGGAGCGCCGATGATCGGCAGGAAGCGGATGCCGCCGGCGCCCGTCACCGCCGGAGCCGGCGAAGCGGCGGCTTGTTTCGTCTCTTCCGGTGCGCTCGCGACGTCAGGCTGCGCCGGCTGCTGTACGCTTTCTTCCTCCGGCGGCGTGACACTTTCTGCCTGCGCCGGCTGACTTTCTGCCTGCGGCGCAGGATTTTCTGCCTGCGGCGACGGATTTTCTGCCTGCGGCGGCTGGGGCTGCATGGTCTGCACCGGTGCGGCGCCCTCGGCCAGGCGGTTCGCCTGGCCTTCGAGGGTGCCGGCGGGGTCCGTGTAAGCGGTGTGGTTCGTCGCGTATTGCGTCGGCGGGCCGGAAATGTTCGGCTGCGCCGAGAAGGCGGCGGTGCGGCTTGGCGGTACGCTTTCCACCGGCATCACGGCGGTCTGCGTGGACATGGCCTCGAGATCGGACTGCGTCACCGGCGGTGAGCGGAAGGTTCCTCCGCCCACGTCCACTTGCGGGATTAGGGCGTCCGTGGTGTTGCAGCCGGCAATGGCTGCGGCAAGACCAAGGCTTGCGATAGGCATGATCTGCTTACGCATCGTTCCCACCGTCTGGCTCGAACTGGTTGGCGCGTGCGGCCGGAAGACCGGCTGCCGCGCTTCCTCTCATTTCTCGCCGGAAGCATAGGACGATTTCCTTACGCAGAAATGAAGTCCAGGCCATAGCGCGACAGCGGCCGCGGGCTGTCGGTGGTCGTCAGATAGGTCTGGCCGAGCGTCATGGCCGTTCCGCTGTCGGAATCCATGATGATCATGTGCACGAAGAGCGACATGTCGGGCTCGATCTCCTGCGGGTTGCCGACATGGAACATCTGGTGCTCCATCCACGAGGGCGAGAAGCGGGCGCCGAGCGAATAGCCGCAGGCATTCAGCCGATGGCGGGCGAGGCCGCGCTCGTCCATGATCCTCGCATGGACGTCGAATACCGTGCCGAAGGTATTGCCGGGCCTCAGCACCATTTCGATCGCCTGGATCGTCTCGCGGCAGGCGCTGTAAAGTTCGCGGTGGCGATTGGTCGGTTCGCCGATCACGATCGTGCGCATCATTGCCGCGTGATAGTGGGCGCTGACGCCCGCCCATTCGAGCGTCAGCTGATCATTGGCATCGAGCGTGCGCCGGCCGGCCTTGTAACGGCAGAGCAGCGCATCGGCGCCGGAACCGATGATGAATTCATTGGCCGGGTAGTCGCCGCCGCCGGCAAAGACGGCGCCCTGCATGGCGGCGAGGATGTCGGCCTCGCTACCGCCCGGGCGGATCAGTGGTAACGCCGCCTCGAGCGAATCGTCGGCAAGGCTTGCGGCCTTCTCGACATGGGTGATCTCCGCCGCGCTCTTGAGGAGGCGCAGGCGGCTCACCAGCATCGAGGCGTCGACCAATTCGCCGAAGGTCGAGAGCTGATTGTCGACAAGGCGCGCAGTCTTGCCGGTCATGCCATGCGTGTCGTACTCGACCCCGATGCGGCAGCCGAGCAGGTCGAGCTCGCTCAGGAGGTTCTTGAGGTCCATGGCCGGATCGGCGTTGACGCGATCCACCCAGATCTCGATGCGCTCGATATTCGACGTGTGGCGCGCCTGGCGCAGATCGGCCGATCGGGTAAGCAGCACCATAGAGCCGTCCTGCTTGACGACGAGGGTCTGGAAGAAGCAATAGCCGAAGGTATCGTAGCCGGTCAGCCAGTACATGCTCTCCTGCGCAAAGAGAAGGATCGCATCGAGCCTTTCTTCCTGCATCCTGGCCGTGAGCCGTGCCAGGCGCGATGCATATTCCTCTTCGGCGAAGTGAAGCGCCATCTCAAGCCTCCCGTATGCAAATTGCGGATATCTGCCGCCCGTAATCGGGCTCCTGCCGGTGCGTGGTGCGGCGATAGGAGAAGAAGCGGTCCTCATCGGCATAGGTGCAGATGTCGAGGTTTTCCGCCGTCACACCGGCGTCCATGAGGCGCCGGACCGTCAGCCCGGGCAGGTCGAACATCGCATGACCGTTGCGGCCCGACGGACTGAAGAAGGATGCGTAGCTGTCATCGGCCGCCGTGAAACGTTCGACGAATTCGGGGCCGACCTCATAATGCTGGCGGCTGATCGATGGTCCGAGACAGGCGACAATGCGCTCCCGGCGTGCGCCGAGCGAGACCATCGCGGCGATCGTGCTTTCCAGCACACCGCCGAGCGCTCCTTTCCAGCCGGCATGGGCGGCGCCGATGACGCGGGCTTGGCGGTCGGCGAAGAGCACCGGACCGCAATCGGCCGACAGCACCCCAAGCACGATACCCGGCGTCGCCGTCACCAGCGCATCGGCATCCGGACGCGTGCCGTCATAGCCATTGTCGACGATGATCGCATCGGGGGAATGAATCTGATGAACCGTTGCAAGACGTCGCGGCTCGGCATTGAACCAGCGGGCGACCCGGGCGCGGTTCTCGGCGACGCGCTCACGATCGTCATTGGAGCCGAGGCCGACATTGAGGCCCCGATAGATGCCCTGCGAAACGCCGCCTTGGCGGGTGAAGTAGCCATGGCCGATCTCCGGCCCCGCCTCGGCGCCGAAGAGCGGGCTCTGCACGGGTGAAAGCGAGGCGTCGTCCTGCATTCGGTGTTTTCGCCCTTGAATTTTCTTGGTTTCGTTGGCCTGAGGGCGCGCACGGCCCGATGATTGCGGCTGATTTGCCGGGCGATGTTGGCCCGGCAGGCCAGGACTGTCAATCGCGGAACGTCGAGGCGACGCCCTTGTCCTCGCCGGCCATTCGCTTTCGAGAACCGCAAGGAAAGGGTGTGGACCGGCGCGGAGATTGCGTCCCTCGCGTACTAGCGCGCCTTTTTCCTGAACGGCACCAAGGCGACTTCGGGACTGCTGACCACCAGCACCTTGAACAGTTCGCCCATCCTTCCGGCGCCGGCGCCGGCGAGCCGCTCGACGGCGTCGCGGATGGCTTCCTGCGTCGCCAGGTCCTTGTCGCGACCAAGCGCCGCCGCCCGGTCCAGAAGGCCGAGGCCGACCAGGAAGTCCCCCTGGTGGGCGAGGCCGTTCACCTGCAGGCCCTCCGCCTTGGCGCGCAGCGCCAGTTGCTCGAAGTCCACATGGCTGGTGAGATCGGCGCGTCCCGGATTGGCAAGCGGAGGATCGTACTGGTGATTGCGGACGGCCTGCAGCGTGTCGCCGTAGCCGGTGGCGAGATGGCCGTAGTCGATGAGGATCGCGGTGCCGCCGTTCGCGCGGAGACGCTCGCAAACAGCTGCCATCACTGCGTCGCGCGCGGGAGCGGCCTCGAAGATGGTGCCTTCGGCCACCGATTGCGCCGGCGTCGGCAGCAGGGAAGGATCGATGCCTGCGACCCCGGCGGCAAAGGTCAGTTCGTCTTCGGCATCGAGGCCGATCATGCGTTCGCGAAACCCTTGCGCGGTTCGGACGAATTGGCGAATGGGGATCGCGTCGAAAAGCTCGTTTGCGGCGAGAAGCAGGAAGCCGGGAGGCAAATTGTCGAAGCTTCCATGCCAATGGGTCTTGCCCTCGTGGCCGGTCAGCGTTTCGGCCTGCACCTTGCGCAGCCTTTCGCTGGTTTCGACGAGATGGATGTCGGCTGCAGCGTAGAGATCGGGCGCCAGGCGACGGACGACACGCAGGACATCCGACATCATCGTGCCGCGGCCCGGGCCGATTTCGGCGATGATCGCCTGTGTCGGAGAGCCGTGCTCCTGCCAGGCGTGAACCAGGAATATGCCGATCATCTCCCCGAAGAGCTGGCTGATCTCCGGCGCGGTGGTAAAGTCGCCGGCCAGTCCGAATGGCTCGCGAACGTGATAGTAGCCATACTGCGGATCAGCCAGGCAGAGGGAAAAATAATCGGTGACGCTGATCGGCCCGTTGGTCCTTATCAGCGCCTTGATCTTGTCGGCGAGAGGGTTCGTCATGCATCAGTCCAGTTATGCCGCGGCGGCGGCCGCCTTGCGCGCCCGCGCCATGGCCCAAATTCCGGCCAGAGCCATCGGCAGCGAAAGCACCATGCCCATGGTCAGCCAACCGCCGGCAAGATAGCCGATCTGCGCGTCCGGTTCGCGGAAGAATTCGACGAAAATGCGGCTCGCGGCATAACCGCAGACAAAGATGCCGGTGACGAAGCCGGGCGCCTTCAGGGCTTTGCGGCGATAGACGAGATAGGCAAGCACAATGAGAAGCAGAACGCCCTCGAGAAAGGCCTCGTAAAGCTGGCTCGGGTGGCGCGAAAACGGTCCGCCGGTCGGGAAGACGACCGCCCAGGGCATGGAAGATAGCCGCCCCCAGAGCTCGCCGTTGATGAAATTGGCGATGCGGCCGAAGAAGAGGCCGATCGGCGCGACGGCCGCCACGACATCGAGCATGCTCCAGATGGGGATGGCATTTCTGCGGGCAAACAGGACGATCGCGAGCGTGGTGCCCAGAAGGCCGCCATGGAAGGACATGCCGCCGTTCCAGATCTCGACGGCGCGGATCGGGTTTTGCAGCACCGAGCCGAGATCGTAAAAAAGAATGTAGCCGAGGCGCCCGCCAAGCACGATACCGCCGGCCGCCCAGAGCAGGAAATCATCGAGCTGCGCCATATTGAGAGGGGGCGTATCGTTGCGCCAAAGCGAAGAATTCTGGGCTATGCGCCGGGCGTAGAACCAGCCGAGCAGGATGCCGGCGACATAGGCGAGGCCATACCAGTGCACGGCGAGCGGCCCGATGGTGAAGATCACCGGATCGATTTCGGGGAAGGGGAGAATGGCAAGGCGGGTAACAAGTGTTTCCAAGGTCTTCTCTCATGCCTGGTCGATCAGTCGGGCGGAACATGACGACCGAAACAAGCGGGGTCAAGCCGCTGTACGCTCTTCATGTCGTACGGTCCTATTTTCCTTGCATCCTTGCCCCGACGACCCTACCTGAAAACGACAAGGCTCGCGGATGTGGTGCGAGCGAAACGGAGACAAAGACGATGAGTACAGGGGCGAACCGCATTCTCGATGATCTTGCCAGGTTGATGACGGATGCTGCCGGTGCGGCGCAGGGCGTGCGGAAAGAGGTCGAAACTGCCTTTCGCGCGCAAGCCGAAGGCTGGCTGAATTCGCTGGACGTGGTGAAGCGCGAGGAGTTCGAGGCGGTCAAGGAGATGGCTGCCAAGGCACGCGACGAAAACGACGCGCTGCTCGCCCGCATTGTGGCGCTGGAAGCGCGCCTCGCCGAGTCGGGGCCGGCGACCGGCGACATCACCACGGGCAAGTAAAGACGCGAGGGGTCGCCTCGGCCGACCGCAACGATTTGGAATTCTGCCTTCGGGCTGCGTGCAAGCGCGGCTCTGGCGGCTGCGGAATGCGGCGATTTCCGTGGCCAAACGACTCTCGAAGCAGTGGTTTGAGTCACGCCACTGCTTCGGCGTCAGGGTTAATGAAAGCTGAAAAGTTTTCCACCTGTGGACACTGGCAAAAAACCCTTATCGCAGAGTCGTTTAAGCATCCGCGCTGAATCAAAATCCTAAGGCGACGAGAGTTCTTCCCTGCAATTTTTCGGCTCGGGGGCTGGCAGGGTGACTCTGCCGTTATACACTGATTTTAAATGATGATTCGAAACGGGCAGCGCAAGCTCCGGGCAGGGTAAGTAAGCCAGGATAGCCGCAGGTCCAGCAATCATAGTGTCGGTATCCGGTGTTGGGCTTGCAGCGTTGCGTCGAGCGAACGTGATCCTGCGCGCCTCGCGCCGTGCCTTTAGGGTGATGCATGAGCCTTTTGGAAATGGAAGTCGAGCGCCAATCCAACCCGGTCGATATGATCGAGTTTGTCGCCGCCAACAATGACTGGTCCTTCGAGCGGTCCGGCGAAGACGAGATCGCCATGACCGTCGAAGGCCGGTGGGCGGACTATCACGTTTCCTTTTCCTGGATGGAGGAGTTCGAGGCGCTGCATCTCGCCTGCGCCTTCGACATCAAGGTTCCGGAAAACCGCGTCAATGAGGTGATCCGCCTGCTCTCCCAGATCAACGGCCAGGTCCTGATGGGACATTTCGACCTCTGGCGCCAAGAAGAGGTCATCATCTTCCGGCAATCTCTCTTGCTTGCCGGTGGCGCCGAGCCGACGAACCGGCAGGTGGAAGTGCTTTTGTCGAGCGCGCTCGATGCCTGCGAAACCTATTTCCAGGCGTTCCAGTTCGTCGTCTGGTCAGGCATGGACGCGCAGCGCGCCGTCGATACCGTCCTGTTTGCGACCGTTGGGGAGGCATGAGATGAGCATCGCCGTTTCCGGTCCTATCGTCCTTGTCGGTGCCGGCAATATGGGCGGCGCCATGCTCGGCGGATGGATCAAGAGCGGCGTGCGAGGGGGCGATGTTCTCGTCGTCGATCCGGGCCCGTCCTCGGCGATGGAGAAACTGATCGCCGACAACGGGGTGGCCCATGCGACGGCTGCGCCCAAAGGCGTAACGGCGGGTGCGATCTTTCTCGCCGTCAAGCCGCAGGTCATGGACGCCGTGCTCCCGCCGCTGAAGGCGCTCGTCGGTCCCGACACGGTGATCGTTTCCGTTGCGGCCGGCAAGACGCTAGGTTTCATCGAGCGCCATCTCGGCAAAGCGGCGATCGTGCGCGCCATGCCCAACACCCCGGCAATGATCGGCCGCGGCGTGACCGGCGCTTTTGCCAACGCCCGCGTGACCGAAAAGCAACGGGCGCTCGTTCATGATCTCTTGAAGGTCAGCGGACCGGTCGAATGGGTTGCCAGCGAAGCAGACATCGATACAGTGACTGCACTTTCCGGAAGCGGACCGGCCTACGTCTTCTATCTCGTCGAGTGCATGGCGGAGGCTGGGCGAAAGCTCGGCCTCGAGGCGGACCTTGCCATGCGGCTCGCTCGGGAAACCGTCGCGGGGGCTGGTGAGCTCCTACACCAGTCCCCCGACGACGCCGCACGCCTGCGCCAGAACGTCACGTCGCCGGGCGGTACCACGGCCGCAGCTCTCGCAATCCTGATGGCGGATGACGGCATGCAGCCGCTCTTCGACGAGGCCATCGCGGCAGCGCGCCAGCGCGCCGAGGAACTGGCCGGTTAGCGACTGCCTCGCCGAACAGTTCTCCCCCCACTGGGAGCCGAGCGCATAGGGGCAGGCGTAACCTTGTCTTCCGTGAGCGCTTCCGAAATCCCTCGAACTGAGCTAAGCCGGACGCGGCCAAATCTTATCTAAAGGGCCAAGAATTCTGTCAAAGGGACTGTGATGTCGGACGTCATTGAGTTTTCCGATTTCGAACGTGTCGATATCCGGGTCGGCACGATCATCGAGGCCGAAGCTTTTCCCGAGGCGCGAAAGCCTGCCTATAAGCTGAGGATCGATTTCGGCCCCGAGATCGGCATAAAAAAATCATCGGCCCAGATCACCGTGCACTACGAGCCGGAGGATCTTATCGGGCGGCAGGTGCTGGGCGTGGTCAACTTCCCGCCGCGCCAGATCGGCCCTGTTCGCTCCGAAGTCCTGACCCTCGGTTTTGCAGACGAAGAGGGCGCGATCGTGCTTGCTGCGACCGACAAGCCGGTACCGAACGGCCGAAAATTGATGTGATGCGATATGACAGGTGAGGCTCAAGCGATTTCGGAGCGCATCAAGGTGTCCTGCCTTTGGCGGGCGGCGGAGGCAGCGCGGGAATGGCGTGCGAGCCATGTGCTTTCGCTGCTCGATCCGGAACTACCGGAAGGGGACGTGCCGATCCTCGATGGGTGAGCCATCGCGTCGTGCGGCTTCGCGACCAGGAAAATGCCGGCGCGACGCAGCACTTTCCCGATCGCGTCCAGGAGATCTTCGGAGTCATGCGAGTCGTTGCGGATGACCGGTCCAGCCGGATTCTCGTCCATTGCCACGCCGGCGTCAGCCGGTCGACGGCCTTCGCCTACGGCCTGATCGCGCATCAGCTGGGTGCGGGCAGGGAGGAAGAGGCCTTCGTGGCGCTCCTGGCCATCACGCGCAAGCCTTGGCCTAACCGCCGCATCGTCGAAATCCTCGACACGTCTCTGGGGCGGCAGGGCAGGCTGCTCGCGCCGCTCGATGCCATGCGCACGCGTTATCCGCGCCGGATCGAGGCGTGGCGGCGCTTCAACGAACGGCGTGGTCTAACCTCGACCTATTCGCGATAGCGGTTTCGAAAACTCACGTCGGGACGCGCACTGTGGCCCGCAGCCCGCCGAGCGGGCTGTCGCCGAGGGTGACGTTGCCGCCGTGGCTTCGGGCGATGTCGCGAGCAATGGCCAGCCCGAGGCCAGTGCCGGAACTGTCGAGATTGCGGGCCTCGTCCAGTCGGAAGAAAGGCTTGAAGACATCCTCCCGCGAATGTTCCGGAATGCCGGGACCATCATCATCGACGGTGATTGTCAGCCATTTGGAGGTATGGCGTGCCTCAATCCGCACCGCGTCGGCATAGCGATAGGCGTTCGACGCCAGATTGGCCACGAGACGCGTGAAGGCGTTCGGCCGGACACGAATGTTGTCCTCTCCTTCGATCGCGGTGGACAGCGTCTTGCCGTAAAGCTCGGCCTCTGCCGAGAGGCGGGCCATCAGGTCGCTGAGCCTCAACTGCCCGACATCTTCTTCCGCTTCGCCGCGGGCAAAGGCGAGATAGCCCTCCAGCATGTTCTGCATGTCCTCGACGTCCTGGTTGAAGCTGTCGAGGTCCGGATTGTCGCCGGCGAGCGCGAGCTGCAGCTTGAAGCGCGTCAAGATCGTGCGCAAATCGTGGCTGACACCGGTCAGCATGGCGGTGCGCTGTTCGATCTGGCGTTCGATGCGTTCGCGCATCAGGATGAAGGCGAGGCCGGCGCGGCGGATCTCGTCGGCGCCGCGCGGGGCGAAGTCATCGATCTTCTGTCCCTTGCCGAAGCTCTCCGCAGCGTTGGCGAGCGCGAGGATCGGACGGATCTGTCCGCGCAGGAAAAGGATCGCGATCGCCAGCAGGACAAGCGATGCGCCGACCATCCAGACGAGAAAGATATGCGTATTCGACGCATAGGCCTGATTGCGCCGCGCATAGACGCGGAGGATGCGGCCGTCCTCGAGCTTGATGCGGATCTCGACGATCTTCGAGTTGCCGACCGTATCGATCCAGAAGGGGCGGCGGATCTGGTTCGAAATCTCTTCGCTGAGGATCTGGTCAAGAATCTCGAAGAAGGGCTTGGGCCGGGGCGGCGGCAAGTCTCCGCCCGGTTCGACGGCGATGTTGAGGTCGAGCTCGTCACGGGCGATTCGGACGATCTGGTCTATGTCGCCGTCTTGCGGAAAGGTCGTGATCAGGTCGACGATTGCCGCGATGTCGTTGGTGACCGCGGCCGACAGACGCTGCGTGACGAGCTGCCAGTGCCGCTCCATGAAGACGAAGGCGACAACCGACTGCAGCAGCACCATCGGGATGACGACGATCAGCAGCGACCGGGCGTAAAGGCCCATCGGCAGGCGGCGACGCAGCCAGCGGCTGAAGCGCTTCCAGGCGCTGTCGGCGCTGTTCGATCTTGCGCGCCTGAGGCTGTCAAGGCTTACCATCGTCGTCTGCGTCGTTACCGGGACATCGTATGTTAAAGCGGGATGGCGAATGCTGTGAAGCGGATTTCCCGCCCGCCCGCGGTTTCTAGTCTTAGTCTAGTCGACACTCAATCGATAGCCGATGCCGCGCACCGTCTGCAGCCAGACCGGGTTGGAGGGGTCATCCTCGATCTTGCGCCTCAGCCGGTTGATCTGCACGTCGATCGTCCGCTCGCCGACCTCCGCGTCGTCGCCGATCAATTCGTGCCGAGGAATGGTTTCGCCGGCGCGCTGCGAAAACAGGGTCATGATCTCCTGTTCGCGATCGGTCAGCCGGATGTGCTCGGCACCGCGGCGAAGCTCCTTGCGCACCACCGAAAACGTATAGGGGCCGAAGATGACCTGATCCACCTTCGGCGCCTGGGTCGGCTGGTTTCGGCGCAATATGTTGTTGATCCTGAGCACGAGCTCGCGCGGCTCGAAAGGTTTCGGCAGGTAGTCGTCGGCGCCCGCCTCGAGGCCCTCGATGCGGGAATTCGCCTCGGCGAGGGCCGTCAGCATGATGATCGGCACGGTCTTGATCTGTCGCAGGTTCTGAGTGAGCGAGATACCGCTTTCGCCGGGCATCATCACGTCGACGATCATAAGGTCGAAATCGAGTCCGATGAGCTTTCGCCTCGCTTCGCCGGCATCGGCCGCCGTGGTCACGCGAAATCCCTGTTCGATCAGAAAGCGGTTGAGCAGGTCGCGAATGCGCCGGTCGTCATCCACGATCAGAAGATGCGCCGCGTCATCGGCCACTTTCGCTTTGGCTATCATCCTTGGCAACCCTTGTTCTCGGCAGAGCCTATTTCCCCTCGACCGCGCCGAGATCGGACCGAACCGATCCGGATCACAAGCGGGTCCTCCTCCCAAATTTGAGTGACCGCGCATTGAAGCAGATGCGCAGCGGTCGCCCCATTCCCTGATTCCAGGGGTTTATCCGCTTATCCTAATAAATTCGAAGGCGGAGCCTCCCGGCATCAGTCCGCGTCGCTGTTCTTCATGTTGACGAGAAACCGCTTCACGATTTCGCGCGCGCCGGGACCCGTCTTCGCCAATGCATCCGCTATGCGGCGGGACTGTGGCTCCGCAAGCGCCCTCGCCAATGCCTGGCCCTCTTTCGTCGTATAAAGCATGCGTTGGCGCCTGTCCTCCGGACCGGTCACCTGGCGAATATAGCCCGAGTCGATCAATTGCTTGAGGACGCGGGCGAGGCTCTGCTTGGTGATCTTCAGCGTATCGAGGAGGTCGGCCACGGTCATGCCCGGTTCCCGATTGACGAAGTGCACGACGCGGTGGTGCGCGCGTCCGAAGCCGCTCGTTTCGAGAATGGCGTCCGGATCGCCGGTGAAGTCGCGATAGGCAAAGAACAGCAACTCTATAATCTCGAAATCGATCGCGTCTTCATCCTTAGTGACATCGGTCATGTACTGGCTGTTATCCCTGGTTTGGCCGGCCACGCAGTCATTTCCTTTCAGGCAGATTGCACCTCGCGACATATATAGGAAGATATGTCAGCTTTGTTGACACAATTCTACCGGATGAGGTCGAATCATCGGTGCTGCGCTGGCGGGCAGGATAGGACGGGGCGCCTGTATTGTTGAGGGACTAAGTTGGAAGGCAGGAAAGGCTGCTGCGGAATAGCCTCGCAGCGCGTTTTGTCACGCGCTGCGACAGCAAGTCATCGAGAGATCGGGCGTTAGCGATAGATGTAGACAATCCGCCGCGTGGAGGGTTCCACAAGGACAGGTTGCCCGTTCACCATAACATACTCGTAGTTGTAGTCCGGGATCTGCCGGACGGCCACGGTGTTCGGCAATGTGGCGCCAAGAACCACCTCGCCTTCGAGATAGACCGGGTCGACGGGGTTGGAGGTAATGTAGGTGTTTACTGCCGGAGGCGGGGTAATGGCATCGACCTCCTCGACCGGGCCGATCAGCTCGAGCGGCTCGGCCGGAGTGACCACCGTGCTGCCGGTCGCCTCGTAGGTGACGGCCGGAACGCCAAGCTCGGCGCGGCGCTCGGAAATCACCACCGTGGAACCGCTCTGGTCGGCTGCGAGATACTTGGCATAGGCCCAGCCGCTGACGCCGCCGACATTGACGCGGCACCACAGGCTGCCTTCGATGCAGCCTTCGAGCACGGTCGTGCTGCCGCGCGCCGCTAGGCCGACGATCGGATATTGCGGGCCGGGACCGGCGCGCACATTGAGATCGGTCACTGCCGTCGCGCTCATCGCCGCAGCGGCGGCCGAAACGCCTCCAGCGAGGATCAAACCCGCTGCCGCGACCGTTCTGATCAGGTGGGGGGAGAGGGTCTTCATTGTCTTGCTCCTCTTCTATGATGCGGGCCAAACGCCCCGTACGCCCCGGATGTTCCCGGCGTGACATCAGGAAATGTGAACATGAAACATATTGCCGTCGCCGAGCGTTGCTTGGGCCGACGGTGGAGTGCCTCGCTGTAACAGAGATCACCCTCAGCCACCGAGGAACGGACGAAGTTTCGATCCCTGAACAAAGGGCGTCATCAACCGGGAGGCCGGAAATGCAGTATGAGACTGTTGACGAGGCCAAGCTTACCGCCCGGCGGCTGCGTCCGCTGGTCCTTGTTGTCGTGGCGGCGAAGCTCGCCGTTTCCACCCTGTTGCTCACCACGGTGAAATTTCCAACCGAAGCGGGAACACCCGAAATTGTCGCGCTTCGCTGATTTGCGCTGATTCTGCCCCGACATCTCGCTATAGGTGGCGCAGTGATGGCGGCATACTCCCGCCTGATTGCAACAACGAGGCATGATCGGCATGTTACAGGCGGGCATCATCCCGGTTACGCATTTTCAACAGAATTGCACGGTGCTGTTCGACAGCGAGACCAAGGAGGGCGTGATCGTCGATCCCGGCGGAGATGTCGACTTGATCCTGCAGACGATCCGCGAAAACGGCATCACGCTGAAGGCGATCTGGCTAACGCACGGCCATATCGATCATGCCGGCGGCGCCAAGGAATTGAAGGAAGCGCTCGGGCTTAAGATCATTGGACCGCACGAGGACGACCGGCCGCTGCTGGAACGGCTGGAGGGACAGGCGGAGCGGTTCGGCCTGGCGATGAAGGTGCAGAACATGCTGCCGGATCAATGGTTGGAAGACGGAGACACAGTCTCCTTCGGCGATCACGTCTTCGAGGTACTGCACTGCCCTGGGCACGCGCCGGGTCATGTGGTCTATTTCAACCGCGCGCAGAATTTCGCCCATGTCGGCGACGTGCTATTTCACGGCTCGATCGGTCGCACCGACCTGCCCGGGGGCGACCATCAGCAGCTTCTCGATTCCATTCGCGACAAGATTCTGCCGCTCGGGGACGATGTCGGCTTCATCTGCGGCCACGGACCGGGCGGCCGGATCGGCGAGGAGCGCCGCACCAACCCCTATCTGCGCGGGCTCTGAGGGCGGGTGTTGCTTGCAGGAAATAAAAACCCCGCGACTCGAGCGAGGCGCGAGGTTTTCATCGGTTTTGAGCGGCTGTGATCAGCCGGCCGTGCAGAAATGGCTGCGGCCGTCATAGCCGACAAAGGTGCCGCTCTCCGCATCGAAGGAACGGTAGCGCTGCGAGCAATAACGGTACCAGGCCGGGGTCCAGGGCTCGAGATCGTAGCTATCGACGACAACCTGACGATAGGCCGGGCGGGCCCGGTAGACCGGGCGGGGCTGGTAAACCGGGCGGGGCTGGTAAACCGGGCGCGGCTCGTAGTATTCGGGCTCCGGATCGATATAGACCCGTTCACTGTAGCGGGGCTGCGAGGCGATCGCGCCGCCGATAAGCGTTCCTGTCACCAGGCCGACTGCGCCTGCCGCCCACGCATCATCGTGATCGCCTGCCTGGGCAGTGCCGAAGGTCGGGAGAACCAGAGCGGCGGCGGCGACAGAAAGAACGGCTGCTTTGAGGAAATTGTTCATGGGCTTCAATCCTGTGCATGGGGAGCCGGACTGAAGGCCCGGCTTTCATGATGAACAGACCCTATATGGCCAAAACTGAACGGAGCCTGAACGAAAAAACCCGGCAAAAATGCCGGGTTGCAAACTGAATGAGTGACAGAGAGCGGCGTTAGCCGACGATCTGCAGGTTGACGGCCTTCGGGCCCTTGCCGCGGCGATCCGGCTCGGTGTCGAAGGATACTTTCTGGTTTTCGCTCAGTCCGTTCAGGCCGGAGGCCTGCACGGCTGAAATATGTACAAAGATGTCTGCGCCACCATTTTCAGGCTTGATGAAGCCAAAGCCCTTGTCGGTGTTGAAGAATTTTACAATGCCAGTCTCGGCCATGCGTCAGGTCCTTTTCTCTCCACCCGGTCGAGGGGTGGCATTACAGTTTTGCCCAGAAGGGCGTGGGGCAGGCAGTTCTCGACAATTGAGGAAAGGGTCCTGTTATCGCGACTAACCTTTGGAAGGATGGCAAAAATAGCCCTCCCCCGGTTTTTCGCCCGGAGTGGCTTGCGTCTCCGGCTCGCATTTATTTCAAGATCTTCCCGCGTTCGCAAATTGCCCGAACACAGTAAGAGTGATCAGTTTATTTTGACTTGGCAAGCAAAACTTTTCCGCCGAGGTATTGAGACTTCTCATTGCTCAAAAACAGGTCAATTCGCCGCTTGGCGGAGGACATTCCTGACGCGCTGCAAGCTGTTGAATCCACAGCTTTTTGGTGGGCCGTTTTGAGGTCGTGGATCTTTTGCGCCAATTTCTGTCGCTGTCGAACATGCCTCTATGTTGGGCAGTCCGAGATCCGAGTCGCAACCCTCTGATAAATCTCATCCTTCGAGCAAAGCCGACCGGTGCTAAAGTGGCTGTAGGAATTTGCAGAAAAAATACAAAGAACATTGGCCATTGCTCGCCTGCGCGCCGTGCTGATCCGTTTTGGGGCAGAGTAGAGTGGCTGTGAACAGTAATAAGTAATATAGTAAGTCCAGCTCGGTTGCCTGTGTAGCTAATTCTTGTAAGTCAAGCGGCGGCTTCTGCCGCCTCACGCCGCCGCTTAGTGAGCTCCGGCACGAGCTCGACGACCAGCATCGCTGCGAAGATGACGACGCAGCCGAGATAGCCGATAGGGGTGATGACCTCGTCCAGCAGCAGGACGCCGAAAAGCGCCGCGAACAGCGCCTCGCTGGACAGCAAGATTGCTGCCTGCGGTGCCGTCGTATAGCGCTGGCCGACCACCTGGCAGATGAAGGCGATGCCGCTCGAAAACACCCCAGCATAGAGAATCTGGGGCAGGGCGGCCTCGATGACGTCGAGACTCAACGGCTCGAAGGCAACAGCGAGCAGGCTCCCCAAGACGGCGCAGACGGCAAATTGCGTCATCGACAGGAGCATCGGCCGCCCCGTGCCCGCGGCGAAGATTCCGATCAGCAGGACTTGGATCGCCCAGAAGAAGGCGCAGACGATCGTCAGCAGATCTCCGCCGTTCAATCCCGACAAAGTGCCGCCGCTCAAGAGAAAGATGCCGAAACTTGCCATCAGCGCAGCTGGCCAGATGATCCAGTGCGGCCGTCGACGCAGAAAGACGACCGTAAGGGCAGGGACGAAGATAACGTAAAGCCCGGTCAGGAAGCCGGAATTGGTGACAGTGGTGGTGAGCAGCCCGAACTGTTGCGTCAATGCGCCGCCAAACAGCGCCAGCCCGATAAAGATGAAATTGCGCATCGCTCCGCGCGGCAGCGGCGATGTGGCCCGCCGGGTCTCGATAAGCGCCAGCGGCAGCGCCACGAGCGTGGCGATCGCGAACCGCAGGCCGATGAACCAGAGCGGACCGATTGCCGCCATCGCCGTCGACTGGGCGACGAAGCCGGCTCCCCAGATCGCGCCGGAAAACAGCAGGAACAGATTGGCCTGGATGCGAGTCACGGAAGGCTCCGGGGCGAGCGAATGGACGGAAAGCAATACAAAGCAGCTTCGCCCCGTGATTGCACCGCCGCTCTACCAGTTGCGTTTTTGTCGGGCAAGTCTCATCGTCGCTGTCCGAAGCGCGGAATGGAATGTGGCGTGTCGATCGGATCGGTGGCGAATATGAGCCTAGCGGGCTACTCCGGCACGCCGCTCGAGAAGAAGCTCGGCCTGCGCGACGGGCAGGTGGCGCTGCTTCTCGATGTGCCGCCCCATCTGCAGGAGATTGCCGCTTTTCCTGGATTCACCTACCTCGCCACGGCGATCGAGGGTGCGGCGTCGCGTCGCTTCGATTATATTCATAGCTTCAATACCGAGAGGTCTAGGCTAGAGGCGCAGGCGGCCGCCTTGGCCGACCGGCTGAGGCCCGGTGGGATGCTCTGGATATCCTGGCCGAAACGCGCTTCCGGCGTTGCCACCACGCTTACCGAGGATGCCCTTCGGGAGATATTCCTGCCGCTCGGCCTCATCGACGTGAAGGTCTGTGCGGTGGACGCGGTGTGGTCCGGGTTGAAGTTCGTGTTCCGAAAGGAAATCAGGTCGTCGCTCTGAAGTAGGACTTCATTGGGTCGGCGCCTTCGAGACCCGCAGAACGACGCCATTAGGCTCGTCGGTCACCATGAGCAGCGCGCCGTCCGGTGCGACGATCACATCGCGGATGCGGCCGAATTCGCCGTCGAACAGCCGTTCCTCGGAAGTGATCGCCCCGGTGTCGTCACGCTCGAGCCGCGCCAGCAACTGGTATTTCAGCGCGGCGATCAGCAGGTTGCCGTTCCATTCGGGAAACATATTGCCGCGATAGACCGCGATCGCGCCGGGGGCGATTGAGGGATCCCAGTGATAGAGAGGCTGCTCCATTCCCTCCTTGGCGGTGCCTTCGCCGATCTCCGCGCCGGAATAGTCTTTTCCGTAGGTGATCACCGGCCAACCATAATTCTTGCCCGGCTGTGGATTGTTCACCTCATCGCCGCCGCGCGACCCATGCTCGACCGTCAGGAGCTTGCCGTCTGCCGGATCGAAGGTGATGCCCTGGGGGTTGCGGTGTCCTTTGGACCAGATCTCGGCTCGGCCTTCGGTACCGCCGCGATAGGGGTTGGAAGCCGGGATGGAGCCATCCGCATTGATATGCAGGATTGCGCCGGCATGGTCACGCGGGTCCTGGGCCCGATCACGATCGCCTCGGTCGCCGATGCCGAAGAAAAGGCTGCCATCGCGGTCGATGGCGATGCGCGAGCCAAAATGCTGGCCGCCCTGCGTGAACCGGTTCATCCGGAAGATTTCCTTCGCGTCCGTCAGCCTCTGCTCGTCGTCGGAGAGCGTCGCGCGCACGAGAACGGTGCCGTAACCGCCGTCGCCGCGCGCCGACAGGGTGAGGTAAAGGGCGCGGTTCGTAGAAAACTGCGGGTCGAGTGCGACGTCGAGCAGCCCACCCTGGCCATGCTCGGCGACGTCCGGAACACCTTTGATCGCGGGCGAGAGCTTGCCGTCGCGGAGGATGCGGAGGCGTCCTGGCCGCTCGGTCACGATCAGCGCGCCGTCAGGCATGACTTCGACCGCCCAGGGATACTGAAGCCCGCCCGCGAGTGTCTCGACGAAGACCGTCCCCGTCTGTGCCTGGAATTCCCGAGCCTGTTGTGCAGCGGCAGGGAGAGCGGCGGACAGGAATAACGCGGTGGCCAGAGGCAGAACGGCCATGATGAATGCCGCGCGGCTCTCGCTCGACTTGGTTTTTGTCCAACGCACGGGCCGCATTGCGATTCGGCGCTCCTATGCTCGGCCGGCAAGCCTGCTCAGCCAGGCTTGGCTGCTCATAAATCGATTGGGGAGAAACTGGTGCGCAGCCGCCTCCGCTTCAAGTCAAATCCGATCAAAACGGCTTTATCGTGGGTGTGAGCGGCGTGCGCGTGACGTCCAACGCCTGTTGGTCCTAACCGACCACATTCCTCGCCGCGTGCTTCTCCGCGGCGAAGAGCTCAGCCTTGGCCTTCATGTAAAAGCCTTTGCCGACCAGCAACAGGCCCGCAAGGGCAATCATGGCGATGATCGCCACGATGATCGTCTCGGTGGCCGACAACCGGGCAAGGAAACCGGCGCGCTGCTCAGGCAGATCGTTTCCGTTATCGGCCATGGCGTCTGCTTCTCGCCCTGCTGAACGCGGCGATCTGGCGACGCCCGACGACGAAAGTGGTGGCGGCCGTGAGCGCCGCTGCAAGCAGCGTCGCTCCGGCGAGCATCTGCCGGCCAGCTTCCGTCCTCGTCTGCGGTTGATCAAGACCCGCCCGTGCGGTGGGGGCAGCCGGGGCAGGGTCGGCAACGATCAGCATCGCAAACTTCGCGTCGGCGCCAGCGGATTGTTCGAACTTGCCCTCGGCCGCCTGGGCCGCCGTCTCGACCACCAGACCGAAGATCATCACCATGCAGACTGCGAGCGCCGCAAGCGCGAGAAAAAATCCCCAGCGCGCCTCGTTACGGCCCGTTCGCGTCGAAGCGATTTCGTCATCGAGAAACATAGCACACCCCCACGATGCCAGTGCATTTCGCGTCAGATGAGAAGACGCCTGGATATCGGCTCTTGCGGGACGGAATTGGGGCGCTCTGCGACAGTTATTGTGGCGAAACAAGGGCGGTGGGTAAACGCGTGAGGATCGCGGGATTTCCGAGATAAAGGGTGTCGACGATGCTGCGGGCGGAAACCCTTCGCGTTGGGCCGCGGGAACCCCGGCGAGGCGAAATTACCCCAGGCTGGGAGCCTGCGTGAACGGACAGGTGCCCGCCTTCCATCGAAGCTCGTGATCGTATTGATGAAACTTTGTCATGGTGACGCATTTTGCACGGCCTGGCCGCCGTTTTTCTGCGTCGAACGCTTGCAAGGCCATGCGTCTTTCGACATAGACCTAACCGCTATGGAGCCCGATCCTCCGTTCCGTAGCGCCTCACGCCCCGTTTCGAAACGATCAGGACCTCACACCATGGCCTTCCTTGCCGATGCCCTTTCTCGTGTAAAGCCCTCCGCCACCATTGCCGTTTCGCAGAAAGCCCGCGAGTTGAAGGCGAAAGGCCGCGACGTCATCGGCCTCGGAGCCGGGGAGCCGGATTTCGACACGCCGGACAACATCAAGAAGGCGGCGATCGACGCGATCAATCGCGGCGAAACGAAGTACACGCCGGTCTCCGGCATTCCGGAACTGCGCGAGGCGATCGCGAAGAAGTTCAAGCGCGAGAACAATCTCGATTACACCGCCGCGCAGACGATCGTCGGCACCGGCGGAAAGCAGATTCTTTTCAACGCCTTTATGGCGACCCTTAACCCGGGCGATGAAGTCGTGATCCCGGCTCCCTACTGGGTCTCTTATCCGGAGATGGTGGCGCTGTGCGGTGGCACGCCGGTGTTCGTTTCGGCGACGCAGGAAAACAACTTCAAGCTCAAGGCCGCGGATCTCGAGAAGACGATCACGCCGAAGACCAAGTGGTTCGTCTTCAACTCGCCATCAAACCCCTCGGGCGCTGCCTATTCGCATGACGAACTCAAGGCGCTGACGGATGTGCTGATGAAACATCCGCATGTCTGGGTGCTGACCGATGACATGTACGAGCACCTGACCTATGGCGACTTCAAGTTCGCAACGCCGGTCGAGGTCGAGCCCGGCCTCTACGACCGCACCTTGACGATGAACGGCGTCTCCAAAGCCTATGCGATGACCGGCTGGCGCATCGGCTATGCCGCCGGCCCCTTGCAACTCATCAAGGCGATGGACATGATCCAGGGACAGCAGACCTCGGGCGCCACCTCGATCGCGCAATGGGCCGCTGTGGAGGCGCTGAACGGCTCGCAGGATTTCATCCCACGCAACAAGGAGATCTTCCAGGGTCGGCGCGATCTTGTCGTCTCCATGCTGAACCAGGCCAAGGGCATTTCCTGCCCGACGCCGGAAGGTGCCTTCTACGTCTATCCCTCCTGCGCCGGGCTGATCGGCAAGACCGCCCCGTCGGGAAAGGTCATCGAGACCGACGAGGACTTCGTCTCCGAGCTTCTGGAAGTGGAAGGCGTTGCGGTGGTGCACGGTTCGGCCTTCGGTCTAGGCCCGAACTTCCGCATCTCCTATGCGACCTCCGAGGAACTCCTCGAAGAGGCTTGCCGCCGAATCCAGCGTTTCTGCGCCGCCTGCAAGTAACGGCGCGAACAAAGCAACACACGTCAAGCCCGCCGTTCCCGGCGGGCTTTTTCATGCTCAGAAATCGATTCGGCAATTGCCCAAGTCGATTCAGGAAGAAGCCCTATCTTATTGAGTCTACACTAATTCCCGCCTCCTGATCAGTTCGACCACTGCGGAGATGTCGTCGTCGCCATGCCCTTGGTCGACCCGGCTGGTAGCAAGCCTTCGCATGACGTCGATGAAGTCAGGCGCGACGTCTTGTTCGCCGCTCGCGCGGACAATATTTTCGAGGGCGACCGTCTGCATCGCCAGGTTGGAGACGACGTTGCGGTCGTGCAGGCCGCTGTCGATCTTGTCGGCCAGGTCGGGGAGGGTGCCGCTCATCGCCTCGAGCCATGGCAGGAGAAGCGCTAGAAAATCGGTCATCCTGTCGCCGCTGCTTGCCACCAGTGCAGCGGCATGCAGGAAGCCCGAGAAGAGGCCGTACATGCCAGACAGAAGCGCGAGGTCATAGAGCGCCGCGCGGCCCGGATCCCCGCCGAGATAGCGGCCTTCGGCGAGCGCGATCAGCGACGGCTTGTGCCGCTCGAAAAGAGCGGTCGAGCCGCTGTAAAGGATCAAGGCTCCGGCCTCGCCGATCATCGGCGGGATCGCCATGATGCCGCCGTCGAGATAGGCAGCACCCTTCGCCGTCGCCCAAGCCGCCAGTTCCTGCGCATCGCGCGGAGTGCCATTGGTGAGATTGACCAGGTCGCGGCCAGCGAGTGCGCCCTCTGCCTCCTCCAGGACTGCCCTGGCGGCGGCGTAGTCGACGACGCAAAGAATCACAAGATCGGCTTCGGCCACAGCGTCCGCCGGGCTTGCCGCAATGCTTGCGCCGGCCGCTGTGAGCGGCTCGGCCCGCGCTGGCGTGCGGTTCCAGACCGTTACCGAATGACCGTTTCGCATGAGGGTTTGCGGCAAGCGCGGAGCCCATCGCGCCGGTGCCGAGGGTGGAAATTCTGCTCATGGGTTACTCCTTGACATCGTCTCAGGCGACGGAAAGCTTCTGGCCAAGGCCGCCATCGACGGCGAGCTTTGCCCCGGTGGTGAAGGTGGCCTCGAAGGCGAGGAACAGAACGGCGCGTGCCACTTCGTCGGCAGTGCCATTGCGCCTCATCGGCGTCACGCTGTCGCCGAGCGCCTTGAACTCGGCGCGCTCGGCGTCGCTCAAGCCCGCCACACCCTTGGTCGGGGTGTCGACGAAGCCGGGACTGACCGTGTTGACGCGGATGCGGCGCGGCAGAAGCTCGGCCGCTAGCACGGAAGCGAAGGAGACGAGTGCCGCCTTGGTGGCGCTGTAGACGCTCATGCCGGGGTGACCGCCCTCATCGGCGACCGATGACGTAAACACAATCGAGCCACCTTCGCGGATCAGCGGTGCCAACCGCTGCACGGTGAAGAAGGCGCCCCTGGTGTTGACCGCAAACTGACGGTCGTAGGACGCCTCGCTTACCTTGTCGAATGTCTCCAGTTCCGAGATGCCGGCATTGACGTGCAGCAGATCGATGGCGCCCAGCTTTTGGCCGGCCATCGCGCCGAGCACGGTGATGTCGTTGAGATCGGCGATATCGGAACGCAGCGCATGCACGCGTGCGCCGAACTCCTGCTTGATCCTTGCCAGGTTGTCCTCGTTGCGTCCGGTCAAGAGCACGTCCGCGCCGCCATCGACGAGACGCGTGACGGTCGCCAGCCCCATGCCATGCGTGCCGCCGATCACGACGGCCTTTTTGCCTTGGTAGATTGTCATGATGTCTTCCTCTTCGTTCAAAACAGACGATGAGGTAGAGGTGCATTCGTGGACGACTTTATGCTAGACGGGAAAATGTGGACCTATCGTTCACATATGCAGACGATAGAGAGATCATGGCGAACCTGAACGACTTCACCTTCTTTGTCCACGTGGTCGACCATAAAGGCTTTGCCCCGGCGGCGCGGGCGCTCAATCTGCCGAAATCGACGCTCAGCAAGCGGCTAGCCATCCTCGAACAGGACCTTGGCGTCCGCCTCATCAATCGGACATCGCGCCGCTTCTCGGTGACCGAGACGGGCGAGGATTTCTATCGCCATGCGGCAGCGATGCTGATCGAAGCGGAGGCTGCAGAGAATATCGTGAAGGGGCGGCTCGCCGAGCCGAGCGGTGCGGTCAGGATCACCGCTTCGGTACCGACGGCTCAGCTCTCGCTGGCGCCGCTGCTGCCCGAACTCGCGCTCGCCTATCCGAAGCTGCGCGTGATCCTGCACGCGACCGACCGCTTCGTCGACATTGTTCAGGAAGGCTTTGACCTTGCCGTTCGCGACCACTTCGCGCCGCTTCCGGATTCGGGCCTCGTCCAGCGCCGCGTCGGATCGCAAGCGAAAATGCTTGTCGCCGCATCTGTCTATTTACACCAGCGGGGAATGCCCCTGGGGCCCGCGGATCTGGCACAGCACGACGGCCTGATGACGTCGCTTACGTCGGACGGCTGGGTAATGGAGCACGCCGATGGGGCGAGTGTGGAGGTTTCACCAAAGCCACGTTTCGTGGCGGACGAGTCCCGCGTCCTGCGCGAAGCGGCTATGGCGGGGCTCGGCATTACCACCTTGCCCGGCAAGCTTTGCCAGGATGAGATCGCAAGCGGCGCGCTGGTCCGAATCCTGCCGGAATGGACTGCGGGCAAAGTGATGACGACCATCCTGATGCCGCATAGGCGCGGCCAACTACCGTCGGTGCGCGCGACCGTGGATTTCCTGGCGGCTCGCCTCGGCGAGGGCTGACATGCGGCTGCTAGGCCATATTACAAAGCAGAAGGCCCGCACACGCGGCGGGCCCTTCATGACAATTCGGGAACCGTGCGCTCAGCGCTCAGCCAACGCCGGTTCGCCCTTCTTCTCGCGGATGAGGTTCAGGAAGCGACGGAAGAGATAGTGACTGTCCTGTGGCCCGGGCGAGGCTTCCGGGTGGTGCTGGACCGAGAAAACCGATTTGCCGTTGACGCGCAGGCCGCAATTGGTGCCGTCGAAGAGCGAAACGTGAGTCTCTTCAACGCCTTCCGGCAGCGACTTCGAATCGACCGCGAAGCCGTGGTTCATCGAGACGATTTCGACCTTGCCGGTCGTGTGGTCCTTGACCGGATGATTGGCGCCGTGGTGGCCCTGATGCATCTTCTCGGTCTTGGCGCCGAGCGCCAGCGCCAGCATCTGGTGACCGAGGCAGATCCCGAAGACCGGTATGTCGCTTTTCAGCAGGTTCTTGATCACCGGCACCGCGTATTCGCCGGTGGCGGCCGGGTCGCCCGGGCCGTTCGAAAGGAAGATACCGTCCGGTTTCAAGGCCAGGACTTCCTCAGCGCTCGTCTCGGCCGGAACGACCGTGACCCGGCAATCGAGGCCGGCGAAAAGGCGCAGGATGTTGCGCTTGACGCCGTAGTCGAGCGCCACGACGTGATAGGCGGCTTCGGTTTCGCCGAGTGTCGAGTGACCTTCGTTCCACACCCAGGGCTTCTCGGTCCAGCGATAGGACTGGCCTGAGGTCGCAACCTTGGCAAGATCGAGTCCCTCGAGGCCGCCCCAGGCTTTTGCTTCCGCCTTCAGCGTCTCGATGTCGAAGACGCCGGCCGGATCATGGGCGATGACGGCGTTCGGCATGCCGTTCTCGCGGATCCAGGCGGTCAGCGCCCGCGTATCGATGCCGCAAAGCCCGATGACGCCGCGCGCCTTCAGCCAGGCGTCGAGGTGCTTGGCGGCGCGATAGTTGGAAGGATCGGTGATGTCTGCCTTGAAGATGACCCCTACGGCGCCGTGTCGGGCCGCTGGCGTCAGATCCTCGATGTCCTCATCATTGGCGCCGATATTGCCGATATGCGGGAAGGTGAAGGTGACGATCTGGCCGAGATAGGAAGGATCCGTCAGGATTTCCTGATACCCGGTCAGCGCCGTGTTGAAGCAGACCTCGGCCTGGACCTTGCCGGTTGCGCCGATGCCCTTGCCTTCGATTACCGTGCCGTCGGCCAGAACGAGCAGGGCGGTGGGTTTCTGGATTGTCCATGCGGGTGTCGCGGTCATCGTTCCTATCCCGTTGCGGCGGACGGCGCGGCTTTAAAGCCGGTCGGTTCAGCCCCATTCAAATTGCATGCGGCATGGCGCGCGGAAGCCCCGCGAGAAAGTGGTTCATGCCGATGTTCGTGCAGGTGCCGGAAAATAAACAAAGGCTCTCATCGGGTCAACCGGCCGCCGTGAATTGTCGGGAAATAAAGTTCCTTAAAATTCAACCGGTTGCGCATTCGGTTTGATTGTACCTGCCGCACTGGTTTAAGACGACGACAACAACGAGGCAATCGAACTGGTCCGGACGCTGGCAGCCGGGGCCGGCTTCGGGACGGAGTAAAGATATGCGCGAGCAATTCGCAAACGCCCTTAAGGAAGCTCTGAAAGCCAGGGATGCCCGGCGGACCTCGACCGTTCGGCTGATCCAGGCGGCCATCAAGGACCGCGACATTGCCCATCGCGGTCAGGGCAAGGATCCGGCAAGCGATGATGAAATCATGCAGATCCTCGCCAAGATGATCAAGCAACGCGAGGAATCGGCCCGCATCTACGACCAGGGCGGCCGCCCGGAACTCGCAGAGCAGGAGCGGCAGGAAATCGCCATCATCAACGCATTCCTGCCCGAGCAGTTTTCGGAGGAGAAGATTCGGGAGCTCTGCGTCGCGATCATCCAGGAAACCGGTGCCCAGGGCTTGCGTGATATGGGCAAGTGCATGAACGTGCTGAAGGAGCGCTATCCCGGCCAGATGGATTTCGCCAAGGCTTCCAGCATCCTCAAGGAACTGTTGAAATAGCCCATTGCGCGCGATCCTTGAGGGCGCGCTGCATTCGTTCAGCCGTCCCTCGATGGCTCCCTGTGAATTGCGGGCAATACCAAAGGGGACTGTGGCTTCCTCCAGCCATGCCGCTTATATGGAAGCTGGCCAGAGGTACCCATGCGCTTTTCACCGTCCTTCCTTGACGAGATCCGCGACCGCGTTCCGATTTCGGACGTGATCGGCAAACGCGCCACCTGGGACCGGCGCAAGACCAATGTGTCGCGCGGCGATTACTGGGCCTGCTGCCCTTTCCACGGCGAGAAGTCGCCGAGCTTCCATTGCGAGGACCGCAAGGGCCGCTATCATTGCTTCGGCTGCGGTGTTTCCGGCGATCATTTCCGCTTCCTGACCGATCTCGAAGGCTTGAACTTTCCAGAAGCGGTGCAGCAGATCGCCGATATGGCGGGCGTCGCGATGCCGCAGCCCGACCCGCAGGCCGAGCGGCGGGAGAAGGAACGGACGAGCCTCCTCGACGTCATGGAACTGGCGACGCAGTTCTTTCAGGATCAGCTCCAGAGCGCGATGGGGGCGAAGGCGCGCGCCTATCTGCGCGAGCGTGGCTTGACCGGCCGGACGATCGAGACATTTCGGCTGGGCTATGCGCCGGACAGCCGCAACGCCTTGAAAGAGTTTCTCGCCGGCAAGGGTGTCGGCAAGGAGCAGATCGAGGCCTGTGGCCTTGTCGTGCATGGGCCGGACGTCCCGGTCTCCTACGACCGCTTTCGCGACCGGATCATGTTCCCGATCCTTTCGGCACGCGAGAAGGTGATCGCTTTTGGCGGGCGGGCCATGTCGGCCGATGCGCCAGCCAAATATCTGAACTCCAACGAGACCGAACTCTTCCACAAGGGCAATGTGCTCTTCAATTTCGCGCGCGCCCGGCGTGCCTCGCAGGGCGCCGATGGAGCTGGCACGATCATCGCCGTCGAAGGCTACATGGACGTGATCGCGCTACATCAGGCGGGTATCGAGAATGCCGTGGCACCGCTCGGCACGGCGCTCACCGAGAACCAGCTCGACCTCCTCTGGAAGATGACGTCGCAGCCGGTGCTTTGCTTCGACGGCGACGGCGCCGGCATCCGGGCGGCCAATCGCGCCGTCGACCTGGCGCTGCCGCACCTGAAGCCCGGCCGTTCCGTCCGTTTCGCCATGCTGCCGGACGGCAAGGACCCGGACGACCTCGTCCGCCATGAAGGACGCGAGCCGTTTGACAAGGTGCTCGCCAATGCCCGCTCGCTGGCAGACATGGTCTGGATGCGTGAAGTGCAGGGCGGCACGTTTGATACGCCGGAAAAACGCGCCGAGCTCGAAGCGCGGCTGAGGCAGGTGACCTCGGTCATCGCCGACGAAAGCGTCCGCCGCCATTACGGCCAGGACATGCGCGACCGGCTGAACGCCTTTCTGCAGGGCAATGCGCCGTTCAGAAGTGACCGGCGTCCCTTCGAGCGAGGTGGACGGGAGCGCGGTGGTCGGCAAGGCGGCGGCTTTCGTCATGCCGGCGGCGACCGAAACGCCGGCCCGACCACGATCTCCGATCGCCTTGTGCGCTCCTCGCTCGTCAGTGGTCAGCAGGCAGCGCCATCGCTGCGCGAAAGTGTGTTGGCACTGACGATCGTCAATCACCCGCAACTGCTTTTCGACGAATATGACGAGATCTCGACGATCGAGTTCGATCATCGCGATCTGCAGCGTTGCTGGGCGGCGGTTCTGAACGCGGCGGCGGCAAACGGCCCGCGGCTGACACGGGAAAGTCTCGTCGAGCAACTGGAGGCGGAGGGGTTCGGCGCCCTGATCGGCGCCCTCGACCAGCAGATTCGCTATGCGCGGCTATGGACCGCGACCACGGCGGCCGCACCCGAGGATGCGCGCGAGGGTTACCTGCAGGCGCTTGCGCTGCACAAGCGCACCAAGGCGCTCAATTGGCAGCGACGCGAGCTCGAAAGGGAACTGGCGCATGCCACCGAAGAAGGCGATCTCGAGGTCGTGCCGCAACTGTTGCGCACACTTCAGGAGGTCCAATTGGAAGTGACCCGGCTCGAGAACCAGGAAGCAATAATCGAAGGCTTTGGCGTGCTTTCCGGACGGGTCAAGGGACCGGCAGCACGGTAGCGAGGTCGGAGTTCCCGGTTAGCACGATCTTCCAGCCGTTTGCGTCCAACTTTCCCAAATCCCATACTGCCCGCACGACGAAAGCGATTCCATGTCCGAAAGTCACGACACCACCGCGCACCTGTTCGACATGCGAGGCCTCGGAAATTCTCTCGATATCCTCAAGCGCATCTATGGCTATTCCGCCTTCCGCGGTCAGCAGCAGGCGGTCATCGAACACGTGGCGGAAGGCGGCGATGCGGTCGTGCTTTTCCCGACCGGGGCGGGCAAGTCGCTCTGCTTCCAGATTCCGGCGCTGTGTCGCAAAGGCGTCGGCATCGTCGTCTCGCCGCTGATCGCGCTGATGCGGGACCAGGTGGAGGCGCTGAAGCAGCTCGGCATTCGCGCCGCCGCGCTTAACTCTTCCCTGACCCGCGACGAGGCGATCGCCGTCCGCCGGGCGCTCTCGGCAGACGCCCTGGACCTGCTCTACGTGACGCCGGAGCGTGCGGTGACCGACGGGTTCGCCGAGATGATCGGCGACATGGACATCGCCCTCTTCGCCATCGACGAGGCGCATTGCGTGTCGCAATGGGGGCACGATTTTCGCCCCGAATATCGCGGCCTCGATTGCCTTGCGTCGCGCTTTCCCGGCGTGCCGCGCGTTGCGCTGACGGCCACCGCCGACCCGCATACGCGCGACGACATGATCGAGCGACTGGGGCTCAATGGCGCACGGGTTTTCACCTCCAGCTTCGACCGGCCGAATATCGCCTACGAGATCGTCGAACGCGACCAGCCGCGCCAACAGCTCCTGCGTTTCCTGTCGCGCTTCAAGGACTCGAGCGGCATCGTCTATTGCCTGTCGCGCGCCAAGGTCGAGGACACCGCCGATTGGCTGAACGAACAAGGCATCCGCGCGCTTCCCTATCATGCCGGTATGGATCGATCTTTGCGCGATGCGCATCAGGATGCCTTCCTTAAAGAGGAAAATCTCTGCCTCGTCGCCACCGTTGCCTTCGGAATGGGGATCGACAAGCCGAACGTGCGCTATGTGGCGCATCTCGACCTGCCGGGTTCGGTCGAGGCCTATTACCAGGAGACGGGAAGGGCGGGGCGTGACGGACTGCCGTCGGAGGTCTGGATGGCCTATGGCATGGCCGATGTCATCCAGCGCCGGCGCATGATCGACGAGGGCGGCGCGCCCGACGAGATCAAGCGCATCGAACGGTCCAAGCTCAATGCCCTGCTGGCGATCTGCGAAACGGTCGGTTGCCGGCGCCAGGCGATCCTTGCGCATTTCGGCGAGGCGCATCCCGGCCGCTGCAGCCACTGCGACACCTGCCTGAAGCCGGTCGAAACCTGGGACGGCACGGAAGCGGCGATCAAGGCACTCGCCGCCGTCTACCGGACCGGCGAGCGGTTCGGCACCGGCCACGTCATCGACGTGCTGATCGGGACCGTCAATGAAAAGACCGAGCGCTTCGGCCATGTCGACATACCGGTCTTCGGTGCCGGCAAGGACCTGCCGGCGCGAACCTGGCAATCGGTCTTCCGGCAATTGCTGGCCGCGGGGCTGATCACGGTGGATCATGCCGCCTTCGGGGCCTTGAAGCTCGAGCCGGAGGCACGAAGTGTCTTCAAGCGCGAGCGCCAGGTGTTCTTCCGCAAGGATCGGCCCGGTTCCGGCAAGGCGGCGCGCGGCCAGAAGCCGGCGGCTCGTGAGCGCTCCGACCTTGCCGGCTCCGATCTCGAGCTTTTCGAACGCCTGCGCGCCGAGCGGTCCTCGATCGCCAAGGACTTGAACGTCCCGCCCTATGTCGTGTTCCCGGACACGACCTTGATCGCGCTCGCCAAACGGCGACCCCGCGACTTCGACGATCTCCTCGACATACCCGGCATCGGCGAGAGCAAGCGGGAGAGGTATGGCGAGGCTTTTCTGGCGGTGATCGATGCGTTCGAGGATGGTGGCTGATCGAGCAATGCCGGCGGCCTGCGTGCGCAGGCGTGCAGGGATCCAGCAGCGCCGCGTCGGCGGCGCGGATCACGCTTGAAACCCGCGCGTTTCACCTCAACAATGCAGTGAGAATGTGCTGCATGTCGAAAGTCGTCATGCTATTTGTCTAGACGAAATCAGTCCTCGATTGAAAGCGACCAGCCATGACCTCTGCTTTCCTCACTCACCTCCGTTCGGAACTCGAGGGCCTGAAGACGGCCGGGCTCTACAAGTCGGAGCGGGTCATCACCTCGAAGCAAGCGGGCGAGATCGAAGTCGCGTCCGGCGAAAGGGTCTTGAACTTCTGCGCCAACAACTATCTGGGGCTCGCCGATAACGAGGAGCTTGCCGATGCCGGCAAGAAGGCGCTCGACCGCTACGGCTACGGCATGGCCTCGGTGCGTTTCATCTGCGGCACGCAGGAGGAGCACAAGCAGCTCGAGGCGCGTATCTCCGCGTTCCTCGGCATGCAGGACACGATCCTCTATTCCTCCTGCTTCGATGCCAATGGCGGGCTGTTCGAGACGCTGCTCGGTGAGGAAGACGCAATCATCTCGGATGCGTTGAACCACGCCTCGATCATCGACGGGGTGCGGCTCTCCAAGGCGAAACGGTTCCGTTACGCCAACAACGACATGGCGGCGCTGGAAGAGGAGTTGAAGAAGGCTGAGGGCAGCCGCTTCAAGCTGATCGCCACCGACGGCGTCTTTTCCATGGACGGCATCATCGCCAATCTCGAGGGCGTCTGCGATCTGGCGGAGAAATACGGCGCGATGGTCATGGTCGACGACAGCCATGCGGTCGGTTTCGTCGGCAAGCATGGCCGCGGCTCGGCCGAGCATTGCGGCGTCGAGGGCCGGGTCGACATCGTTACCGGCACGCTCGGCAAGGCCCTGGGCGGTGCCTCGGGCGGCTACACTTCGGCCAAAGCCGAGGTCGTCGACTGGTTGCGCCAGCGCTCGCGGCCCTATCTCTTCTCCAATACTCTTGCTCCGGTCATCGCCGCCGCATCGCTCAAGGTCTTCGAACTGATCGAAAACGGCGATGCCGTTCGCGAGCGACTTTACGCGAATTCGGCACTCTTCCGGGCGGAAATGTCGAAGCTCGGCTTCACGCTGGCCGGCGAGGGGCACCCGATCATTCCCGTGATGCTTGGCGATGCGGCACTGGCGCAGGAGATGGCGGCGCGCATGCTGGCAAAGGGCGTCTACGTCATCGGCTTTTCCTTCCCGGTCGTGCCGAGAGGACAGGCGCGCATCCGCACCCAGATGTCGGCGGCCCACAGCGAGGCCGACGTCCGCCGCGCGATC
Organism: Sinorhizobium sp. BJ1; assembly: GCF_002531555.1. Taxonomy (NCBI): domain Bacteria; kingdom Pseudomonadati; phylum Pseudomonadota; class Alphaproteobacteria; order Hyphomicrobiales; family Rhizobiaceae; genus Sinorhizobium; species Sinorhizobium sp. BJ1. The sequence goes on from NZ_NWTH01000004.1 coordinate 237,314, forward strand.
GCTGTTTTTGAAGAGGTCGGCCGCGAGTTAGGGGTAATCTAGGAAGCGATTTGGGGGAGCCCGCGTTACGGCCAGGAGGAGTGTGTTTGCGATGACCAACATGATGAAGGCGCTGGTCAAGACGAGGCCGGAAGTCGGGCTGTGGATGGAACGCGTGCCGGTGCCCGAGGTCGGGCCGAACGATGTCCTGATCCGCGTCAAGAAATCGGCGATCTGCGGCACCGATGTCCATATCTGGAATTGGGACCAATGGGCGCAGAAGACCATTCCGGTGCCGATGGTCGTCGGCCACGAGTTCATGGGCGAAATCGCTGAAGTCGGCTCGGCGGTCACCAAGCATCATGTCGGCGAACGGGTCTCCGGCGAAGGCCATATCGTTTGCGGCAAGTGCCGCAATTGTCGGGCGGGCAGGGGGCACCTCTGCCGCAACACGCTCGGCGTCGGCGTCAACCGACCGGGCTCTTTCGCCGAGTTCGTCTGCCTGCCGGAATATAATGTCGTGACGATCCCGGATGACGTGCCGGACGAGATCGCCGCCATCTTCGATCCGTTCGGCAACGCCGTGCACACGGCGCTTTCCTTCGATCTCGTCGGCGAGGATGTTCTCGTTACCGGCGCCGGGCCGATCGGCATCATGGGGGCGCTGGTCGCCAAGCGCTCGGGCGCGCGCAAGGTGGTGATCACCGACATCAATCCGGTGCGCCTCGACCTCGCCCGCAAGGTCGGGATCGATTATGTCGTCGATGCCTCGAAGGAGAACCTCGGCGATCTGATGCGGTCGATAGGCATGACCGAAGGGTTCGATGTCGGGCTCGAAATGTCGGGCGCGGCACCCGCCTTTCGCGACCTGATCGACAAGATGAACAATGGCGGCAAGATCGCCATTCTCGGCATTGCGCCGGCCGGCTTCGAGATCGACTGGAACAAGGTGATCTTCAAGATGCTCAACCTGAAGGGCATCTATGGCCGCGAAATGTTCGAGACCTGGTACAAGATGATCGCTTTTGTCCAGGGTGGGCTCGACCTTTCGCCGATCATCACCCACCGCATCGGCATCGATGCGTTTCGCGACGGATTCGAGGCGATGCGCTCCGGCAATTCCGGCAAGGTGGTGATGGATTGGCTGTGATGTGACTGCCGGTTGCATCCTGAAGCCAAATAACAGGGCTTTTCCCGGAAAAAGCCTGCGCCCCTTGTCTTTTAAGAGGGCGCTCCTACATCTTGTGCCAACCCTGGTGAACGGCGAGGAATTCCCGTCGACAAGCGTTTTTTGCCGATTTGCGCGGTTTTTCACCGGAAATGCTTGACGGGATCAAAAATTCTGGGAATCACCATTTCAAGCAGAAATGGCGACATGGTACGGCGGATAGGGAATCATGCCAGAGACGACTCAGTGGCAGGACTGTCGAAGCTTGCCCGCTCAGCCGCGATCGCTGTCGTGGTTAATCAGGAATTAAACATCATCCCGTTACGTCAGGGGAAATGAATCGGTGGCGGGTGCGCGGCGCGCCCGAACCCCCGAGCGGCATTGGGCACCGGGAACACACCGGTTGCGACAAGGAAAGCGACGATTAAATGGCAACAAAAGTCAAAGAAAACGAAGAAGCAGACGTTGAACGCGAAGGCACTCCGGACGGTCCGCTTCTCGATCTTTCCGACGACGCTGTCAAGAAGATGATCAAGGCCGCCAAGAAGCGCGGCTATGTGACGATGGACGAACTCAATTCCGTCCTGCCTTCCGAAGAAGTCACCTCTGAGCAGATCGAAGATACGATGTCGATGCTGTCCGACATGGGCATCAATGTCATCGAAGACGAGGAAGTCGAGGAAGCGGCGGGCGGCGACGAAGAGGATAGTGCCGACGACGCCGAGAGCGAAGGCGGCGAACTTGCGACCGTCAGCGGCACTGCGCTTGCCACCGGCAAGAAGAAGGAACCGACCGACCGTACCGACGACCCGGTGCGCATGTATCTGCGCGAGATGGGCTCGGTGGAGCTTCTTTCCCGCGAAGGCGAAATCGCCATCGCCAAGCGCATCGAGGCCGGCCGCGAAACGATGATCGCAGGTCTCTGCGAAAGCCCGCTCACCTTCCAGGCGTTGATCATCTGGCGCGACGAGTTGAACGAGGGCCAGACGCTGCTGCGCGAGATCATCGACCTCGAGACCACCTATTCCGGTCCCGAGGCCAAGGCCGCGCCGCAGTTCCAGAGCCCGGAAAAGATCGAGGCCGACCGCAAGGCGGCCGAGGAGAAGGAAAAGGTCCGCAGATCGCGGACTGCGGCCAATGACGACGACATCACCAATGTCGGCGGCGAGGGCCAGCCGGTCGAGGAAGAGGAAGAGGACGACGACGAGTCGAACCTCTCGCTCGCCGCGATGGAAGCGGAGCTGCGCCCGCAGGTGATGGATACGCTCGACATCATCGCCGAGACCTACAAGAAGCTCCGCAAGCTGCAGGATCAGCAGGTGGAAGCGCGCCTTGCCGCGACCGGCACGCTGTCGCCGGCGCAGGAACGCCGCTACAAGGAGCTGAAGGACGAGCTGATCAAGGCGGTGAAGTCCCTGTCGCTCAACCAGAACCGCATCGACGCGCTGGTCGAGCAGCTTTACGACATTTCCAAGCGGCTCATGCAGAACGAGGGGCGGCTGCTGCGTCTTGCCGAATCCTACGGTGTCAAGCGCGACTCCTTCCTCGAACAATATTCCGGCGCCGAACTCGACCCAAACTGGATGAAGTCGATCAGCAATCTCGCCGGCAAGGGCTGGAAGGAGTTTGCCAGGGCCGAGAACCAGACGATCCGCGACATCCGCCAGGAGATCCAGAACCTCGCGACCGAGACCGGCATCTCCATCGCCGAGTTCCGCCGCATTGTGTCGATGGTGCAGAAGGGCGAGCGCGAGGCGCGGATTGCCAAGAAGGAGATGGTCGAGGCGAACCTGCGCCTGGTGATCTCGATCGCCAAGAAGTACACGAACCGCGGCTTGCAATTCCTGGATCTCATCCAGGAAGGCAATATCGGCTTGATGAAGGCGGTGGACAAGTTCGAGTACCGCCGCGGCTACAAGTTCTCGACCTACGCGACCTGGTGGATCCGGCAGGCGATCACCCGCTCGATCGCCGACCAAGCCCGCACGATCCGCATTCCGGTGCACATGATCGAGACGATCAACAAGATCGTCCGCACCTCGCGCCAGATGCTGCACGAGATCGGCCGCGAGCCGACGCCGGAGGAGCTGGCGGAAAAGCTTGCCATGCCGCTCGAGAAGGTGCGCAAGGTCCTGAAGATCGCCAAGGAGCCGATCTCGCTCGAGACCCCCGTGGGCGACGAAGAGGACTCGCATCTCGGCGATTTCATCGAGGACAAGAACGCGCTGCTGCCGATCGACGCGGCCATTCAGGCGAACCTCCGCGAGACGACCACGCGCGTCCTCGCTTCGCTGACGCCGCGTGAAGAACGCGTGCTGCGCATGCGCTTCGGCATCGGCATGAACACCGACCACACGCTCGAAGAGGTCGGCCAGCAGTTCTCGGTGACCCGCGAGCGTATTCGTCAGATCGAGGCGAAGGCGCTCAGGAAGCTCAAGCATCCGAGTCGGTCGCGCAAGCTGCGCTCGTTTCTCGACAGCTGAACAGAAACAGCTGAGCCGACCGCTCTCTCAAAGAAATGCACGGAAGCCGGGCCAGCGCCCGGCTTTCTTGTTTCTCGGTGCCGCCCTCGGGGTGGCGCGAACGCGTCTGAACTTGTTCGCTTCGGACCGCGGGATTATACTTCTGAGCTTGCAGCGAAAGGGGGCACTGGTTGCAGTGCGAGAGAAGTAGTTGCACCGCAGGCGTCCACCGTGCCTTAGAGCGCCGGACCTTAAACGCGTAAGAAGCGCTCTAGCCTTTTCTTGATTTGGAGCATCTTGGACGCTCTCCTTCGAGGGCGGGATGTTCTGCGGGAGGTGTGAGATGACCACTTACGTCGTGCTCCTCAATTGGACCGATCAGGGTATCAAGTCTGTGCGTGAGTCGCCGAAACGGCTGGATGCGGCCAGAAAGGTGCTTGAGGAAATGGGCGGTTCCTTCAAGGATTTTTATCTCACCATGGGCGAATACGACATGGTCGCGATCTGCGAAGCGCCGGACGACGCGATTGCCGCACGGTTCGCATTGACGCTGGGCACCTACGGCAATGTGCGCACCCGGACGTTGAAGGCCTTCCCCGAGGCTGCCTATCGCGAACTGATCGGCACGCTCGGCTAGGCGAACAAGATTGTAACTGATTGGTTACTGCGGCGCGACGCTTCCGGGATATGCGCCGCGCCGCAGATGGCGTTGCGGAGCGTCTCGTCAAAGCCGGCGCCGCTTATCGCCAATGGTAGCTTCGCCCGAGGTGCAGCAGGCGCAATCGGCGATCCCGTCGTTCGACTTCGCTTCAAAACCGTTCCTTAACATTTACGCTTTATCAATCTCTCGCATACGAGAGGTTCCGCGATGCGTTGCGTTTTTGTCGTCGTCCTCCTGTTGCTGGCCGGCTGCGGAACGGTGCCGAGAGAGACCCGGAACGCCTGCGCCGTCTTCGAGCAGCGAGATGGCCTGTTCAACAGTTGGCGCCGGGCCGCCTATGCGGCGGAGCGCGAATATGGCGTGCCGGTGCCCGTGCTGATGGCGACGATCTATACGGAGTCCGGCTTCCGCCACAATGCACGGCCGCCGCGCACCAAGCTCTTCGGCTTCATCCCTTGGACGCGGGTCTCTTCGGCTTATGGCTATTCGCAGGCGCTCGACGGCACCTGGGCCCGCTATCAGGCCGAAACCGGGCGCTGGATGGCGCGCCGCACGGACTTTGCCGACGCGGTCCGCTTCATTGCCTGGTATCACAATCAGAGCCATCAGCAGAACGGCATTGCCCTCAACGATCCCTATCGGCTCTACATCGCTTACTATCATGGCCACGGCGGCTATGCGCGCGGCAGGTGGAGCGATACGGCGAAGACGGGGGCCAAGCGCGCCAGCAACGTCGCGGCGCTCTACGCGCGCCAGCTGCAGGGCTGCGGGGGGTGAGGCTCATCAAGCCTCTTTGAGGATCTGTCGGCCGCTCTTCGAAAATTTGCTTTGTCGTGTCGGAACCTTTCCGCCCCGGCCGTCCTTTGTTGACTTTCAATGGAGGAGACGGACATGGCTTATGTGGATGGTTTTCTGGTCGCGGTACCGAAGCAAAACGTCGAGGCTTACAAGGATATGGCTCGCAAGGCCGGTGAAGTCTGGAAGGAGCACGGTGCGCTGAATTATGTCGAATGCCTGGGCGACGACGTTCCCTATGGAGAGCTCACCTCGTTTCCGCGGGCGGTGCAGGCCAAGGAGGACGAGACCGTCGTCTTCTCATGGGTCGTTTACCGGTCGCGCCAGGACCGTGACGCGATCGTTGCCAAGGTGATGGCGGATCCGCGTCTGCAGGGCGATGAGTGGAAATCGATCTTCGATGGCAAGCGGATGATCTATGGCGGCTTCGAGCCCTTCCTGGAACTTTGACCTGCGACCGGATGACGGGGCGGCGAGCAGTCCGGCCGAAGATGCCCGACCGGCAAGGCTCTGCGCGACGCCAAGATGCTGAGCGGTTCTTCCAATCCGGATGAATTCCGCGATAGTGTCCAGTAGAACGGGCGCTGGCGGAAGCGCGGCGCCCGCCATGCAGGACGACAGTAATGCCGCAGACCGTCATCACCATCGCCACCATGGGGCAGGGGCTCTACGAGTTCACGAACGAGGCGGCCGATTTCGTGCGGGCATGCGGTGCCTCGGAGGGGCTGCTTACGGTTTTCGTGCGCCACACCTCCGCCTCGCTCATCATTCAGGAAAACGCCGATCCGGACGTTCAACGCGATCTGCGCGAATTCTTCCAGCGTCTCGTGCCTCCGTCGTCCGCTCCTTCGATGGGCTGGATCGTCCACACCCAAGAAGGCCCGGACGACATGCCCGCCCATATCAAGGCGGCGTTGACCCAGGTCTCACTCGGGGTTCCGGTCATCGACGGGCGCATGGCGCTCGGCACCTGGCAGGGAATTTATCTCTTCGAGCACCGCGACCGCCCGCACCGCCGCGACGTTGTCCTGCATCTCGGAAGCTGACGCAAGTCTATCCTCTGCACTGGCCGATCTGACGATTCCTGCTGTAGAATGAACGGCCTGCCGACTATGAGGAGGAAAGGATGACGGACGCCCAGACCATTGCCGGTCGCTTCATCGCGGCCGTGAACGACAGGGATTTCGAAACGCTCGACCGCCTCCTCGACGACGATGTCGCCTTCGATTCGCTGACCGGTCAGCGCACGCTCGGCATCGGGCCGCTCAGAACCTGGGTGATGAGCTACCTGCGTCATTTCGACGAGAGTTTTGGCGACGTCGTGGTGATGCGCGATGCCTTCGGGCAGCGCGTGGCGGCCGACACGACCGCGCGCGGCACGTACCGCGAGACGATGGCCGGTTTCCCGGAGGCGTCGGGCCAGGCCTATGCCATCCCCAGCGTGTTTATTTTCGAGGTCGAGGATGGCGTCATTACACGGCTCAGTCATTATCGCAATCTAAAGTTGTTCGAGCAGGAACTCGCCGGTTAACTGACGGAGAAGGAAAGCCGTCGGTTTTCAAAGCCTTAGGTTCGCACTTGTGCAGCTGAAAGGAACGAATTCCGCCCTTTCTCGTTTCCCCTTGAACGGGAAGAGGAAAGCGCGGGCGGTCGACCGTTCACGTCTCCGCCCTTGACCTGCCGCAAATCCGGCCGAATCGCCTGAGATTGGCGCGGGAGGGCGGGACTTTTCCTGAACACCGCATGAACGAAGGGTTCCGGTGCCGTTCAGCTTGCCCGGTCTAGATTTGGATCAATGGTTGAGAGAGTGACCCGCCAACCCCTTCGCTAAACGGAGAAAATGCCATGAGGAAATTTCTTGTCAATGCAGCCGTCGCCGCCGTTGTCGGGCTGACCGGCCTTGTCGGTACGACCACCACGGCTTCGGCCGATGCGCTGGTTTTCGAATTCGGCCAGGGTGGCGGCGTTCAATACCGCGAGCGTGACTATGACCGCTGGGACGACAGGCGCGATTGGCGCCGCGACCGCTGGGAACGTCGCGGTCGCTGCGAACCGTGGCTCGCCGTAGACAAGGCACGCGATCGCGGCCTGCGCCGCGCCCATGTCGCCGACGTCTCGCGCCGCCAGGTCGTCGTCCAAGGTCGCCGTCACGGCGATCGCCAGGCGATCATCTTCGCTAATGTCCGTGGCTGCCCGATCATCGGTCGCTGGTAAGGACAGTCTTTCCATCTTGTCTCTCCGCTGACGGAAAAGGAGCCCCGCGCCAAGCGTCGGGGCTCTCCTTTTTTTACGTTCGAGGAGAGGCCAGCCTGAAACCTCAGGCTGGCCTACCCGATGGCGATGCTAGTGGTTGACCGCGAAGGTCACATTGACGGTGACGCTATAGGCCTGCTCGCCGGTTGCGATCGGCACCTGGTCGGCGGCGAGTTCCTTCGCCATGCTGCGCATCGGCACCGGCGGCTCGGGGCGGGAGGGCTGTTCCGAGAGCTCGATCAGCCGCCCAAGCGAGACGCCGGCCGCTTCGGCCAAGACCCTCGCCTTCACGATTGCGTCGGCGACAGCCGCCTTGCGGGCCTCGGTGATGATCGGCTCCGGCTTGTCGTTGGTAAATTCGATGCCGCCGCCCTGGTTGACGCCGAGCGTGACGGATTTGTCGAGGATTTCGCCGAGCCTCGCCAGATCGCGCACACGCACGCTGACGCCGTTGACGACCTGGTAGCCGACGAGCTCCGGCGGGCGGGCGCTGCCGTCGCTGTTCTGCGGATAATTGTATTGCGGCATGATCGAGAAGCCGCTCGTCTGCAGGTCGCGCTCGGCAATGCCTGATTGCTTTAGAGCCGCAAGTACCTCGGCCATCGCCTTGTTGTTGGCGTCCAGCGCTTCGCGGGCGGTCTTCGCATCCTTGACGACGCTCAGCTGCACGATCGCCATGTCGGGCGCCGTCGTCGCCCGGCCTTCGCCGAAAACCTTGATCACCGCCTGGCGGCCTCTCACCCCGTCCGGGCGCCCCTTGGCGTCGCCCTTGCCGGCACCATTGTCTTGCGCCGCTGCGGCCGCCACAAAAGCACCGGCGAAGATGGCGGCAATCGCCGCAACATTGACGGAGCGGCCAATGCGTGTGGAAATCATGGAAGTTTCTCTCCGGTTGTTATCTGCCAAATCCTTGCTTATCGATTGTGTAGGCATTGCGGCAATGGCTTGTCGGCAAAAAGGTTTTCCGCTAGAGCCATTCGAGCCCGCGAATTGCCATTGGTTCGCGGCGGTCGGACGACCCGGCAGGGCCTGTAGCTCAATGGTTAGAGCCGGCGGCTCATAACCGCTTGGTTGGGGGTTCGAGTCCCTCCGGGCCCACCATTTGCTTCAGGGCTTCCAGGCGCGCTGCCGATCCGGCAGAGCCTCGTTGGGCAACAAAATCGAAGCGCGATATCGCTGAGGTAGCCTGCACAGCAAAACGGCCTAAAACCTTTGGCCACGCCTTTTCCGAGCACAGTTCTTTAAACTGAACTTTCGGCTTGATTGTCGCCGAAGATGAACATTTGAGCTTGCAGAACGTTCTCCCTTGGCCAAACAGGCAAGGAGGAAATGAGATGAGCGCCGACCAGCGTACCATGATGTCGATCGCGCTTACTGCGGTGATCGCTCTATTCACGGCTTTTATGATTGGAATGGTGCTCGCCTAGCCGCCCCACGCAGATAGGACTTCGCCCGTCAAATTCCGTTTTGCTGCCGCACCACCGTCAGCGACACCAGCGCGCAGTCGGCCCGTCCGGCGGCACCCAGTAACGAACGAGGCCGTGGCTCGAGCGACAACTTTGCCGATACACATTCAACGTGTGAAACGGCTCCCACTATCGGAGCTTCGCTCCGGGACCCATTGCGGGGCCGCGTCGGCTATCGGACCGGGTCGGGCGATGGTTTACGTCGGCTTGACGGCGTTGTAGTCGGAGCTTGCGGATCCGTTCCGACGGGTCGATGAACAGCACCAGTACTACAGCCGCCGCTACAAGTGCATATCCCGGAATGCCCGTTTTTGCGCTCGCGAGCCCAGCAATCGACATGGCAACTGCAATATAAATTCCGGTCGACCCGGGGCCGGAAGTCACGCCCCAAAGGAGATCGGAAACTCGATCTTTCCATCTTCCGTGCGACATCGCCATGGCAATAATTCCAATCGAACTTGCTTGGTGGACAACCGCTGATAAGCGCTGGATTGCAGCAATATGTACCAGGCGAGCCCTTCGGCAATCGGCCTCAGACCTTTGCCGGCCCGTGTTGGACCAAGGTCCGACGTCCCAAAATGCCAGCCCGAGGATTTTTCGGGGTTGCCGCGGCACTCCACAACAAACACCTTATTTTAGACTTCGCTTCAAAGGCGGGGCCTATCGCAAATTGCATGATTTCGCTGTCGGCCGTCGCGTCACGGGTTGCTTCGGGGAAGTCGCGCCTATTGCGAGTTCAATCAAGAGGCCGCGTCGCCGCAACGGATACCCGGGCTGCATGGATGGGCCCAGGCACGTCGAATTCAACATGAGTATCGGCCGTCTGGCGCAGATCGGCGCCAGCGGCCCAATTTAAGTTGAGCGCCGGTCCCTCTTCCTCGAACGTCTTCACGCGCTGATCGTAGTTTGGTGAAATCGTGCCCAGCACGCGATCCCAGAACGAGAAGTAGTTGCCGTAGTTGTATCGAAATCCCGAATGGTGCTGATCGTGGAACGTCGTGCACAGCAAGGGGGACGGATAACGCGCTGTCGATGAGGCGAAATACTCGAACCCACAGTGCCCGAGCATGCCGTTGAAATGTTCAAACAGCCTTTGTCCGATGAGAATCGCTGGCGGAAACGGCACAACGAAAACGATGACGGCTGAGAACCCCTGCAATAGAAAATTGTCGAGGACATCCTCCGAATAGGTGCTCCAGATCGTTGGTGCGACACTCTTATGATGAAGTGCGTGCAGCGGGTAGAGCCACTTCGTGTGCAGCAGCCGGTGCATGAAGTAGAACCAGGTATCGTAGAGGAACATGCAAAGGACAAAGAGCGGCACCGCCGCCCACCAGTTGAACGCCCAGGGTGCCGGCGCCCAACCCGCTTGTTGAACGTAGAGGCCGATGGTCAGCGGCAGGCACGCGCTGAACATCGAAGCCATGCTCTGGCGGATTTCCGCGTTGCGACGTTTGTCGGAGCGGCGCCCCTTCTGAATCTTTCGCTCGGGATTGCGGTCGTTGACCCAGCTGAGACCGTAGCCAAAGGCGAAATAGGTAACGACTGTCGTGGCGTAGAATCCGAACAGAAAAAGAAGATAGAACAGTTCGTCCGACATCGGCCCCTGCAGCCCCCAAGCCAAATCCGCGCCGCGGGAACATGCCATACCGTCTTGGCAATTTAAAGTGGAAATGCGCGTGTCGGAAAGACTGCGTGAAGGCCGCCTCCGCCGGCGCGCCCCATGGGGGAGGTCTTCATTTCGAGATATTCCTCTCGGCCGGTTTTACTTCGCCGCCGACAATAATCTTGTGAAAAATCCGAGACTAGGGCACAATTTGTGAACGCATCTGAGGTGCGGCGCTACCTCAAATCAGGCCGTCTCGCGCCGAGTAACAGTTCGCGTGGGAGGGTCGGCGTCGATGGATCAGGGGTTCTTTCTTCTGTTCGCCACGGTGGCCGTGATCACGGCTCTGACCGTGGTGCTGGCGCGCAATCCGGTTCACAGCGCATTGGCACTGATGGCGTGTTTCCTGCAGATTTCGGCCGTCTTCGTGCTGCTGGAGGCGCCGTTGCTCGCGGTCGTCCAGATCTTCGTCTATGTCGGCGCGATCATGGTGCTCTTCCTCTTCGTGATCATGATGATAGACGTGCGCGAAGCGGTGCTGCAGCGCTTCCTGCCGGGCGGCAACCTGCCGGCTCTGGTGCTGCTCGTGCTGCTTGGGGCGGAGATGCTTGTGCTGGTGCTGTCGAGCGACCGCTTTTCCGCTACGGAGCCCATCGCCATGCGGGAGGGCGACCAGATCCGGCAGCTCAGCACGACCCTGTTCGCCGATTATCTCCTGCCGTTTGAAGCCGCCTCCGTCATCCTGCTGGCGGCGCTCGTCGGTGCCATCGTGCTGGCGCGGAAGGAGCCGGAGTGATGGTTCCGCTCTGGTGGCACATTTCCCTTGCAGTGGTCCTGTTCGTGATAGGGGCCGCCGGTGTGCTGCTGAGACGCAATATCCTCGTCGTATTGATGTCGCTAGAGTTGCTGCTCAACTCGGTCAACATCAATTTCATCGCTTTCGGGCGGTACTACGCCGATTTCCGCGGCCAGATCTTCGCGATCTTCGTCATCGCAATCACCGCGGCCGAGGTTGCCGTCGCCCTCGGCATCCTGGTTGCCCTGGTGCGGAACAAGTCCACCCTCAAGGTCGACGACGTGACCGTGATGAAAGGATAGCGGCTTGGATCCGGTGATCTCCATCCGGCCCCTTCTTGCCGTCGCCGTCGCAGGCCTGGCGGCCCTTGCAGTTCTCCTTCTCAACAAACGCGAAAAGCTCCGCGATCTCGTCTCGCCGCTCGCCGCGCTCGTCATGTTCGCGATCGTCGCCTCTATGGCGCCCACGGTGCTTTCGGGCGGGACGGTCGAATTGCGGCTGTTCGAGATCCTGTCTGGGATCGACTTCGCTTTCCGGGTCGATGCGCTCGGCATGGTGTTCGCCACCGTCTCGTCGCTGCTGTGGATCGTGGCGGCGATCTATTCCATCGGCTACATGCGGCACTTGCACGAGCACGCGCAGACCCGCTTCTTCGCCTGCTTCGCTACCAGCCTTGCGGCGGCCGTCGGCGGTGCCTTCTCCGCCAATCTGTTCACACTGGTGATCTTCTACGAGCTGCTGAGCCTCGTCACCTATCCGCTCGTCTACCACCACGAGGACGAAGAGGGATGGGCGGGCAGCCGCAAGTATCTCGTCTATCTGATGGGCGCCTCGAAAAGCGTGCTGCTCGCGGCGCTGGCGCTGACCTATCACATTGCCGGATCGCTCGACTTTGTGGCGGGGGGGCTGCTGGCGGGCGCCAATGCCTCGCCGCAGCTGCTGACAGTCGTCTATTTCTGCTATCTCTTCGGCTTCGCCAAGGCGGCGGTAATGCCGATGCACGCCTGGCTGCCGGCCGCGATGGTGGCGCCGACGCCGGTCAGCGCGCTCCTGCATGCGGTGGCGGTCGTCAAGATGGGCGTGTTCTGCGTGCTGCGGGTGGTGTTCCATGTCTTCGGCCCCGGGCTGATGGGCGGGCTGGGACTCGGCATCGCCACGGCTTATCTGGTCTCGTTCACGATCCTGATGGCGTCGATCTACGCATTGACGCGGGATGACCTGAAGGCGCGGCTCGCCTATTCGACGGTCAGCCAGCTCTCCTATGTGGTGCTCGGTGCGGTCCTGCTGTCGCCGGTTGCGATGGTCGGCGGGATCATCCACATTGCGGCGCACGCCTTCTCCAAGATCACGCTCTTCTTCTGCGCCGGTTCGATCTATTGCGCGTCCGGCAAGCGCAACATCAGCGACATGGCTGGGATCGGGCGGAGGTTGCCCTGGACGATGGGGGCGTTCTTCGTCGCCTCGCTCAGCATGATCGGCGTGCCGCCGACCGCGGGCTTCGTCAGCAAATGGTATCTGACGCTGGGCTCCGTGCAGGCGGGGGAAATCGCTTTCCTGATCGTGCTGCTGGCGAGCTCGGTGCTGAACGCCGCCTATTTCCTGCCGGTCAGCTATGTCGCTTTTTTCGGGGTGGGGGCGGAGGAGAGCCCGGCGACGGTGCGTGAAATTCCGCTGGTGACTGTCCCGCTGGTCGCGACCGCCATCCTCTCGGTGTTGATGGGCATCTTCCCCGGCTATTTCCTCGCATTGGCGGAAGGAGTGGTCAGATGATCAAGAGCATCGTCGATTTCTTTGGCGACGAAGCCTATGCGAGGCAGCGGCGCCGGCTGCTCTATCTCGTGCTCGTCCTGATCGTCCTCGCCGACTTTCTCGTTCCCCGCGAACACGCCGAATATCTGTGGGAGCGCCTGCCTGGTTGGTCGGCCTTCTACGGCTTCGGCTCCTGCGTGCTCTTGATTTTCGTTTCCAAGTTCCTTGGCCATCAGGGCGGGCTCATGCGGCGCGAGGACTATTATGACTGAGTTCGTCCATCCCGCCCTGCTGTTCATTGTCGGCGCGGTGCCGATCGCCTTTCTCAACGGAGCGATCCGTAAGGCCTATCTGCTGCTGATCCCCGTACTGGCGATCCTCGCCGTGCTCGCCATGCAGCCGGGCAGCTACGGCGCGGCACAGTTCCTTGGCCAGGACATCCTGATCGCCAAGGTCGACAAGCTGAGCATCGTCTTTGCCACGGTCTTCACCATCATGGCGCTGATCGGCATGGTCTACGCCCTGCACCTGACCGAGGCCGGCCAGCATGTGGCGGCATTCGTCTATGTCGGCAGTGCGCTTGGCGTGGTGTTTGCCGGCGATTACCTGACCCTCTACCTGTTCTGGGAGGGCATGGCGTTTGCCTCTGCCTATCTGGTCTTCGCCCAGGGAGGCGAGAAGGCGGTTCGTGCCGCTTTCCGCTACCTCATGGTCCATGTCACCGGCGGCGTCGTGCTGCTCGGCGGTGTCGTTCTGCATGGGCTCGCCACCGGCTCGTTCCTGTTCGGTCCGATCGAGGCGGGGCCGATGGGAGCCGGCGCCTACCTGATCCTTGCCGGGTTCCTGCTCAATGCCGCGGTGCCGCCGCTCAATGCCTGGCTGACCGACGCCTATCCGGAGGCGACCGTCACCGGGGCGGTGTTCATGAGCGCCTTCACCACCAAGACGGCCGTCTATGTGCTGGCGCGGGCTTATCCGGGAACCGAGCTCCTGGTCTGGCTCGGCGCCGGCATGGCGCTCTACGGCGTCGTCTATGCGGTGCTGGAGAACGACTGCCGGCGGCTGCTCGCCTATCACATCGTCAGCCAGGTCGGCTATATGGTGGCGGGCGTCGGCATCGGCACCGAGTTGGCCGTGAACGGAGCCACCAGCCATGCCTTCGCCCATATCCTCTACAAGGCGCTGCTGTTCATGGGGGCGGGGGCGGTGATCTACGTCACCGGGCGGCGCAAGCTCACCGAACTCGGCGGGCTCTACCGGACCATGCCGCTGACCGTGGCGCTCTACATGGTCGGCGCCTTCGCGATCTCGGCATTTCCGTTCTTCTCGGGCTTCGTCACCAAGTCGATGGTGGTGGCCGCCGCCGGAGAGGATCACCGCGCGCTGGTGATGCTGGCGCTGACGATGGCGTCGTCGGGGACGTTCCTGCACACCGGGCTGAAGCTCCCGTACTATATGTTCTTCGGCACCGACCGGGCGCTCGAGGCGCGGGAGCCGCCCGGCAACATGCTGGCTGCGATGGCCATAGCGGCGGCGCTCTGCATCGCAATCGGGGTCTTTCCTCAAACGCTCTACGCGCTTCTTCCCTATCCGGTCGACTTCGAACCATATACCGGCGTCCATATCACCGAGAGCCTCGGCGTGCTGATGTTCACCGCTCTGGGCTTCGTGCTCTTCCTCAAGGCGCTCGACCCGGAAAACACCATCAGCATCGACACCGACTGGTTCTACCGCAAGGGCGCGCGTTTTTTCATGTGGTTCGCCGAGAGACCGCTGGCCCGCTACGAGAAGGCGGTGAGCGATGTGTCCGAGACCGCGGCGCTGCCCTTGCTGCACGGCACGGCACGGGCCGGGCTGCGGGCCGATCTCAACGGCGTGGATGCCGTCGTGAACGGAGTCGCGCGCGCGATCCTTGACGGCGGCGGGACACTGCGGCGCCTCCAGACCGGCGTCGTCACCCATTATGTGCTGGCCATGGTCGCCGGTCTGATCGCGGCCACCGCCGTCTTCGCCGTCGTGTGGCAATAGGGGGTGCAATGACGGTCCCGCTGCTCAGCCTCATCATCTTCCTGCCCGCCGCCGGGGCAGCGGTCTTGATGTTTCTGCGCAGCGACGATGCGGTGCGCTGGACGGCGCTCGGTTTCACCGTCGTCGACTTCGCTCTCACGATTGCGATGCTGGCCGGCTTCGACACGACGACCCACGAAATGCAGTTCACCGAGACGCGCGCCTGGGTGCCGGCGATGGGCATCACCTATGCGCTTGGCGTCGACGGCATCAGCGCGCTTTTCGTGTTCCTGACCGCGCTGCTCGGCTGGATCTGCGTGCTTGCCTCGTGGGTGGCGATCGACCGCAAGGTGAAGGAGTTCATGGTCGCCCTGCTTTCCATGCAGGCGCTGATGCTGGGGGTGTTCTGCGCGCTCGACCTCTTCCTGTTCTACGTCTGCTGGGAGGCGATGCTGATCCCGATGTACCTGATCATCGGCGTCTGGGGCGGCGACGGGCGGGTCTATGCGGCGTTCAAGTTCTTCCTCTACACGCTGGCAGGAAGTCTGCTGTTCCTCGTCGGCGTCATCGTGCTCTATTTCCACGGCGGTGAGACCTTCGACATCCTCGCCTTGACGGCGCAGGATCTGCCGTTCCGGGTCCAGTCGTGGCTGTTCTTCGCCTTCCTGATCGCCTTCGCGGTCAAGGTGCCGATGGTTCCGGTCCATACCTGGCTGCCGGATGCGCACGTCCAGGCGCCGACGGCGGGCAGCATCATTCTCGCCGGCGTGCTTCTGAAGATGGGCGCCTACGGTTTCCTGCGGTTCTCACTGCCGATGCTGCCGGAGGCGTCGGTCTATTATTCGACGCTGATGCTGGCCCTTTCAGCGCTCGCCATCGTCTATGGCGGGTTCCTTGCCCTGGCGCAGGACGATCTGAAGAAGTTGGTGGCCTATTCCAGCATCAGCCACATGGGCTTCGTGACGATGGGGATCTTCTCCCTCAATCTCCGCGGACTCGAAGGCGGCATCCTGCAGATGTTTAACCATGGCGTGACGACGGGCGCCCTGTTCCTGTTCGTCGGCGTGATCTACGAGCGGACCCATACGCGCAGCATCGCCAATTACGGCGGGCTGATGAAGGTGGCGCCGGTCTATACCGGGTTTTTGGCGCTGTTTACCCTGTCGTCGATGGCGCTGCCGGGCACCAATTCGTTCGTCGGCGAGTTGCTGGTCCTGTCGGGCGGATTTGCCGCCAACATGGCCGTCGGTACGGCCGCGGTTTTGGGGGCGTTGCTGGGCGCAGCCTATCTGCTTGGCATGTACCGCAAGGTCGCGCTTGGTCCGGCGAGCGTCGGCGAGCGTTACGAGATCCGCGACGTCAACGCCCGCGAGATGGCGGCGATCCTGCCGCTGGCGGTCTTCGTGCTTTGGGTCGGGCTCTATCCAAAACCCTTTCTCAACGTCATCGATGCCTCGGTGAAGCATCTGCTCACCGAGGTGCACGGTCAGGGGAGCGGGCAATGACCGGCGCCACGCTTTTCCAGTGGGCCCTGGCAAGCCTCCCCGAGATAATCGTGATCACCGGGGCCTGCATCCTGCTGATCCTGGGGCAATTGGTGCGGAAGGGACAGGGAGATTTGCTTGTCTGGGCATCCGTCGCAGTCGTGCTGATTGCCGCTCTGGCGACATTCATGCTGGCGGGGGAAGTGCGGCCGGCCTATTCGGGCATGTTCATTGCCGACCGTTTTGCCGTCTTCTTCAAGTTCGTCTTCTACCTGGCCACCGTCCTGACATTTCTCCTTTCGCGAAAATATGCCGATATCGAAGGGATCGGGAGCAGCGAATACTACGTCATGCTGCTTTTCGCGCTCTCCGGCATGATGATCATGGCCTCGGCGACCGATCTCCTGTCGATCTATGTAGGCCTCGAACTGATGGTGCTCTGCACCTATGTGCTGACCGGATTTCTCCGGCATGAGCGGCGGTCGAACGAAGCGGCGCTGAAATACGTGATCCTCGGTGCAGTCTCCACCGCGATCTTTCTATACGGAGTATCGCTGGTCTACGGGCTCACCGGCACGACGCAACTGGACGCGATGGCCGCCGCGGTGAGCGGCGATCCGCTCGATCCGGGATTGCTGCTGGCGGTGGTCTTCATCGTCGCGGGGCTGGTCTTCAAGGTTGGCGCGGTGCCGTTCCACATGTGGCTTCCGGACGTCTATGAAGGCGCGCCGACGACGATCACCGCCTTCATGTCGGTCGGGCCGAAGGCGGCAGGGTTCGCAGTGATCCTGAGGGTGTTTCTCAACCCGCTGGTCGCAGCCTCCGACGTGTGGATCATCGTCGCGGTCATTGCGGTGGTGACGCTGGCGCTCGGCAGTTTTGTGGCGCTGGTGCAGGATAACTTCAAGCGCTTGCTTGCGTATTCCAGCATCGCCCATGCGGGGTTCGCCACTTTCGGTGTCGTCGCCGGCGGTCAGGACGGGGTCGCCAGCGTCATGCTTTACCTGCTGATCTACACTTTCATGAATCTCGGCATTTTCAGCGCCGTCATCATGATGCGGAACGGCGATTTCTCGGGCGAGGTCATCGAAGACTATGCGGGTTTCGCCAAGTCGCATCCGGGGCTAGGGCTCTTGATGCTGCTCTATCTGTTTTCGCTGGCCGGAATTCCGCCGACGGCCGGGTTCTTCGCCAAGTTCTACGTGCTCGTCGCGCTCGTCGACCAGGGTTTCGTTTTCCTGGCGGTGATCGCAGTACTGCTAAGCGCCGTCGCCGCCTACTTCTACATCCGCATCGTCATGGTGATCTACATGCGCGAGCCGGAGAGGGCGTTCGAGCCGGCATTGACACCCTTGGTCCGCGCCACGCTCGCCTGCACGGCCGCCGGCACCATCGGCATCGGCCTATTTCCGGGGTGGTTTCTGAGGCTTGCCCAACAATCGGCGTTTGGCGGTTGATTTGTTTGCAATGGTCCGCTCGACGGAATAGACTGCAAGTTCAAGAAAGAATTGCCCAATTCGCTTTTCAGGGCACCCGCGTTACCGACCCGAAGAAGGGTTGGCGCTGTGGAAAGCCCACGTTGGACGGGCGCTGCGATATGACTGCGATCGAATTCCTGCCGGTTCTTGTCATGATCGCCGGAGTTGTTCTGGTGGTCGGGGCGACGCTGTTTGTCTCATCGCTGCTGCGCCCGTCCAATCCCTATCCCGAAAAGAACATGCCCTATGAGTGCGGCATGGATCCGGCCGGCGAGGCCGCCGGGGGCCGCTTCAGGGTGCAGTTCTATATTCTCGCGATCCTGCTGGTCGTCTTCGATGTCGAGACGATGTTCCTGTTTCCCTGGGCCGTCGTCCTGAAGGAGATCGGACTGGTCGGCTTTGTCGAGATGTTCGTCTTCATATTGCTGCTTCTCGTGGGTTTCGCCTACGCCTGGCTGAAGGGGGCGCTGGAATGGGAGGCGTAAGCAATGCGTTCCGCGACAGCGTGCTGTTCACCACGGCCGAGAGCGTTATCAACTGGAGTCGCCAGTCGGCCCTGTGGCCCGAGACCTTCGGAATTGCCTGCTGCGCCATCGAGATGATCTCGGCGGGGTGCGCCCGCTATGATCTCGACCGGTTCGGCGTGGTGTTCCGGCCGTCGCCCCGCCAGTCCGACGTGATGATCATCGCCGGCACCGTGACGCGGAAGTTCGCTCCCGTGGTGCGCCGGCTCTATGACCAGATGCCGGAGCCGCGCTGGGTCATCGCCATGGGCACCTGTGCCATCTCGGGCGGGGTCTACAACACCTATGCCGTGGTGCAGGGGGCGGAGACCTTCGTGCCGGTCGACGTCCATGTGCCCGGCTGTCCGCCGCGGCCCGAGGCGCTGATGCACGGCTTTCTGTTGCTGCAGGAGAAGATCAAAAAGTCCAAGGCGCTCGCCGGGACGCCACTGGACCGGGTCGCCGTGCCATGAGCGTGGAGACGCCGCTTATCCCCACCATGATCGCGGAACGTTTCGGAGGGGCAATCGAGGAGCTCGGCTTCTCGCATGGGGTTCATGCTTTCGCCTCTCCGCCCGAAAGCATCGTCGAGCTTTGCCAATTCCTGAAGGACGATCCGGCCCTGCGGTTCGACTTCCTGTCGGACATTTGCGGTGTCGATTATTACCCCGAGGCGCCGCGCTACGAGGCGGTCTACCACCTCTATTCGCTGCCGAACAAATGGCGCATCCGGATCAAGTGCCGCCTCGGCGATCCGCCGCGGGTCCCCTCGGTGACGGGGGTCTGGCGGACCGCCAACTGGCATGAGCGCGAGGCCTGGGACATGTACGGGATCAGCTTCGAGGGACATCCCGACCTGCGCCGGATCTACATGTGGGAAGGGTTCGAGGGTTTCCCGCAGCGCAAGGACTTCCCGCTTCGGGGCTACAAGGACGAGTTGAACCCGTTTGGCGCCGAAGGGCCGCCACCGACCCGGCCGGACCTTGCCACCAAGGAAATTCCATAGGGAGGCCGCTCGACACCGGAAACGCGAGATGACCGAAGTCACTGAGCTCATGAGGCCGCAAGGCGAAGCGCTCGACACCAAGGAGGTGCTTCTTAATCTCGGCCCGCAGCACCCCAGCACGCATGGGGTGCTCAGGCTCGTGCTCGAGCTGGACGGCGAATATGTCGCCCGCGTCGACCCGCATATCGGCTATCTGCACCGCGGCACCGAAAAGCTGGCCGAGAGCTTCACCTATACCCAGATATTTCCGCTCACCGACCGGCTCGACTACGTCTGCCCGCCTTCAAACAATCTGGCCTTCGCACTGGCGGTGGAGAAGCTCCTGGGGATCGAGGCGCCGATCCGGGCGCAGTATATCCGCGTGATGATGGCCGAGCTGGCGCGGATCTCCGGCCATCTGCTGATCACCGGCGCACTGCCGATGGATCTCGGTGCCATGACCGCGCTGCTCTACGCCATGCGCGAGCGCGAAATGATCATGGACCTTCTGGAGATGATCACCGGCGCGCGGATGCACACCTCCTTCTGCCGGGTTGGCGGCGTTCGCGAGGATCTGCCCGACGGTTTCCTTCCGAAGATCAGGGAGTTCTGCGAGATCTTCCCGAACCGGATCCGCGACTACGAACGGCTGATCGAGGACAATCGGGTGTTCCTGAGCCGCACCCAGGGGATCGGCGTGATCTCCCCCGAGGACGGCATCGATCTGGGCCTCAGCGGCCCCAATCTTCGCGCTTCCGGCGTCGACTGGGACATTCGACGCGACGAGCCCTACGAGATCTACGATCGGCTCGACTTCAACGTCATTGTCCGCAAGGAGGGCGACTGCTACGCGCGCTGGCAGTGCCGGGTCGAGGAGATGCGCGAGAGCGTGCGGCTCATCGAGCAATGTCTCGAACAGATGCCCGAGGGGCCATTCCAGATCGACATGCCGACGATCGCCTTTCCCATGGACAAGGATCGGGTGCACTGTTCGATGGAGGCGCTGATCCAGCATTTCGACCTGTCCGCCTATGGCTTCAAGGTGCCGAAGGGCGAGGTCTACTCGGCGATCGAGGCGCCAAAGGGCGAGCTCGGCTTCTACATCATCAGCGACGGGTCGGAAAAGCCGTTCCGCATGAAGGTGCGGGCACCGTCCTTCGTCAATCTTCAGGCCCTCTTCGGGGTCACCAATGCCCGCTATCTGGCGGACATGATCGCCGTGCTCGGCAGCCTCGACCCGGTGATGGCGGAGGTGGACAAGTAGCAGGAGTTTTGAACGCGATGAGCATGCGCGAAAAGATCAAGCAAGCGGCGGCGCGGTATCCCGACCAGCGCTCGGCGATCATGCCCGCACTGCTCATCGCGCAGAAGGAACATGGTCATCTGCCCGGCCCGGTGCTGGAAGAGGTCGCCGACATTCTCGGCGTCGAGCGGATTTGGGTCTACGAGCTGGCGACCTTCTACACACTGTTCCATACCGAGCCTGTCGGGATGTTCCACCTGCAGCTCTGCGACAACGTCTCCTGCATGCTGTGCGGATCCGAGGCTCTGCTGAAGCATCTGGAAACGGCGCTGGGGATCAATAAGGGTGAAACCACGCCGGACCGGCTGTTCACGCTTTCGACCGTCGAGTGCCTCGGTGCCTGCGAGATGGCTCCGGTGATGCAGGTCGGCGACGACTATCACGGCAACCTCGATAACGGGCGGATCGATGCGCTTCTCGCCGCGCTGCGGCGGGAGGCCGGGCAAGCGACCGGTGCCGATCTCGCTGCCGCAGTACCTCCGGGAGAATAGCCATGTTCGAGCCGGTTCTCCTCAGGAATGTCGATGTTCCGGATGGCCATCTGCTCTCCACCTACGAGGCCGGCGGCGGCTACAAGGCGCTGGCCAAGGTGCTGCGCGAGCACACGCCCGACGAGGTCGTCGAGCTGGTCAAACAATCCAACCTGCGCGGCCGCGGCGGTGCCGGATTCCCTACGGGGATGAAATGGGGTTTCGTGCCGAAGCGGGCCGACAAGCCGAAATATCTCTGCTGCAACGCCGATGAAGGCGAGCCGGGCACATTCAAGGACCGGATCATCATGGAGCGCGACCCGCACCAGCTCATCGAGGGGCTGGCGGTGAGCGCCTACGCGATCGGCGCCGAAACCGCCTATGTCTACGTGCGCGGAGAATATGTGGCGGCTATTCGCCGCCTGGAGCAGGCGATCGCCGAGGCACACGAGAAGGGTTATCTCGGAGAAAACATTCTCGGCTCGGATTTCAAATTCGCGGTCCATATTCACTGCGGCGCCGGCGCTTATATCTGCGGCGAGGAGACCGCGATGCTCGAATCGCTCGAGGGCAAGCGGGCGCAGCCGCGATTGAAGCCGCCGTTTCCGGCCGTCGCCGGGCTCTACGCCAGTCCGACGGTGATCAACAATGTCGAGACGCTCGCTTGCGTGCCGCATATCGTGATGCGGGGGGCGCACTGGTTCCGCGCGATTGGCCCCGACAAGAGCCCCGGCCCGAAGCTCTACTGTATCAGCGGACAGGTGCGCAAACCCGGCCTCTACGAACTGCCGATGGGCATACCGCTGCGCGAACTGGTCGAGAACCATGCCGGCGGCCCGCTGCCGGGACGCAGGATCAAGGCGGTGATCCCGGGCGGGGTTTCGGCGCCGCTGATCCCCGAGAGCGGGCTGGAAGTGGGGATGGACTTCGACTCTCTCGCCGCCGTCGGCTCGATGCTCGGCTCGGCCGGGGTGATCGTGATCGACGACTCGACCTGCATGGTCAAGGTTGCCACCCGGATCGTCGAGTTCTTCCATCACGAGTCCTGCGGCAAGTGCACCCCATGCCGGGAAGGATTGAACTGGGCTGTGAAAGTGCTGCGCCGGATCGAGGCCGGGGAGGGCGCGCCGGGCGACCTGGAGCAGATGGAGAGGCTCTGCAAGGGCATATTCGGCAATACGTTTTGCGCCTTGGGTGACGGCGCGGCGATGGGATTGCGGGCCGCGCTCGAGCATTTCCGCTACGAGTTCGTTGCCCATATCGAGGAGCGAAGGTGCCCGTTTCACTGAACGCGTGCGCGGGAGGGAACATGGTTAGCATTACGATCGACGGACACACATTGGAAGTGGAGGCGGGCTCCACGGTGCTGCAGGCTGCTGAGCGCCTGGGCATCGACATCCCGACCTTCTGCTACCTGAAGCGGCTGCCGCCGCTGGCGTCGTGCCGCATGTGCCTGGTGGAGATCGAAGGGCTGCGGCGCCTGCAGCCTTCCTGCGCCACCGCGGTCACCGAGGGCATGGTCGTGCGGACCAACACGCCGCTGATCGACGAAACGCGGTCTTCGATGCTCGACATGCTGCTCGCCAACCATCCCCTTGACTGTCCGATCTGCGATAAGGGCGGCGAGTGCGAGCTCCAGGACATGGTGATGGAATACGGGCCCCGCCGGAGTGAGTTCCGCGATCCCAAGCGCGTCTTCCACTCGCGGGACATTCGCTTGAGTCCAGTCATCATCATGAACGTCAACCGCTGCATCCAGTGCCAGCGCTGCGTGCGGATGTGCGAGGAGGTCGTCGGCGCCGTCGCCCTGGGGACAGTTGAAAAAGGCATGGATACTGCCGTTACCGGTTTCGAGGGCAGTCTTGCGAGTTGCGACCAGTGCGGCAATTGCGTCGAAGTCTGTCCGGTCGGCGCGCTGATGAGCTTTCCCTATCGCTATAAGGCGCGACCCTGGGACCTGGCCGAGACTGACACGGTCTGCCCGCATTGCGGGACCGGCTGTCAGCTTACGGTCGGGGCGCGCAAGGGCGAGTTCATGCGGGTCCGCTCGAAGGAGGAGCACGGGGTCAACCGCGAAACGCTCTGCGTGCGGGGACGCTTCGGCCTTGACTTCGTCGAGAGCCGGGACCGCATCAAGCGACCGATGATCCGTCGTGATGGCGCTCTCGTGCCGGTTTCCTGGGACGAGGCAGGGGACTACCTGCGCCGGCGCCTGTCGGCCGTCGAGAGCAAGGCCGCGGGCGGGCTCGCCTCTGCGCGCCTGCCCAATGAGGTCCTCTATCAGTTCCAGAAGCTGATGCGGACGGTGTTCCGGACCAACAACATCGACTGCTCGGCGCGCTGGTCCGCGCCCTTCGACGCGCTCGGCCCGCTGCTGGCAAGCTTCTACACGCGCGCCTCCCTGCACGACGTGATTGGCAGCGATTGTGTGCTCGTGATCGGCGGCAATGTGACGGAAGAAAACCCGGTGACCGAATACCTGCTGCGCGATGCCGCGCGGCGGCGGCAGACCGGATTGCTCATGCTCTCGGCGCGGCCGTCGCGTCTCGACGCCGATGCCCGGGTGGTGCTTCGCGTGCCGCCGGGCGGAGAGGCGGCGAGCCTTGCGGCGGTGGTGGCAGGACTCCTGCCGAGCGAGGCCCTTGCGGACATCGGCGCGACGACGGGCGGTGAAGGGCCGGACCGTTTGGTTACCGCTCTCAAAGACGTCCGCAGCGTTACCCTGCTTGTCAGCGTCGGACTCCTGAGATCGCCTGCAGCGGGCGCAACGCTGCAGCAAGTCAACAACCTGCTGCAGGTTCTCCGCCTGCTCGGCAAGGGCGTGGCGATGCAGTTCCTCTTCGACAGGGCCAATCAGATGGGCGCCTGGGACATGGGAGTTCTGCCGGAAGCTCTGCCGGGGCTGCTTCCCGCCACCGACGACGATGCGGCGCGTACGGCTCTCGGGCGGGCCTGGGGCGTCGAGATCCCGTCTGAACCGGCCGCGACTTTCGACGCCATGCTGGAACTCTGCGATGTCGGGCGAATGGGTGCGCTCTATATCGTCGGAAGCGATCCCGTGATGACCTATCCCGACCGGAGGATCGTGCAGATGGCGCTTGGCGCCGCCGACCTTCTGATTGTGCAGGACGCGTTCCTCACGGATACGGCCGGCCTTGCCGATGTGGTGCTGCCCGCTGCGAGTTATGGAGAGGAAGCGGGCACGTTTACCAACAATGAAGGCCGGATCCAGAAGCTCCGCAAATTCCGCGAACCGGCTTTCGAGGCCCGGGGCAATCTGGAGATCTTCGACTTCGTCGCGCAGCTCCGCGTTCAGGCGCTGCAGCCATCGGCGCAAGGCGAAATTTTTGACGAGATTACCCGGCTGGTCCCGGCCTATCAGGGATTGACGCAAGGCGGTCTTGGTGCCGACGGCGCATTCACAAAGGCGGTTCCGACGCCACCGTCAGGCGTGTTCTTCGCGGCGCCGCCGATCCCGAAAGTCGACGATCGGCTGATGCTTGTTACTGGCGATTGCCTGTTCCACAACGGATATCATTCCGAACGCTCGGAGATCCTGAATACGGTTGCGGATGACCCCTATGTCGAGTTGAGCGAGCAGGATGCCGGGCGACTCGGCCTTTCGGACGGCGATCAGGTGGCCGTGCGATCCGCTCAGGGCGAATTGACCGCAAAGCTCAAGGTCAACAGGCGCTTTCCGCGTGGTCTCGTCTTTGTTCCCGAAAACTACCGGGCGCTTCGCCTCAACAGCCTGATGCGGCGGGGCGAATATCCATGTCCGGTGGAGGTTCAAAAGGCGCATGCGGCATTAGAGATCGGCCCCCACGCCAGCTCCGCGGCGAGCCCCGAGGATCTCGGCCAAGGCATGGCAGGTGGCTCGCCCTAACCCAGCGTCGCACGCGGCAGGCACTTACTCTCGTCAGTGATAGTGGGTTCCGCGAATATAGTCGTGCAGGTCCTGCTCCGTGCGCTGGGCTTCGTCGAGCCTGTGCTTGACGACGTCGCCGATGCTGACCACGCCGACAACATCGTCACCATCCATCACCAGCACGTGGCGGGTGCGCCGCTGAGTCATGATCGCCATCACAATGGGCAGCAGATCCTCTGTCGAACAGATCGCCACGCTGCGGTTCATGATGTCGGCCACCCGCATCGCCGCCGCCTCGGCGCCGTATTCAGCCACCGCATTGCAGCAATCGCGTTCCGACAGCGTGCCCAAGTATTCCCCGGCCGATTGGCTGACGACCACGAAGCCGATATTGTTGTCGCGAAACAATCGCAGGACTTCCACCATCGGCTGATCGGGCGTGACCGCGATAACTCCGACACCTTTGTTCTTCACGATTTCGCCGACAAACATCTGAGCCTCCTGTCCAAGCACGTCGGATAGACAACGGGCGCGCGCTCACCTCCGCCGGATATTCCGCCACCAGTTGTAGCCTTGCCGCTCGTTGGATTCGACCAACACGTCCTTCGTCGTGTTCAGGCGCGCGGCGACCACGCCGCCGCCGGTCGCTGCCTTGCCAGGCTTTGCGAGCAGGTCGTCGCGTCCGATCACCAAGTCGCGCGAGGAAAAGCTCGAGAATTCATATTGCTGACCGAGCGCGATCGCATCCGCCGGGCATGCGTCCTCGCACAGCCCGCAGAACAGGCAGCGGGCCGTGTCGATCTCGAACTTGGCCGGGCGACGGTTGCCCTTGTCGTCCTCGTAGGGGACGACTTCGATGCAGTAGCAGGGACAGATCCGCGCGCAGAGCTCGCAGGCCACGCACTTGATCTCGCCCTCTTCGTCACGCTTCAGGAAATGGTGGCCGCGATAACGCGAATAGGGCAGCCATTTCTCCTTGTCCGGATACTGCATGGTCACGGTTCTGGAGAACATGTAGCCGAAGGTCAGCGCCAAACCATTCGCCAGGTCGGCGAAGAACGTCCAGCCGATCCAAGTCCCGATTATGTCCTGTGCGCGCGACATCGCCGCCCCGCTATTGAGTCACCAAGGGCCCTTAAGAGAAAGCAATACCAGTAAGAATTATGTTCGCCATCGACAAAGGAAGCAAGACTTTCCATCCGATCGCCATCAACTGGTCGTAGCGGTAACGGGGGAAAGTAAAGCGGAACCAGATGAACAAATAGACGAAGAACGCCACCTTGAGTCCGAACCAGAGGAGCGGCGGCAACGGGATCAGCACGCCGTTCCAACCGCCGAAGAACAGGATCACCGTCAGGACCGACACCAAAAGCATGATGACGTATTCGCTGACCATGAAGAATGCGAAGCGGATGCCGCTATATTCGGTATGGAAGCCTGCCCCAAGATCGCCTTCCGCCTCCGCCAGATCGAAGGGGATGCGCTGCGCTTCGGCGAGCCCCGCGACGAAGAACACGAAGAAGCCGATCGGCTGGTAGACAATGTTCCAGACATCGGCCTGGGCCCGTACGATCTCGAGCAGGCTCATGGATTGCGCCAGCATGACCACGCCGATGACCGCAAAGCCCATCGGGATCTCGTAGCTGATCATCTGCGCGCAGGTCCTGAGGCTGCCCAGGACCGCGTATTTGCTGTTTGCCGCCCAGCCGCCGAAGATGACTCCATAGACCTCCAGACCGATCACCGCGAAGACGAAGAGTAGCGCCACGTTCATGTTGGAAACATAAAGCGTAATCTCGTTGCCCAGAACCGAGACGCTCTCCCCGAAAGGGATGGCGACGAACACGACGAAGGGTGGCGCGAGTGCCAGAATTGGTGCCAGTTTGAACAGGAAGCGGTCGGCCTCGGTCGGGATGTGGTCTTCCTTGGTCAGGAGCTTGATCCCGTCCGCCACCGGCTGCAGAAGCCCATGCCAGCCCACCCGCATCGGCCCCATCCGCTGCTGGATGTGCCCGGCGATCTTGCGTTCCACCCAGGTCAGCGGCAAGGGCAAGAGCAAGAGCATCGCGATCAGCAACGCGACTTTGAAGACGATCAGGCCAAGGGCAACGATAAGCTCCATGTTCCGCGGCTACTTATCCAACAGGTTGAAACGCGCGACCGAACTTTCGCTCCGACTATACACCAGCTTGGCGTCGTCTGTCTCTGAGCTGGGAGGGCGTACTGGGCTTCGATGGAGGGATGATTGTGCTGAGACCGGCTACGACTCTTGGCAGGAGTATGGCCGGTTGGACCGGACGCGGCTGCCCACCCGGAGGAGGCCCGGCCTGGATGGGCGATTCAGAATTGGGCTCCGTACTTGCCCGGTAAATGCGTGAATAGACGGATTCGTTCCTGTCGGTTTCCTGCCCACTTCCAAGTGAACCAATCTCGCCGTCGCGAGTTTCCCCGACATGACAGTCACAAGCCAGGAGGAAATGGCATGGATTGGAATCGAGTCGAAGGTAACTGGAAACAGGTGAAGGGCAAGATCAAGGAGCAGTGGGGCAGATTGACCGACGACGACCTTGACCAAATCGACGGTAACCTCGATCAGCTCGAAGGGAAGATCCAGGAGCGGTACGGCATCCAAAAGGACCTCGTCAGACGGGATCTGGATGATTGGTACAACCGACAAACCTGGAACTGATCCCTCAAAACCTCACCCCGCTTCGCGCGGGGTTTTCTTTTGGCTCGTGGGAGGCGTTGGCGCTTCCGTTGTTGCACCGCGGCGAATGCATGCGTGCATCGAAACGCAAACGAGAACCTTGTGTATCACGCAAAGCCTCGAGTTGCATCGCTTCCGCTTTTCAAGCATGTTTGAATTTAAGCAGCTAGCCATTCTTGCGCGGAGGCGAAAAGTGCTCAGCCAGCCCCCCGCCATAGACGCTTTCGTCGGCCGTCGTATTCGACTGCGCCGCAACGTGCTGGGGATGGACGAGAAAAATCTTGGCGCCGCACTCGGTGTGCCGGTCGCGCAGGTCCGGAGATACGAACAGGGGGCATGCCGCGTGTGCGCGGCCCAGTTGCTGACGATGGCGGATGTTCTGCAGGTGCATTTTTCATTTTTCTTCGAGGAATCATCGGCGTCGACGGGTGGCGGGTTGCCGAAGGTGGTTGAGGGGCCGGACATGAGCAAATCCCCGGCTTTTCCATCGAAGGTCGTTGGGCGCCCGCGCCGCATTGTCCGGCCCGCCCTCTGGGGCGGCAGGGCGTTAGGCCTGGCCGGTTGAGATGGTCGTGACGGGGGCTGGCTATCACCTAAAAACCTTCGGGGAGTTGCGGCTCACTGATGCCGCCAGCGATGCAGTCGCCTGTCCGGAGCGCGGCCTGTTGATCCTCGCCTATCTCTCGGCATCCGGGCAAAAGGTCGCTACGCGCGAGAAGCTCGCGACCATGGTCTGGCCGGACAGGGAAAAGAGCGTCGCCTTCAAGAACCTGCGCTCTACGCTTTGGCGCATGCAGCACCTGGCCACCCGCGAAGGCCCGCTTCTAGTGGCGACGGAGGCGGAGGTGGCGCTGGGGGCAGTCTCCTGTGATGTCGCTGTTTTTGGGGCGGTGAACAGTTCGGAGGAGACATTCCGCAACGCCCTGTTGCTCTGGCGCGATGCGTTTCTGGCATCGGCGGACCTGCCGCCCGGGCGCTACACGGATTGGGTCATGGAGAAGCGGCGGGGGTTCACGGACCTGCTGCGCGGCGCGCTCATCGCTATCGAACAGCGGTCCACCAACCGGTCGACGCTGCGCTCGGCTTGCGCCCATCTGCTGGAGCTCGATCCGGGGGATTCCGCCGTTCGAGAAATCCTGCAACGTGTCACGCACAGCCCGTTGCTGAGTGTCAGAACGACGGCTGCGGCCGCAGAGCAAGCGGAAACGGGCGCGCCGGAAACCGTGCAGCTACCGCGCGTCGCACTGCTTCCGCCGGCTGCCTTCGGCAGCGACCCGATGCTCCACGCCGTCAGCGTGGCAGTGATCGAAGACATCACGATCGGGCTCTGTGCACTGCGCTCGATGACGGTCGTCGCGCCTTATACAGCCGAGCGCATCCGTGGGGCGGCGGACAAGGCGGCGATCCTCGAAAGACACGGTGTGACCTACGCGCTCGATTGCCGCATGTCGGATCAGGGGCTCTTCACCCAGCTGATTTTCCTGCCCTCCGACCAGATCGTCTGGGCCGATCGTTTCCTGATCTCGCCTCAGGGCCTTCTCAAGCAGCGCCAGGAGATCGCCTACCACGTGGCGCGCGCCGTGACCGAGCAGGTGGAGACGGGGCGGACGGAGCACCTCGACTATCTGGCGCATCCCGAGGCTTATTACGCCTATCTCGGCGGGCTCCGGCATCTCTCCGGCCTCGGCCTGCCGGAGGTTCGCAGGGCGCGTCACGATTTCCGGGATGCACTGAAGCACAAGCAGGGTTTTGCGCCGGCGCTGAGCGGCATGGCACGTACTTTCGCGACCGAGTGGCTGTTGACCGCGCGGGCCGACGATGAACTCCTGACCATAGCGGAGCGCCATGCCAAGGACGCGATTGAGAGCAACGAGTGCCTTCCCACGGCTCATCGCGAGGTCGGGGTCGTCAAACTCTATCAAGGCGACCTCGACGAAAGCCTGGCGGCACTTGATCGCGCCGAACAATTGAGTCCGCATTATGCCGATGTCCTCTACAGCCACGCCGATACGCTCGTTCATGCCTCCCGTCCCGGCGAGGCCTTGGAAAAGCTTGGCAACGCGATTTCCCTCAATCCGCTGACACCGGACGCCTATCTTTGGAGTGCAGCAGGTGCCAGCTACTTCCTCGGGAAATACGAGCAGGCAATAGGCTTTGCCCAGGACATGAAAGACAAGTCGCCGGCGGACAGGATCGTCGCCGCGAGTTGGGCGATGCTCGGGGACCGCCAGAAGGCCCGCCAGCACAGGATGCGGGCGATGAAGGCGAACCCGACTTTCGATGTGGATAAATGGCTCGCCGTCATTCCGTTCAAGGAACAATGGCAGAAGGATCTTTATCGTGAAGGGCTGAAAAAGGCCGGTTTTTGATCGTGGGCATGAGGGGACAATATGGCCAAAGTTGTTGTAATCGGGATTCCGGGGGAACCGGGTTTGTGGATGGTAGATCTTGGAAACGGAACCGTCAGGCAGCTTGACTCAGTGACGGGCGATCTGGCGACCGTGAACGGCTTTCGAAAGCTGGGCAGCGCCTTCGTCAACAACGTCGATCTCGCAATTGCGGTATCGTCCGCCGATGACGTTTTTGCGGGTCACGTGGACAGTTGATCTGCCTCGATATCGAGGATTGGACGAACTCGGGCGATAGCTATTCCGACAGGGTGTGCACCCCAGAGGAGACATTCGAACGCGTTCGGCCTTACCTCGCCGCTTTCGGCGTGACGCGCGTCGCCCGGCACACAGGGCTCGACAAGGTCGGGATCCCGGTCTGGTGCGCGTATACGCCGAATTCGCGGTCGATCGTCGTCGCGCAGGGCAAGGGATTGACGGACGCGGATGCCCGGACATCGGCGGTGATGGAGGCGCTTGAGCGCTCCGTCGCCGGCGAGCCAACGGTCGAGAGCTTTATCGACACAGCAGAAAACCTGCGCGCCGCCGCCCGGGCCTTCGATCCGCTGAACGGTCTGATCGGCGCCGGCCAGGATGATATCCGGCCGGACGAGGAAATCGAATGGGCCGGCGGCGTCGATCTGATCTCCGGCCACGACGTCTTCGTACCCCTCGAAGCGGTACTTCTCGACCGCACGAGGGCCTCGCGTTTCTGGATGTCGTCGGATGGACTCGCATGCGGAAACATCCTGGAAGAGGCGATGCTGCACGGCCTGCTCGAACGGGTCGAACGCGACGCGCATGTTCTCTGGCGCGTGTCCGGTCAGGAAGCCCGTCACCGGGCATGCGTCACCCCCGAGAGCCTCGATGACCCGGCACTCGACGCGCTCGTCGGCCGCATTCGGGCGGCCGAACTCGAATTGCTGCTTTTCGACATCACCAGCGACACGGCCATTCCGTGCTTCCTTGCTCTTCTTGGTCCGCGCGGCACTACAACCGCCAGCAACCTCCGCTTCGTCGAGGTGACGAGCGGTTGCGGGGCGCATCCTTCCGCCGTTCGGGCCGCGATCCGGGCAGTCACTGAGGTGGCGCAGTCGCGGCTCACCTATATCGGGGGCGCCCGCGACGACGTCTACGCCGAGACCTACAGCCGGCCCTTGCCGGACTCGACGCGGCGCGCCTTTCTCGCAACGCCGCGACCGGTCACGACGCCGATCGCCCCGACCGGCACGCGTGTCGAGGCATTGCTGAGCCATGCCATCTCCTGTGTGAAGAAGGCGGGTGTACGGTCTGTGATCGCCGTTCCCCTCTCTCGCGACGATCTGCCCTTCGCCGTCGTCAAGGTGCTGGTGCCGGACCTCGAGAGCCCGGACGGCGAGCGGGCGCGTCGCTTCGGGCCCCGCGCGCTGTCTAAGGCGATTTCGTCGTGAGGCGGTGCCGCGCACGAAGTCACTGTGCCAAATGGAACTGAAAACGGCAGGCGACGAGCGTAGATTACGTGTGCGCGGACTGGCGAATCTATCGCGCAACACCACTGATGGATGTGCAACGCTCGTGCAACGCGCGCGAACGGGAAATTCGTCTATAGTCCCTCGCGAGGGTAGTACACGCAATGGGGGTTCAAATGACTTATTCTGTCTCGGCAGCGGCCGATCATGAAACGGAACTTGCGAGCATCGCCAGAATGCTGACCCATATCCGCGACAGCGCCCGCGGCCTGGACGCGCAAGCCCTGGAATATTGCATCGACATGGCGCTTCAGGCTGTCGCCACCGAATTGCGCGATCGGCGCGAGTTCGCTGGCGCAGGGGCCGATCTGACGGGCGGCTTTCGCGTGCTGCAGTGACCTGGGGGGCCACGGAGTCTACGGCGCCGGGCGTCTTTTCAGACGCGCGAGTTCGATTTAAATCCATTAAGGAAGCGTGCAGTCGTGCGGGGCTTGGCCGTCCGACGGGCTAACGGTCGAGCTCCGGATAGACCCGGTCGAGAAAGCCCGGCCTAAGCTTTTCGCCGATCATGCAATCTGCTGCCGTCTCTCCAGCGGCGAGGCTGAGCGTGGGGGGAAGCGTCACCCCGCTCACCTCGAGGATCAGCTTCTGCCGGATCGCGATTGCGAAATCCTCTGCCTCGTGCACCGGAAGAACGAAGGAGCCAGGCCCACCGATCACACATTCCGCATAGTACTGATCCAGCGGGCCAGTCGAGACCGAGGGGCGGATCAGGATCGAAAGCCCATTGATGATGATGCCGCGAGCCACTGCGTCGTTGCGGGCTGGAGCGACAGGGGGACCGGTATTGTTGGGGCCGTCGCCGGAAATGTCTATGACGCGGCGCGCGCCGGAAAAGGCATTCGTCTCGAGCAGGCTCGTGCCAAAAATAATCGCATTGGAAATCGAAGTGCCGCGCCGCGTCCCGATCGGCCGAGCCTCGATCTTGGCTGCGAAGGCTTCGGCATCCTCGGCACCTTCGATCACCTGCCAGGTGACCACCGAAGCCTCGTTGACCATGCCGGCCCATTCGAAATAGCCGATGGCAATGCGGCCGAGATATCCACCCTCGACGGCGTTGATGAAATCCGGGTGCCGGAGCGCCTGTACGTAGCCGGAACGCTGCACCCGTGCTTCCTCCATGTCCATCGAGCCGGACATGTCGACGGCGAGAACCAGTTCCACGTCGACATTTGGAGGCGTGGCCGCCGTCTGTATCGGGCTGCCGCTGAGCGCCATGATCAATGCCAGCATGCTCAACATCGCACCCGCCAATCGTCATGATCTACGGTCGGGACCTTCTGTCCCTTCCGAGCCCTTCTTAAAAAACGCGGGCTCCACAAAGAAATGTATCACAGGATTGAAAATCGGCGACTGTCGCGGACAGGTGCAATCGCAATATTATTTGATCGCGACGCCTGAGAGGGGAGAAAAGGCTAAAAACAGGCTCGCCATGGGATAAGGATGGTTCAATTCAGCATATTCGCAGCGCGGCCACTGGCTGGCTCGAACCCAATCTGGCCATGGTCGTCAAACAGAACCTCGTGATGCTTCACTTCGCGCCGAATAGAGACATCGTCCTGATCGACCGGCTGCAACGCGCCGCCTTCGATTATTTTCTGGATTATTCCGATGCGCGGACAGGACTCGTCGCCGACACCTCGCGGCAGGGATCGCCGTCGAGCATAGCGGCAACCGGGTTCGGGCTGTCTTGCTATCCGGTTGCCGTCGAGCGCGGCTGGATGCGGCGGCGAGATGCGGCCCGCCGTGTGCTCACGACGTTGCGTTTTCTAGACGGCAGCCGGCAGGCGAGCGACAGGCACGCCACCGGATATCGCGGCTTCTATTATCATTTTCTGGACATGCGGACGGGAGAGCGCAGCTGGAGCAGCGAGCTTTCTACCATCGACACGGCGCTTCTCCTGGCTGGCGTCCTGACGGCTGCCGCCTATTTCTCCGGGGCCGATCCGAGTGAGGCGGAGATCCGAAGCCTTGCCGCGCGGCTCAATGGGCGGGCGGATTGGGCCTGGGCGCTCAACCGCGGCGATACGGTGACAATGGGCTGGAGGCCGCCCGGGCGCTTCCTGAAGCACCGTTGGCACGGCTATAGCGAGGCGCTGCTTCTCTACGTGCTGGCACTCGGCTCGTCCACTCGGCCCATTGCCCCGGAGACCTACGGCGCCTACTCGACGGCGCACGAGTGGCTGACGATCGACGGGGCGCCGCACCTGCATGCGGGTGCGCTGTTCATCCACCTCTTTCCCCATGCATGGATCGACTTCCGCGGTATACGCGATAAGGGGATGCGGGAGGCTGGAAGCGACTATTTTGCGAATACATGCCGGGCGATTGCGCTCCAGCGCGCCCATGCGGAAGAAAATCCTCACGGTTTTTCCGGCTACTGCCGCGACCTCTGGGGCTTCAGTGCCTGCCATGCGCCGAAGGGCTGGCTGCAACTGCGCGACGGCCGGCGGCAGAAGCTTCTAGGCTATGCGGCGCGCGGCGCCCCATTTGGCGCCGATGACGGGACGCTGGTTCCATGGGCGCCGCTTGCCGGCCTGCCTTTCGCGCCGGACGACTGCCTGGAGGGGCTTTCCCATATGCTTGCGCACTATCCGGCGTTGCTTTCCGACGGCCGCCTTCCGGGCGGCTTCAATCCGAGCCTGCCGGGAGGGGCGCGCGAGGGCTGGGTCGATGACAGGATCGTCGGACTTGACCAGGGGTTGGCAGTCATGATGATCGAGAACTGGAGAAGCGGCCTCATCTGGGAACTCACACGCAGCATCCCGGCCTTCAGCCGGGGACTGAGAAGGGCCGGCTTCGAAGGCGGATGGCTGGCGCCGGGCGTGGTCTGATGGATGAGAGAATGGGGCAAAGGCAGCGGGGAAGCGCAGCACGCGGGGCGGCAGTGGCAGCGATCGAATGGCTGGCGGCCGCTATTCCGGAAGTCGCCTGTTCAATTGCGAACTCCGATGCAAACTTCCAATCCCCAGGCGGTTTTTGGTCAGAGGCGGAGAACCTCGAGACCTGCCTTACCTATCAGGATCGCTTTGCGTCTGGCATGGACGACAAGGTCAGGGCGGCGCACCTGATCGCCTTTTACAGTCACCAGCTGAGCCTTGCGGCGGGAGCGATCCATCTCGCCAGCGGCCTCGTTCCGATCGTCGCGGCGCTGCGGTTCGAAACCTTTTCGCGACCTCTCAACGGGCGGACGCTCACGGCAGGCCGCTTTCATTTCCTCGTCGAGCTTCCGCAGAGCGAGAGTGAGATGGAGCGGGAGGCGTTGGACCAGCGCCTCCATGATGGCTTCGTTGCGCACATCAAGCCGGTGATCGCGTTTCTGAAACGCCGCTGCGGCCTGTCGGCCCGCGCGCAATGGCGGCTAGCCGCAGACAGTCTCGCCGGTGCTTTCCTGGAGATCGGGCGGCGGCGGCAAGAGGAAGACAAGGCGATCGAGCAGGCGCTGGCGATCGTCAACCACGCTCACTCGCCGCTCGCGTCGCGGCAGCTTCATTACGAAAGGATCGAGGTTGCTTGCGGTGGTGGGGGAGAGGTGCGCTCCAGGACCTACCGGATACGCGGCGGCTGCTGCCTCTTCTATCGTGCCGATGGCGGCAGCTACTGCGACACCTGTGTGCTGCTGGAGCCTGAACTTCGACGAGATCGGCTACGGGCCCATTTGCTCGCCAACGAAGTGTGACGTGAGCCACACCCCTGGCCTTCTCCCCGCATGCGGGGAGAAGAGACAAGCGGCGAACGGACGCATGTGGGCTAGTTCACCCGGAGAAACCGGTCGTTGATGAAACCGGAGACGATGCCAAGCACGAGCCAGAAGGCGAGCGTCGTCGCAAGCGCGGCGACGGCGAACTCGGCGCCGAGCACGGCCGGCACGTTGCTGGAGATGTCGAGCGGCTGCGGCGCGCCATAGAGGTGGGGAGCAGCGACAAGGACGAGACCCCCCAGCTTGGCGACGATTCCGTGCCGGAGTGCCAACAGGTAAAGGCCGGCGGCGGAGAGCAGTATCGTCGCCACCCACCATGCCTGACGGTCGCCAAGCTCGGCGGCCGGAAAGCCCGGCAGTTCCGGTGGCAAGCCGACTGCGGGCAGCAGGTGCACCGCCAGCCAGCCGAAGGCGCCCCAGAGCGCGCCGTTGGCAAGCGTGATCGGATAGCCGACCACCAGGCTGATGCCGGCAAGCAGCAGCGAGAAGCCTGCACCGGTGACCAGATTGGCGGCAAGCGTGCCGGAAAAGCGGCTCATGCCGAACATGATGCCGCCTTCCTCGTGTTCTTCGCCCTCATGGGCATAGGCGGGCGTGACCGGGGAAAGCGCGGCAAGCATGTCGCCCAACGACGGGGCGCCGTTCAGCAACGAATGCTGCTGATGATCCGTGGCCGCCGGCTGCTCACCG
This sequence comes from Sinorhizobium sp. BJ1, assembly GCF_002531555.1. Classification (NCBI taxonomy): domain Bacteria; kingdom Pseudomonadati; phylum Pseudomonadota; class Alphaproteobacteria; order Hyphomicrobiales; family Rhizobiaceae; genus Sinorhizobium; species Sinorhizobium sp. BJ1. Next base: position 273,339 of record NZ_NWTH01000004.1, read on the forward strand.
GCTGGCTGTCCGGGGGCGGCTGGCACTTCGCCTTCGAATTCTTCCGCATGCAGGATGAGCGGCGTGACGCGCAATTCCTGGGCGCCGGTCATGAAGACGCCGGCTACCAGCCCGGCCACAATCGCGGCCAGAAGTGTCTTGACGATCATTGTCGTTTTTCCTCGGCGGGCGCGGTCGCCCTGCGGCAGCCGGCCCCGCTCCATGGACGCAAACCGGCGCTTGCCGGCGCGTGCCAGCGGCACGACGCTCCGAGCACCGGCGTGTCGGTTGTTGCTTCGTTCGATCTGGAACGCGGCCAGCGTTCCATAGCTTCGCTTAGTGGCAGGGGAAGCCGTAGGAATGACGCGTGTCGTGGGCCGTGTCATGCAGCACGGCCGAATTCGCCAGGCCGGCACCGAAGACCAGGAAGCCACCGATCATGAGGGCAATGATACCCGCGGTCAGTCGGTCGCTGAGGGAAAGCGGAATGCTCGAAACAGTAGACGTAGCCATGACAACCTCCGTGATGGCAATGGGATATTCCCCTTGGGCACTATGCCCGCATCGCTTGGCAGGTTTCCTGGCTCGCAGCGTCAGATGCCCAGATTAGGCACCAGGGATTTGCCTCACCTTCCCAGTTCGAACCGCCCTCTCGCGGTTTTACCCAGTGGCTTCTTCCGGATCGCTCCGGAATAGCAAATTCACGCTGCTCTACAGTCGCGGGGTCGGCCGTGATTGAGATGCCCAGCTTGGGTCCACCCGTCACGTTCCCGTTTACTCCCGAAACGCGTTCGCATTCCGGGAACCAACCGATCATCGATGATTAGGTGGGGACGCCGACGATGTCAATCGAGCCACAGCGGAAAGTACGAGAGGGTTTTGCGAGCTTGCGGTGCAGGCACGTGGTACGGGACAACCCCTGATGACTGTGATGCGTCAGTCGGTTATTCCTTCCTTGACTTGCTCAGGTTCAAGCCGGGGTGATCGTCGGCTATGGCCGCGAAACCAACCGCAACCAATGTCTGGAGTGTCGCGTGATGATTGCCTTTGTTCCCGCACTGGCCTTCGCTGCCGTCGTCGGCTCTGGCCTGATGGCTGGGCTCTTCTTCGTCTTTTCCGTCTGCGTCATGCAGGCGCTTTCGCGGCTGCCGCCCGAAGAGGGTATCGCTGCGATGAACGCCATCAACGTGGTCATCCAGAATCCGCTGTTTCTTACGGCCTTCATGGGAACGGCACTTATTGGCCTCGCGCTCATCGTTGCCGCCTTTGTCTGGGGCGGGGAGGGGAGCTATCTGCTGGCAGCGGGGGGGCTTGCCTATATCGTCGGCACGCTGATGGTGACGATCGTCTTCAACGTCCCCTTGAACGACGCACTCGCAGCGGCCCGCGGTGAGGCTGCGGTCGAAATCTGGCAGCAGCGTTATCTAACGGATTGGGTCTGGTGGAACCACGTCCGCACAATCGCCTCGATCGGGGCGCTGGCGCTCCTTGTGCTCGGCTACGCCCGAAGCTGAAGCGCAGCGTCAAACACTGGACCGCATGAGATTCGGGAGGAAAACATGACTGTCCGACGCATCGTGCCCAATCTTCAGGTGTCCGATCCCACATCGGCGCACCGCTTTTATGCGGACCTGCTCGACCTCGAGATCGTTATGGATCACGGCTGGCTCGTCACCTTCGCAGCCAAGGGCAGTTCATCCATGCCGCAGGTGAGCTTCGCCACCGAAGGCGGATCGGGAACGCCGGTGCCGGCGCTCTCGATCGAGGTGGATGACGTGGACGAAGTCTATGGGCGTGCGAAGGCTGCCGGTGCAGAGATCGTCTACGATATCACCGACGAGCCCTGGGGCGTGCGGCGCTTCTTCCTGCGCGATCCGTTCGGCAACATAGTCAACATCCTGTCGCATTGAGCGGGGCACGAACCCCGGCGCAACCGATCAGACGGTCGTCAGTGCGTTGGCGACGTCGGCGACGAGATCGTCCGGATGCTCGATGCCGATCGACAGGCGGATGGTGGATTCGAGCACGCCGATCCGGCGCCGCACCTCGATCGGCACGCCCGAGTGAGTCATGGCAGCCGGGTGGCTGGCGAGCGATTCCGTGCCGCCGAGGCTGACGGCGAGCTTGAAGATCTGCAGGGCGTTCAAGAAACGGAAGGCTGCCTCCTGGCCGCCGGCGATGTCGAAGGAGAAGGTCGAGCCGGCGCCGGTGCACTGCGCGGCAAAGACGCGGCCGACCGGCGAGGCTTCGTCGTGGAAGGGCAGATAGTGGATCCCTTCGACCTTCGGGTGGTCGCGCAGGAACTCGGCGACGATCCGGGCGTTGTCGTTCGCCTTCTCCATCCGGACCGACAGCGTTTCGAGCGACCGACCGAGCATCCAGCAGGAATGCGGGTCGAGCTGCGTGCCGATCGAGCCGCGAAGCGCCTTCACCTGTTTGATGAGCGCCTTGGAGCCAAGGACGGCGCCGGCGATAAGGTCGGAGTGCCCGCCGACATATTTGGTGAGCGAATAGAGCGACAGATCGGCGCCGTGTTCGATCGGCTGCTGGAAGACCGGGCCGAGCAGGGTGTTGTCGCAGGCGACGATCGGCCTCTGCCCCTGTCTTTCGCTGATTTTTTCGGCGATGCGGCGGATCATTGCGACATCGACAAGGCTGTTGGTGGGGTTGGCCGGCGTCTCGATGAGCACCGCGGCGATCCGTCCCCTGCTCATCGCCTCCTCGGCGGCAGCGCTGACCGCCGCTTCGTCGGTGCCATCGGCAAAGCCGACGGCATGAATGCCGAGACTGAGGAAGGTCTTGGCGAGCAGCGTCTCGGTGCCGCCGTAGAGCGGCTGCGAATGCAGGATCGCATCGCCCGGCCGCACGAAGGCAAGCAGCGTGGTGGCGATTGCCGACATGCCGGAGGAAAACAGCGCGCCGGCCTCGGCCCGCTCGTACACGGCAAGCCGATCTTCGACGATTTCGCTGTTCGGGTGGTTGAAGCGGGAATAGACGAGTCCGGCACCGACGCCCGCCGGCGGTTCGCGCCGTCCCGAGACGAAATCGAAGAAGTCACGGCCCTCCTCGGCGGAATGGAAGACGAAGGTGGAGGTCAGGAACACCGGCGGCTTGACGGCGCCTTCCGAAAGCTCGGGATCGTAACCATAATTCAGCATCAGCGTTTCGGGATGCAGTTTGTGGTTGCCGATATGGGTCTTCGACGGATGCGGCGCGGTCATGGCTTATCTCCCAAGCGGACTCGATTATCGGCTAAATTATATCAAACGCTTGGGCCGATCCTTGCTATTTGCGATCACTTCGTTTTGATGGGCGCAATTTTTTGCCGGGGATTAAGCGATATGACGCAGAAAATTGCCGACGAGATGGATCGCCGCATCCTGCGGGAACTGATTACCGACGCGCGGATCACCAACAACGAACTAGCCGAGCGCGTCGGCCTTTCTCCTTCGCCCTGCCTCAGGCGACTGCGGCGCCTCGAGGAGACCGGCGTCATCCGCGGCTATACGGCGCTCGTCGACCCGGTTATCGAGGGTTGGACGATGACGGCGATCGCCACCGTCCGCCTCAGCCGCCAGCACGAGGACGAGATCGTCATGTTCGAGGAGGCGATCAGGGGATCGGATGAAGTACTCGAATGCCACCTCGTCACGCGGTCGCGCGACTATGTGCTGAAGGTGATGAGCGCCGGCCTCGAGCATTACGAGCGTTTCATCAAGGAGAAGATCGCCCGGCTCAAATGTGTCGCCTCGATCGAGACAAGCTTCGTGATGAACACCATCAAGGAGCGGAGGATCTAAATTTAGTAATCTAGGCGTCGCCGATACAATCGGCACGGATTTGGGTTTACAACCCGTCAATCGGATACTGCTTGATCATGCGAAAGCCCGTCGCAATTCTCGGTTCAGCGGTTTTCTTCGTCGTCGTCCCCTGTGGGGTCGCGGGACTCGTCCCATGGTGGATCACCGGCTGGCAGTTCCGCGATCCCTTCCTCGGCACATGGGTGACGCAGGCGGTCGGCGTCATCCTGGTCGTCGCGGGGCTTCCAGGGCTGGTCGATTCGATCAGGCGGTTCGCTGTGGAAGGCTTCGGCACGCCGGCGCCGATTGCACCGACGCAAACCCTGGTTGTCAGGGGGTTCTACCGTTACGTGCGCAATCCGATGTACCTTTCGGTGCTGGCGATCATCATGGGGCAGGGACTGCTGTTTGGCGACTGGCGGCTCATTGCCTACGGAGCGGCGTTCTGGGCGGTATGCCATCTCTTCGTCATCGCCTACGAGGAGCCGACACTGCACGACGCCTTCAGAGCGGAGTATGCAGCCTATCAGCATAGCGTGCCGCGCTGGCTGCCAAGGCTGACGCCGTGGCGGAAAGGCTAAGATGCAAGCAATGCTCAATTTAGCGCTTGCCGTTGCGAACGCTGCATGGATGGACACAGCTGTACAGTCGTCGCGCGCCTTCGGGTTGCGCCGGTTGACTGTGCCGGAGCGGAAGGCGACATTGCCGCCAATGTGTCGCTCGCCTCGGGCGACAAGGTGACAACGCCCGCAGAGTGGAGGCCCGCTTTGGAACACCTTCAACAGACGGACCTGTCGAGGCCAACGCGGCCGTTGCGGCCCTATCCAACAATCCTCCTGCAATCCTTTTCGACGAGCGGCCTGCTTGTCGGCGTCATCTTCTTCGCAGTCTCGCTGACCCCGAGCCTCATCCCTCGTCCCAATCTGATCCAGGCGGTGATTTCCGGCGCTTCGCTCGCCGCCGGCTACGCGATCGGCGCGTTCCTGCGTTGGCTCTGGTCCTTTTTCGAATTGCCCGAGCCGACATCCAGGCGGGCGCGCACGCTGAAGATCGCCGCCGCTATCGTCTGCATCGCTGCGGCTGCGGTATTTCTCTGGCAGGCGGCGGGATGGCAGAATACCGTCCGCAACATCATGGGCCTGGCGCCGATCGAGAGCGCCGAGCCCGGGAAGCTCGGCCTCATAGCCGCCCTCGTGTTCGTCGCCCTGGTCTTTCTGGCGCGGCTGTTCCGCTTGACCTTCCGCGTTCTTTCTCGATGGCTGCAATATTTCCTGACCCGACCCATCGCCAATGCCCTTGGCGGGCTCGTCGCCCTCGCCCTCTTCTGGTCCGTGGCGAATGGCGTGATCTTCAAGTTCGCGCTTCGTGCGGCCGACAGTTCTTTCCAGCAACTCGATGCACTGATCGATCCCGATGTCGCACCCCCTGTCGATCCCGCCAAGACCGGTAGCGATGCGTCGCTGGTGCGCTGGGACGAGCTTGGGCGGCAGGGGCGGCAGTTCATTGCCTCGGGGCCGACGGGGGCCGAAATCGGCGCTTTCTTCGCAGGCGCGGCGCCCGACCCGGTGCGCGTCTATGTCGGCCTCAACTCTGCCGAGACGGCACGGGAAAGGGCGAAGCTGGCGCTCGAGGAATTGAAACGCGCTGGGGGCTTCGAGCGCAAGTCGTTGATCGTCGTCGTGCCGACCGGCACCGGCTGGATCGATCCGGCGGCGCTCGATCCGCTCGAATACCTGCTGCACGGCGACGTTGCGAGCGTCGCCGTGCAGTATTCCTACCTGACGAGCTGGCTGTCGCTTCTCGTCGAACCGGGCTACGGCGCCGATGCGGCCAACGCGCTCTTCGACGAGGTTTACGGCTATTGGACGACGCTGCCGAAGGACCGGCGCCCGAAGCTCTATCTGCATGGCTTGAGCCTAGGGGCGATGAATTCGCAAGGGTCGGTCGATCTCTTCGACATCATCAGCGATCCGTTCCAGGGTGCGCTCTGGAGCGGACCACCCTTTCAGAGTGGCCTCTGGCGTTCGGTGACGGCGGACCGCGTCGCCGGTTCGCCCGCCTGGCTGCCGCGCTACCGGGACAGTTCCGTCATCCGCTTCACCAATCAGAAGAATGCACTCGACATTCCCGGTGCGCATTGGGGCGCGATGCGGATCGTCTATCTGCAATATGCCAGCGATCCGGTGACCTTCTTCGATCCGCGCGCCTTCTACCGCGAGCCGGACTGGATGCAGGCGCCGCGTGGGCCTGATGTTTCTCCGGCATTGAACTGGTTTCCGGTCGTGACCGGGCTGCAGCTTCTCGCCGACATGGCCCTGGCGACGACCTCGCCGATCGGCTACGGCCATGTCTATGCGCCGCAACACTATATCGACTCCTGGATGGCGGTCACCGATCCGCAAGGCGTTACGGCCGATGATGTCGCCCGGCTGAAGAGCGAGTTCAAGGGCAGGTTCTGATCTGCATTACGGCGCCGCCAGATTGGCGAGCAGGCCGTCCATGGCGGCAATGATCTTGCGATGCTGGTGGGCATGGCGGGTGCGAAGGCTCGTCGCAGCATAGATGGTCTGCGGGATGATCGGCGCATCGGCGACCATGACCGCGATGCCCTCATTGGAGAGCCGCTCGGCGGTGGCGCTCGTCACATAGGCCGCGCCACCAAGGGCGCGCAGCAGGCCGGTGATCGCCATGTTCTGCCCGGCGGCAAGCGAGGCGGCCGAGAGGTGCGGCAGCGCCAGCCGATGGGCGCGGTCGAAGGCGGGCGAGTAGCTGGAGCGGATATAGCTCCCAGGCTTCACGCCGGCGATGTCGCGGGCCTCGGTGCTGACCAGCACGTAATGCAGTTCGCCGATCCTTTCATAGTGAAGGTCGGGCAGGTAGTGCGGCGTGTAGAGAATCGCGAGGTCGAGTTCACCGGCGGCGAGATCCCGATTCATCTGGTTGGAATAATCAGCTTCCATGTAGATTTCTGTCGCAGGCAATTCGCGCCGGATGGCCGCCACCCATTGTCCGGCATAGGACTCCGCGAGGTCGTGCTGGATGCCGAGCCGCATCGACCGCTCCAGCGCGCCGGCGCTCGCCACCGCCCGTGTCGCCTCATGCCACTGGTTTTGCAGCGCTTTTGCGTAATCGAGGAAGCGCAGGCCCGAGGCGGTGGGGACCGTACCGCCCTTATTGCGGGTGAAGAGCTTGCGGCTGAACTGTGCCTCTAGCGCCTTGATGCGATGGGAGACCGTCGACTGCGTGATGTTCAGCCGCTCGGCGGTGCGGTTGAAACTCCGCGTCTCCATCAGGTCCAGAAAGGTCTCGATCAGATCTACCTGCATTTTTTGCGATGCTCCTCCATGCCGCAAGGTGGAACGTAATCGAATTCTTCGATCAATAAAGCCTCCTTTGTGTGCTTGATGGCTTTAGGCTCCTCGTCAAAGATCGCGGCAAAAGAGGGTAGTATCCATGTCGAATTTGCCGTCTCACGCGCGCGTCGTGATCATCGGTGGGGGAGCGATCGGCGCTTCCTCGCTCTACCACCTTGCCAAGGCAGGCTGGACGGATTGCGTGCTTCTCGAGAAGAACGAGCTCACCGCCGGTTCGACTTGGCATGCGGCCGGCAACGTGCCGACCTTCTCCTCGTCCTGGTCCATCATGAACATGCAGCGCTATTCGGCATCGCTCTATCGCGAGCTTGGCGTCTTGGTCGACTATCCGATGAACTACCATGTGACGGGGTCGATCCGGCTCGGTCATTCCAAGGAGCGCCTGCGGGAGTTCAAGCGCGTCGTCGGCATGGGCCGCTATCAGGGCATGGACCTCGACATTCTGACGCCGGACGAGATACGCAGCCGCTATCCCTTCCTCAAAACGCATGAGCTGATGGGCGCGCTCTACGACCCCTATGACGGCGACATCGATCCGGCGCAGCTTACCCAGGGGCTTGCCAAGGGCGCGCGCGACATGGGGGCGAAGATCATCCGCTTCTGTCCGGTAACGGGCGCCCGGCGCGAGAACGACGAGTGGGTCATTACAACGCCGCAGGGCGAAATCCGCTGCGAGTATGTGGTGAATGCCGCCGGCTACTATGCCCGCGAAGTCGGCAAGATGTTCGGCCGCGCCGTGCCGATGATGGTGATGAGCCATCAGTATATTCTTTTCGACGAGATTCCCGAGCTTGCCGCCTGGTCGAAGGAGGTGGGCCATAAGCTGCCGCTCTTACGCGACGTCGATTCCTCCTATTATCTCCGGCAGGAGAAATACGGCATGAATCTCGGGCCCTACGAGCGTAATTGCCGGGCGCATTGGACGACGCCGGACGACCCGATGCCGGAGGACTTTTCCTTCCAGCTCTTCCCCGACGATCTCGAAAGGCTGGACTGGTATCTGAACGATGCGGTCGAGCGGGTGCCGATCCTCGGTACGGCGGGCCTTTCGCGCGTCATCAACGGGCCGATTCCCTATGCGCCGGACGGCAACCCGTTGATCGGGCCGATGCCCGGCGTGCCGAACGCCTTCGAGGCCTGCGTCTTCACCTTCGGCATCTGCCAGGCAGGCGGGGCCGGCAAGGTGCTGGCAGAATGGGTGACCGAGGGCCAGACGGAATGGGACATGTGGTCCTGCGATCCGCGCCGCTACACCGACTATACCGACCAGGACTATTGCATCGCCAAGGGCATGGAGATCTACGGCCACGAATATGCGATGCATTTTCCGAAGCATTACTGGCCGGCGGGGCGCAACAAGAAGCTTTCGCCGATCCACGGCCGCATTGCCGCCCTTGGTGCGCAGTTCAAGCCCTATAACGGCTGGGAGCGCGCCATGTGGTATGCGAAGCCTGGCGACGATACATCCGAAGAGGCGACCCAGACCTGGGGACGGGAAGGCCCCTGGGCTAAGCGCATCGAGGAGGAGTGTCTGGCGGTACGCGATGCCGCTGGCATCCTCGACCTGCCGGGCTTCTCGCGCTTCCGCGTGAAGGGGGAGGGCGCGCGCGAATGGCTCTCCGGTCTCATCACCGGGCGTGCGCCGAAGCCGGGGCGCATCGGGCTTGCCTATTTCGCCGACGACAAGGGCCGTATCGTCACGGAAATGTCGGTGATGGCGATCGAGGAGGATTTCTTCTTCCTGATCACCGCGGCAACGGCGCAATGGCATGATTTCGAGTGGCTTCAGAAGCACCGACCAGCCGATGCCGCCTTCACGCTCGACGACGTGACAACGAATTTCTCCTGCCAGATCCTCACCGGACCGACATCGCGCGACATCCTCGCTGGAGTTTCCGACGCCGACCTCTCGAAGGGCTGGCTGACGCATCAGACAGCGCAAATCGCCGGGCGCTATTGCCAGCTCGTGCGGGTTTCTTTCGCCGGCGAACTCGGATGGGAGATCCATACGAAGGCGGACGATACAGCGGCAATCTTCGATGTGGTGTCGGACGCCGGCCAGAGACACGGCCTCAAGCCCTTCGGCATGGAAGCGCTAGACAGCCTGCGCATCGAGAAGGGATATCGGGCCTGGAAGGGCGATCTTTCGACCGACTATACGGTGCTTCAGGGCGGGCTCGAACGCTTCGTCGATTGGGCGAAGCCGAGCTTCAAGGGCAAGGCGGCGCTGGAGCGCGAGAAGCAGCAGGGCGTCATCAAGCGCTTCGTCACGCTGACCGTCGAGGCCGGCGACTGCGACGCGCCTTACATGTCGACGCTCTGGTTTGGTGGCCAGGTCGTCGGTGAGACAACGTCCGGAAACTGGGGCTATCGCGTCGGAAAGTCGATTGCGCTCGGCATGCTGCGCGCCGATCTCGCCGTGCCCGGCCTGGAAATCGAAGTCGAGATTTTCGGCGACCGCTTCAAGGCGACGGTTGAGCCCGACCAGCCGCTCTGGGATCCCTCGAACGAAAGACTGAAAGCATGACGAAGCCCATTCCCGCAAAGGCGCGCGTGGTCATCATCGGCGGCGGTGTTTCCGGCTGCTCGGTCGCCTATCACCTGTCGAAGCTCGGCTGGACCGACGTGGTGCTGCTCGAGCGCAAGCAATTGACCTCAGGCACGACCTGGCATGCGGCCGGTCTGATCGGCCAGCTTCGCGCCTCTCAGAACATGACGCGGCTCGCGAAATATTCCGCCGATCTTTATGTCAGGCTCGAGGCTGAGACCGGCATTGCCACCGGGATGCGGCAGAACGGCTCGATCACCGTTGCCCTCACCGAGGAGCGCAAGGAGGAGATCTATCGCCAGGCCTCGCTTGCCCGCGCCTTCAGCGTCGACGTGCGCGAGATCACGCCGGACGAGGTCAAGGCGATGTATCCGCATCTCAACACTTCCGACGTCAAGGCGGCGGTCCACCTGCCGCTCGATGGACAGTGCGATCCCGCCAATATCGCCATGGCCCTGGCCAAGGGAGCCCGCCAGAACGGCGCGACGATCATCGAAGGCGTGAAGGTCACGTCGATCGTGAAGAAGGACGGCCGCGTCACTGGCGTCACCTGCGAGCAAAATGGCGAGAGCTTCACGATCGAGACGGAGAATGCCGTCAACTGCGCCGGGATGTGGGGCAGGGAGCTTGCGCGTCAGTCCGGCGTCACTGTGCCGCTCCATGCCTGCGAGCATTTCTATATCGTCACCGAGGCGATCCCGGGCCTCAGCCGCCTGCCGGTGCTGCGCGTGCCGGACGAGTGTACCTATTACAAGGAAGATGCCGGCAAGATGCTGATCGGCGCCTTCGAGCTCAAGGCAAAGCCTTGGGGGATGGAGGGCATCCGCGAGGATTTCTGCTTCGATCAGCTGCCGGAGGACTTCGACCATTTCGCGCCGATCCTCGAAATGGCGGTCAACCGCATGCCGATGCTGGAGACGGCGGGCATCCATACCTTCTTCAACGGGCCGGAAAGTTTTACGCCTGACGACCGCTACTATCTCGGCGAGGCGCCCGAGCTCAAAGGCTATTGGATCGCGGCCGGCTACAACTCGATCGGCATCGTGTCGTCCGGCGGCGCGGGGATGGCGCTGGCGCAATGGATGAACGACGGCGAACCGCCCTTCGATCTCTGGGAGGTCGATATCCGCCGCGCCCAGCCGTTCCAGAAGAACCGCGCCTACCTCAAGGAACGCGTCTCCGAGACGCTCGGGCTGCTCTACGCGGACCATTTCCCCTATCGCCAGATGGCGACGGCGCGTGGCGTTCGCCGCTCGCCGCTGCACGAGCATCTGAAGGCGCGCGGCGCGGTTTTCGGCGAGGTGGCCGGATGGGAGCGCGCCAACTGGTTTGCCAATGACGGGCAGGAGCGCGAATACCGCTATTCCTGGAAGCGGCAGAACTGGTTCGAGAACCAGAAGTCCGAGCATTTGGCCGTGCGAAACGGTGTCGGCCTTTTCGACATGACGTCCTTCGGCAAGGTCCACGTGGAGGGTCGCGACGCGCTTTCCTTCCTGCAGCGTCTCTGCGCCAACTGCATGAATGTCGAACCGGGCCGCATCGTCTATACGCAGATGCTCAACGCCCGCGGTGGCATCGAAAGCGACTTGACCGTCACTCGGCTTTCGGAAACCGCCTTCCTGCTCGTCGTTCCGGGTGCCACCCTGCAACGCGATCTTGCCTGGTTGCGCAAGCATCTGCGCGACGAGTTCGTGGTGATCACCGACGTGACCGCCGCCGAGAGCGTGCTCTGCGCCATGGGGCCAAAGGCGCGCGAACTGATGCAAAGGGTGAGCCCGAACGATTTCTCCAATGAGGCGCATCCCTTCGGCACGGCCCGCGAGATCGAAATCGGCATGGGGCTCGCCCGCGCCCATCGCGTCACCTATGTCGGCGAGCTTGGCTGGGAGCTTTATGTTTCGACCGACCAGGCGGCCCACGTCTTCGAAACGCTGGAGGCGGCGGGAGGTGATGTCGGGCTCAAGCTCTGCGGTCTTCACACGCTCGACAGTTGCCGCGTCGAGAAGGCGTTCCGCCACTTCGGTCACGACATCACTGACGAGGATCATGTTCTCGAAGCCGGGCTCGGCTTTGCGGTGAAGATCGACAAGGGCGACTTCATCGGTCGTGAGGCGGTGCTTGCGAAACAAGACAAGGGCCTGTCGCGCCGGCTGGTGCAGTTCCGGCTCGCCGATCCAGAGCCGCTGCTCTTCCACAACGAGGCGATCATCCGCGACGGCGAGATCGTCGGTACGATCACCTCGGGCAATTACGGCCACCATCTCGGCGGTGCAATCGGACTCGGTTACGTGCCCTGTAGCGGCGACAGAGCCGCGGATGTGTTGGCATCGAGCTACGAAATCGAAATCGCCGGAACGCGGGTCAAGGCCGAGGCTTCGCTGAAGCCGATGTACGACCCGAAGGCGGAGCGGGTGCGCGCGTAAGCGTGTTCGGATGAACGACGCGAAAAACGAAAGTGCCATTGGGAGATGGAATGATGGCTGAGGTTGCGGTTTCGAGACGATCCGGGGGACGAGCGGCGCGCGTGGCGCTTCGTTCCGCGCCGCTTGCCGAAAACATCCGGCCGGTCCGACCGGGCCTGTCCGGCGGGCAGTACAGGCCGCTGACCGATGCCGGTGTCAGGCGCATCCACGAGGCGGCGCTCGATGCGTTGGAGCAGATCGGCCTTGCCAATGCGCCGAAGTCCGGCGTCGAGATCATGACCGGCGCCGGCGCCATCCTCGGCGACGACGGGCGCATCCGGTTCCCGCGGGCGCTGGTAGAAGACATGCTGGCGATCGCCGCGCGCGACATCATCCTTTATGCCCGCGATTCGAAACAGGATCTCGAACTCGAGGGCACCCGCGTCTATTACGGCACGGCCGGCGCCGCTGTGCATGTGGTCGACGTCGAGAAGCGCGAGTATCGCGAGTCGACTGCGAAGGACCTCTTGAACGCCGCACAACTCGTCCACCATCTCGACAACGTCCATTTCTTCCAGCGCGCCATGGTCTGCCGGGACGTTCCCGACAATTTCCTGATGGACATCAATACGCTTTATGCCTGCTGTGCCGGTACGACGAAGCATGTCGGCACCAGCTTTTCGGATCCGTCGCATGTGGAGGGTTGCTTCGACCTCATCCACATGATCGCCGGCGGCGAGGACAAGTGGCGGGCGCGGCCCTTCGTCTCGAATTCCAACTGCTTCGTCGTACCGCCGATGAAGTTTGCGGAAGAGAGCTGCATCACCATGGAGAAGTGCATCCGCGGCGGCATGCCGATCCTGCTGCTATCGGCCGGGCAGGCGGGGGCGACCGCGCCGGCGCCGCTTGCAACGGCGATTGTGCAGGCGGTGGCCGAATGCCTGGCGGGGGTGGTCTATGTCAACGCTATGTCGCGCGGCCATCCGGCCATCTTCGGCACCTGGCCCTTCGTTTCGGATCTGAGGACCGGGGCGATGTCCGGCGGTTCCGGCGAGCAGGCGCTGCTGACGGCCGGTTGCGCGCAGATGCACCAGTTCTACCGCCTGCCAGGCGGTGCGGCTGCCGGCATCGCCGATGCGAAGCTTCCCGACATGCAGGCGGGTTGGGAACAGGCGATCTCCAACGTCATGGCAGGGCTCTCGGGTCTCAACATGGTCTATGAGGCGGTCGGCATGCACGCCTCGCTCCTCGGCTTCTGCCTGGAATCGCTGGTGCTCGGCGACGACCTGCTCGGCCAGGTACAGCGCTGCATCCGCGGCATCGACGTGACCGAGGATTCGGTCTCGCTCGAAACCATGCGCTCCGTCTGCCTCGACGGTCCGGGCCACTATCTGGGTCACCCGCAGACGCTTGGGCTGATGCAGACCGAGTACATCTATCCGGCGGTAGCCGACCGCACGAGCCCGAAGGAATGGGTGGAGATCGGCCGACCGGATTTGGTGGCGCGCGCGATCGAGAGGAAGAACCGCATTCTCGCCGAGGCCGCGTCGTCGGTCATTGCGCCGGAAATCGACCGGGCTATCCGGGAAAGGTTCAAGATCTATTGCTGACCGACAGAGCTGCCTGGTCAGCCGCGCCGGTCGAAGTGCGTTCTAAGCGTCACCTGTGTGTGGACGGTAGCGACACCCGGAATGGTGGCGATCTGCCGCCGGATCGTGTCGAGATCGCCGTTCGAGTCGCATTCGACGAGCAGCATCAAGTCCGTCGCCCCGGCGACCGACCAGCAACTGACGACGTTCGGGATGCCGGAAAGGTGCGGCACGACATGGTCGCAATTCTTGCCTGGTTGGAAGGCGACGGCGACGAGGGCGCGCACGACCGGGGTCTTCTCCTCGGCCCCCAGCCGGATCGTATAGCCGGCGATCGTGCCCTTGGTTTCGAGCCGCCGCAGCCGTTCATGCGTCGCGCTGCGCGACAGCCCGGCATGGCGGGCAAGCGCCACCAGGCTCTGGCGCGAGTCCCTGCGCAACGCCGCAAGCAGCAGGCGGTCTTTCTCGTCGAGTTCGGTCAATTCGTCGTCCTCGGCCGCGTGCGCCGGACGAATGTCCGGCCAGCACGGCATCATGCTCAATGAAACCGGACGATAGGGAAGTTAGGTTCTTCGCACAACGAAGGAGCCCACGTCATGAACAGCTTGAAACTGCCCGAAAATACCGTCCTGATCCCGATCGACATGCAGCGCGCCTTTGATGCTCCGCCGTGGCCGCCCCGCTGGAACGAACGCGTCGATGAAAATGGTCTGGCACTGCTCGACGCCTGGCGCGAGGCGAGGCGGCCGATCATTCATGTGCGGCACGATAGCGTCAAGGAGGGCTCGACATTGCAACAGGGGCATCCGGGCAACGCCTTTCGTCCCGGCTTTGGTCCCGTGGGACAGGAGCCTCTCGTCACCAAGAGCGTGAACGCCGCCTTCATAGGCACGGATCTCGACCTCAGGCTCCGCCGCCTCGCAACCGACACTGTTGTGATGTTCGGCATCTCGACAGATATGTGTGTCTCGACGTCGGTGCGGGTCGCCGCCAATCTGGGCTATCGCGCCCTCCTTGTGGAGGATGCCTGCGATTGCTTCGATTTGGCGGATGGCGCGGGCAGCGTGAGCGGAGCGCGGGACATCCACCGCGCGCATGTAGCGACGCTCAGAGCCGATTTTGCCGAGGTGGTGACCACAGAGGAATTGCTGACAGCGCTCGGCAGGGCGAAGGCGGCGTAATCATCGGGCCGTTGCGCCCTTCGCCTCCACGATCCGGTAGCTCCATTTGGGCGCCCTCGGCGCTTCGTCCGGACGGAACGGGAAAGTGAGAAATGTCTCGAAGGGACGTGTCTCACCACCCGGGATGCGTACGAGCACGAGCGCCGTGTCGTCGCCGATCGGCTTGCAACCGGCTTCCGGGCAATCCTCAAGCGTGACGGTCAGCCGGATATATTCGAGCGTGAGTGCGGAAGTGTTTCTGGCGGTTCCACGGAGGCGATAGCTGCGTTCCGACTGGTTGCGTTCGAAGGTCAGGTTCTCGAGCTCGATGTCGGAAGCGGCGAGCCCGGCCGGCATCGGGGAGGGTGCGGGTTCAGGCGGCTCGGGGGTGCTTTCGCTCAGCCAGATCAGAAAGGCGGCGGCGAGGCCCACGGCGACCGCAATGGAAAGGGCCGGCTCCACCCAGCTGCGAAAGCGACCATAGCGGGCCGCGAGATATACGATCGTTAAGCCAAGCAGTAGCGCAATCACCCACAGCATAAAGATCCTCCTACAGCGCCGCGCCTCCGACAGGACGCGCAAGGTCGCTGTAGCGCTTTGAATTACTGCATGATTTTTCCCCTAAATCGATACCGATCTGAGTTCATGCAGTGGCGGAATCCTATATGGGTTCGCGCAAAGCTGGCAATTGCCGCCGCAGTATGCGGAAATCAATGCGACAGGGCTCTCACTCGCCTTCGGCGAAGTTCATTTCCTCAGGCTGATCCAATAGGCGCCCTCGAAGGGAACGGCTGCGAAGCGTTCGTTGATTTCGGCCAGGGTCCTGGCCGGATCGACATCGGGAAAGAGGTCCGGCCGCAGCCAGGCGGCGAAGGCTTCCGCCGCGACGATGTTCAACGGGATGGCGTTGAAGAAGTTCCAAAGACCGTGGACGCGACCGTTGCGCACCGCTGCGATGCTCGCCATTACGGGCGCGTAGACTGCCTTGGCCAATGTCTGCTCGGCCTCTTCGGCACTGACGCCGGCGCCGATGGAAACCCCGCTATACTTGCCGCCCGGCGACGAGGTGGCGATATAGACATCGGGGTCCGCGGCCATGACGGCTTCCGCGTTCATCATGCCGCCCGGCCGGGGCAGCTTGCCTTCAGCGATGTTGCGGCTGCCGGTCAGGCTGATGAATTCACCGAGACCGCCGATGCCAAAGGCCCAACAGCAGCGTTCCGCACCGGGGAAGGCCTCCATCAGCACAGTTGGCCCGGGACCTGGATGCTTGGCAACCCGGTCGCGGATACGGGCAAGGCGTTCCTCATAGAAGCGAGCGAATTCCTCCGCCTTCTCCTCGCGCTCGAATATCTTGCCGAGCAGGCGCATGGTGTCGGGCGTGCGCTTCAGGACGTCGTCGTTGAAGTTCACGACGACCACCGGGACGCCGATCCCCGAGAGATAGTCGATAGCGCGCTGGCCGGCCTCCGTATCCGCTTGCCAATTGGCGAGGAGCGCGAGATCGGCCTTGAGCGTCAGAATCGTCTCGAAGGAAAGGCCCGGTCCGCTGCCGTCGTCGATCAACGGCACCTCGGCAAGTCTCGGGAATTTGCGTCGGAAGCTTTCGTAAATCTCCGGATTGTCGCCCTTCATGTCGCCGGACCAGCCGGCAAGCACGCTCACCGGATCCGGAAGGACGAGCGACAGCGCGACGAGATTGAAACCGGTGCCAAGCAGAACCGCCTGGGGACGCGACGCGATCGTGACCTGGCGTCCTGCCGAGTCGGTGATCGTCATCGGCCACTGCGTTTCCGCCCGGGCTGCAAACGCCAACAGAGTGATCGACAGCAATACGGCGGCTCCAACGACGGCCGAGGAGGTCTGACGAACGAGGGACACGCTATTGGTTCCTTTGGCTCGGAAGTGCGCAGAGGCTGCCGCAGCTCGGGATGCCGGGAAGGAGGTATCGCAGGCAGCAGATCTTGCGCCGGCAGACGCGCGCGCCGTCCTCTTCCTCGTGGCGCAGGCAGTCGAAGAAGGGGTTGGGCGTCCCGTTCGGCATCAGACGCAAACTGGTCATTGCATCGGCCTCATCGTTCAGGGGCTCCGTTCCGGCTGTCCTGAGCGCGTAGTCGATATAGACGGCGGCGTTGTTCCAGGCGAGTTTCGGCGCAATGCCGCCTACCGCCTTGAGATGGCCAATGACCTTGGCGAGGTGTTCGTCCATCAGGGGGCGAAGTGCGGAGAAAATCTCCTGCCCATCCCCGTCGCTCCATTCGCCGGGCGCCGGGACTCCGAGGGCACGAGGCAAGCCGTCGGCCGAAAGCGCCACCGTCATCTCGTCGAAAGCAACGGGCAATACCTGGCGTTCCAGCGCCCAGGCGACGACATAGGGAATGGTAAGGCTCGACAAATAGAAGAGCGACCACATGGAGGCGACCGCCCGGCGATCGCTATCGCCGAATGTTGCCGCATAGGTCGAAAGCGCCCGGTCGAAGGCGCCGGAGGCGAAGAACTCGGCCAGCGGCATGCCGTCGACAAGGTCGGACGACAACAGCATCTTTTCGTTGCACCAGGCATGCGGACCGGCAAACGCCGCCGACAAGCCTCTCAGTCCTGCGGCGTCCGTCACGCCGATGGGGCTTCCGGTCGCCACGCGTCACCCGTTGAAGCGCTGTGAGCCGATGATCCTGCGGCGAATAGCGTCGCGCCGGTCGAAGCAGGGGCGGACGTTTGGCTGGGCATTGCGATTGCAGCTTTCTGAACGATGAGCCTTAAGATGAGCTGTTCACTCATGATTATTGCATGCGCAACAAGATTTTATGATCATGGCGCTCATGTTCAGGCGCTTGTGGGAAATGTGCAACAACACGCTGCGCGCGTGGCAACAGCGCTACTGCTGGTATCTCCAATTGGCTCATGTGAATGAAAAGTGCCCGCCGCCGGGGAATGGCCGGCGGGCGGGCGATCGATTGCCAGGCTGCCGGCACCGGAAACGGGGCAAGCAAAAACGCTGCCTCAGCCGTGATTGATCATGATGTGGCGGACCGCGGTGTAATCCTCCAGCGCATAGACCGACATGTCCTTGCCGTAGCCGGATTGTTTGACCCCGCCGTGCGGCATTTCGTTGGTCAGCATGAAATGGGTGTTGATCCAGGTGCAGCCATATTGCAGGCGGGAGGCCGCCTTCATGGCCCTGCTGATGTCCTTGGTCCAGACGGAGGAAGCCAGGCCGTAGTCGCTGTCGTTCGCCCAGCCGATCACGTCGTCCTGGCCGGTGAAGCGGGTGATCGAAACGACCGGCCCAAAAACCTCGCGGCGGACGATCTCGTCCTCCTGCGTCGCCCCGGCAACGACCGTCGGCTGGAAGAAGAAGCCCTCGGCGCTGCCCGTGCGGCCGCCGGTGGTGATCTCGATATGCTTCTGGTCTGCGGCGCGTTCGACGAAGCTCGCGACGCGATCGCGCTGGCGCCTGGAGATCAGCGGTCCGATCTCGTTCTCGGTATCGTCGGCAAGGTTGTAGCGGATGGTCGAAACGGCAGATGTCAGCTCGGCGACGAGCTTGTCGTAGATACCGGCCTCCGCATAGATGCGGCAGGCGGCGGTGCAATCCTGGCCGGCATTGTAATAGCCGAACGTGCGGATGCCGTTGACGACCGCTTCCAGATCGGCGTCGTCATAGACGATGACCGGCGCCTTGCCGCCGAGTTCGAGGTGGGTGCGCTTGACCGTCTTGGCGGCGGCGGTAAGCACCTTCTTGCCGGTGGCGATATCGCCGGTGATCGACACCATCGAGACCTTGGGATGGTTGATCAGCGCATTGCCGACCGTTTCGCCGCGGCCGGCGATGACGTTGACGACTCCTTCTGGGAGAATGTCGGCCAAAAGCCGCGCGAGCTTCAGGGCCGTGAGAGGCGTCTGCTCCGATGGCTTGAAGACCACCGTGTTGCCGCCGGCGATCGCTGGTGCCAGCTTCCAGGCCATCATCATCAACGGATAGTTCCACGGCGCGATCGAGCCGACGATGCCGATCGGGTCGCGGCGGATCATCGAGGTGTGGCCCGGCAGATACTCGCCCGCCGCCGGCCCATGCAGGTTGCGGACTGCCCCGGCGAAGAAACGCCAGCAATCGATGATCGCCGGGAGTTCGTCGTTCTTCACCGCATTGATCGGCTTGCCGCAGTTCAAGGCTTCCAGCGCGGCGAAGTCGTCGGCGTTTTTCTCGATCGCATCGGCGATCTTCAGGAGATGGCTCGAGCGTTCGGCGGGCGTCGTCTCAGACCAGGTGACGAAACCGCGCTCTGCCGCGTCGACGGCGGCGTCGATCTGTGCATGGGAGGCTTCGGCGAGATCGATGATCCTGGCGCCGGTACGCGGGTTCAGGATGTGCTCTTCGGCCTCGGTTCCCGCCTCGAAGCGCGATCCGATCAGGAGTTGGGTGTCCATGTCTGTTCTCCCTTCATGTTCGATGTCATTTGCCGGCGCCGGCGATCTGGTCGCCGTCGCGGGTGAGGTAGTAGGCGCCGAGGATCGGCAGGAAGGTGACGATGACCACGATCATCGCGACGACGTTGGTGACCGGCCGTTGGCGCGGGCGGATCAGCTCCTCGAGCATCCATATCGGCAGGGTCGACTGCTGCCCGGCGGTAAAGGTCGTGACGATCACCTCGTCGAAGGAAAGCGCGAAGGCGAGCATGCCGCCGGCGAGCAGCGCCGTGCCGATATTCGGCAGGATCACGTAACGGAAGGTCTGGAAGCCGTCGGCGCCGAGATCCATCGACGCCTCGATCAGCGAGCCGGAGATCCGCCGGAAGCGGGCAACCGCATTGTTGTAGACGACGACGATGCAGAAGGTCGCGTGGCCGAGCACGATCGTCCAGAACGAAAACGGGATATCGGCCATCGAGAACGCCGAGCGCAGCGCGATGCCGGTGATGATGCCGGGTAGCGCGATCGGCAGGATGACGAGCAGCGACACCGTCTCACGTCCGAAGAAGCGTGTCTGGCTGACGGCGGCGGCGCAGAGCGTGCCGAGGACGAGCGCGGCCGCGGTAGCGATGGCGGCGACTTTGACCGAGAGGGTCAGTGCCGCCCACACATCCGGTCGGCTCCAGGCGACGGCGAACCATTGCGTCGTCAGTCCGGGCGGCGGGAATTGATAGGTCTTTTCCTCTGTCGTGAACGCATAGAGAAAGATCAGCAGGATCGGCAGGTGCATGAAGGCGAGGCCGGCTGCCGCGGCGATTTTCAGGCCAAGGGGCGCGCGGTTCGATTTCTCAGAGCGCATCGAAGGCCCCCATGCGTCTGGCCATCCAGAGATAGGCTCCCATGATGACGATCGGCACGACCGTGAAGGCGGCGGCGAGTGGAATGTTGCCGGCGGTGCCCTGCTGCGCGTAGACAGCCTGGCCGATGAAGAGCCGCGAGGAGCCGATGATCTGTGGGATGATGTAGTCGCCGAGCGTCAGCGAGAAGGTGAAGATCGAGCCGGCGACGATGCCGGGGAGCGCCAGCGGGAAGACTACGTGGCGGAAGGTCTGCGCCGGCGTGCCGCCGAGGTCGGACGAGGCCTCGATGAGGTTGGCCGGCACGCGCTCCAGCGCCGCCTGGATCGGCAGGATCATGAACGGCATCCAGACATACACGAAGACGATGAAGGTGCCGGTATAGCTGACCGACAGCGAATTGCCGCCGACGATTGGAAGCGCCAGCCAGGCATCGAGCAGCCAGAGAAGGTTCAGCTTCTCGAAGAACCAGGTGAGGATGCCTTCCTTGGCAAGGATCAGCTTCCAGGCATAGACCTTGACGAGATAGCTCGACCAGAGCGGCAGCATGACCGCGAGATAGAAGAGCGCCTTCCATTTCCCGCGCGCGTAGCGGGCAGCGTAATAGGCGATCGGGAAGGCGATGAACGCCGAGATCAGCGTCACGAGCGCCGCCATCGAGACGGTGCGAAGGATGATATCGAGATTGGCTTCGCTCAGGAGCTGCCGGTAGGTCGCAAGCGTGAACTCGTAATTGATGAGACCGGAAAACTCGTCGATCGAGAAGAAGCTCTGGAGGAGCAGCGCAAAGAGCGAGCCGAGATAGACGATGCCGAGCCACAGCAAGGGCGGTCCGAGCAGGACTGTCAGAAGCACGTGCGGATGCCGCCAGAAGAAATCCGAAAGACGCCCGGCTGTGCTGCGGCGCTCCGGGAGGACAAGGCTTTCGACAACGACGGTCATGCGTCCTCCATCGGGTGAAGGTCGCGGGCGGCGAAGCTCAAGGTAACCGGGCTGCCGACTGCGGGCACGGCTTGCGCGGCGGGGCTGGCAACGGCAATGCGATTGCCGTCGACATCGACGACAATGCGGTTGGTCGCGCCGAGGAAGCTGCGGCCGGCGACGGTGCCGGAGAGGCTGAGCGCCCCGTTCGCCGCCGGCGCGATCACCACCGCCTCTGGCCTGAGGCTCGCGAAGGACGCATTCAGCCCGAGGCTCTGGCAGAGCTTGGCCGAGAGTACATTGGACGAACCGACAAAATCGGCGACGAAACGGGTCTTCGGCTGATTGTAGACGTCTTCCGGCCTGCCGAGCTGCTGGATACGCCCTTCGTTGAAGACGGCGATCCGGTCGGCCATCGACAGCGCCTCGCCCTGGTCGTGGGTGACGAAGATGAAGGTGATGCCGAGCGATTTCTGCAGGCTCTTCAACTCCTCCTGCATTTGCTCGCGCAGCTTCAGATCGAGCGCGCCGAGCGGTTCGTCGAGGAGCAGCACCTTGGGCTTGTTGACGAGGGCGCGGGCGAGTGCCACCCGCTGGCGCTGGCCGCCGGAAAGCTGGCCGGGCCGGCGCGCGCCGTAGCCAGGCAGCTTGACCATGGCGAGCGCATCTTCCGCGGCCTTCCGTCTTCCCTCGCGGCCAACTCCCTTGACCATCAGCCCGTAGGCGACGTTGTCGAGAATGGAGAGATGCGGGAAGAGCGCATAGTCCTGGAAGACGGTGTTGACGCTGCGGCGATAGGGCGGCACGCCCTCTGCCGTCTCGCCGAAGATCTCGATGTGCCCGGTCGTCGGCTGCTCGAACCCGGCCATCAGCCTCAGACAGGTGGTCTTACCGGAGCCGGAGGGGCCGAGCATCGCGAAGAACTCGCCCTCGGCGACCTGCAGGGTGACGCGATCCACGGCGCGCACCGCACCGAAATGGCGGGAGACATTGTCGAAGAGGACGGCGGTATTCATAACGGACTCCAGATAATTTTGCGCCTCATCCCGCTGCCGCGACCTTCTCCCCGCAAGCGGGGAGAAGAGGACTCGCGGCCGGTGCCTCGGTCAAGCTTCTCTCGGGGTTCCGAGCTTTGGCGGAGGCGAACCCGCGGTTGGCGCGGCATACGGGATCCACTCCTTCCCCTAGTGGGGAGGTTTGGGGAGGGGCCTTGAAAAACCCCTGCCGGCCCTGCGGGCAACCTTCCCGACGAGGGGGAAAGGGCGGCTTACCGACCGCCGATCACGCCGATATAGTCGGAGACCCAGCGGTGATAGGGCACGCATTCGCCCTGGCTGGCGCATTTCGCCACCGGCGTCTTCCAAAACTTGACCTTGTCGAAGTCGTTATAGCCGTTGGTCGCGCAGCCCTCGTCTGTCAGGAGTTCGTTGCCTTTGCAGGCGGCGCCCACCGAAGGATTGGCGCCGAACCAGGCGGAGACGTCGCCCTGCACCTTCGGCGAGAGCGTGTGCTCCATCCAAATATAGGCGCAGTTCGGATGCTCGCTCTCGGCATGCAGCATGGTCGTATCCGCCCAGCCCGTCACCCCTTCTTCCGGAATGATCGACGAGATCGGCAGTTTCTCGGCCTGCATCAGGTTGACCTGGAAGGGCCAGGAGCCGGAGGCGACGACGCCTTCGTTCTTGAAGTCGTCGATCTGGATCATCGCGTCATGCCAATAGCGGCCGACCAGCGTGCGCTGAACGCGAAGCAGGTCGAGGGCGGCCTTGTACTGATCCTCGTTGAGCTCATAGGGATCCTTGATGCCGAGGTCCGGCTTGTGGGCCATCAGGTAGTTGGCCGCGTCGGCGACATGGATCGGACCGTCATAGGCCTGGATGCGGCCCTTGTTGGACTTGCCGTCCGGCAGCGTCATTTCCTCGAAAACGACGTTCCAGCTCTTCGGCGGTTGTCCTTTAAACGCCTCGGTGTTGTACATCAGCACGTTCGGCCCCCAGACATAGGGCGTGCCGTAGTGGACGCCGTTGGCCGTGTGCCAGGGCGCGTTCTGCATGCGCTCGTCGATCGTCTTCCAGCTTGGGATGAGGTCGGTGTTGATCGGCTGGACGCGCTTGCCGGCAACCAGACGAAGCGAGGCGTCGCCCGATGCGGTGACCAGGTCGAAGCCGCCTTCGTTCATCAGTGCGACCATTTCGTCGGAGGTGGCGGCTGTCTTGACGCTGACCTTGCAGCCGGACTTCTTCTCGAATTCGGTGACCCAGTCGTAGTTCTTGTCGGTCTCGCCGCGCTCGATGTAGCCGGGCCAGGCAACGATCGAGAGTTCGCCTTCACCCTGGCCGAGCTCCTTCAGCGGTTCCTGGGCAAGGGCGGGGGCGACGAGGCTGAGCGAAAGGGTAAGCGCCGTACAAGAATTCAGGATCTGCTTCATTGAAGTCTCCCCAGTTTGTGCCGCCTTTGCGGGCTTGTTCCCTGAGATGAAGCGTGCCTCTATTTCTCCGCATTCGCAAATTCATTAATCAGAATGGCGATATCGGATTTTCCGATACGGGACGCGGAGTAGGAGTTGGACTCAGCGGGGACGGGCGCTGCGCAAAGCCTCGGCGATGCCGACGAAATCGCGCGCCGACTGCGGCAGGCTCGAGCCTTTGCGCCACACCATGCCCACCTGAACGACCGGCAAAGCGCCGGAAACATCGCGGCTCTCGATCCGGTCGCCTTCGAGCGACCAGGGCCGATAGATGAGGTCGGGCAGGAGGGCGATGCCGGCGCCGGTCGCGACCAGGCTTCTGACCGCCTCGACCGAGCGGGTGCGGAAGGCCACATGGGGGCGGGCGCCGAGCGCCGAGAGCAGCTTGCCGGTGTTTTCCTCGATCTCATCGACCGTCAGCATGATCAGCGGTTCCTTGGCGATATCTTCGACCGAGATGATGTCGGCGCTGACGAGCGGGTGGCCGATCGGCAGCCAGAGCCGGTAGGGCGAGGTCTCGAGGATTTCCGCCTGCAGCGCCATTCGGTCGCGCAGGTTGGAGATCACCATGACGGCGACGTCGAGCTCGCCGCCGATCAGCAGATGCTCGAGATAGGAGCCGTTGTCCTCGAGGGCGCTCACCTCGACACCCGGGCAGGCGCGTCGATAGCGGGCGAGCAGATCGGAGAGCACGTAGCCGGCAACGAGCGAGGTGACGCCGAGATTGAGCTTGCCGCCGCGTTCCTCGCGGCTGTCGGAGAAACTGCGCCGCGCATCCGAAACATCGGCGAGGATCTTCGTCGCATGCCTGAGGAACTGGTGACCGTTATGAGTGATGGAAAGGCCGCGCGGGTGGCGGTCGAAAAGCTCGACGCCAAGATCGGTCTCCAACTCCTTGACCGCTTCGGTGATCGAGGACTGCGAGATCGACAGGTTCTGCGCCGCACGGGTGACCGAGCCCTGCTCGGCGACGGCGACGAAATATTGCAGCTGCCGGAGTGTGAATGCCATGAGCGAATTAACACCGGGTAGGGACCCGATGGCAAGCGATGCGACGCGGCTGCGCCTTGGCTTGCCGCATTTTGTCGCCCGAAGAATGACGCCGGTGTTAAGGTGCCTTCGAGGGAGAAAAGGATGGATTCGAAACCAGCGCGGCCAACGCCGACAGAGCCTGGAATTCTGGCCTTTCATGAACGCTGCGAGGCTTTCTATCCGGCGGATGCCGTCAACGCCTCGATCGCGCAGCAGCGCAAATGGTACGATGCACTTTGCGCCGAATTCGGCGCACCGTCTCCGGCCGGGCTGACGCGGCGGGACGAGCGCGTCGGAGAACGCATCCCGGTCAGACACTATCGGCCGGCGGACGTCGCGACAGAAACCCGCATCCTCTACATTCATGGCGGCGGTTTCGTCGTCGGCTCGCTCGAAAGCCATGACGCGATCTGCGCAGAACTCGCCCATGGCGCGCGGGCGGAACTGGTCTCGGTCGACTACCGGCTGGCGCCGGAACATATCTGGCCGGCGGCTTTCGAAGATTGCCACGAGGTGCTGAAAACCATGCTTGCCGATCGCCGCCCGGTGGTCGTCGCCGGCGACAGCGCCGGCGGCAATCTCGCTGCGGGGATCGCGCTCAGGGCGACGGTGGACGGGCGTCCGGGCATCGTCGGCCAGGTGCTGATCTACCCCGGTCTTCTCGGTGATCTCGCCGGCAGTTCCTATGTCGAGATGGCTGAGGCGCCGGGGCTTTCGACCAAAGACGTCGCCTATTATCGCGAGGTGCGGAAGGCGCCGGTCGACAACGTTTTCGCCCATCCGCTGAAGGCGGACGATCTGGCCGGGCTGCCGCCGGCATTCATTACCGGGGCGTATTTCGATCCCTTGCGGGACGACGCACGGGGCTATGCGGCGCGCCTTGCCCAAGCAGGCGTGGACGTCACCTATCGCGAAGAGCCGCAGATGATCCATGCCTGGCTCCGGGCGCGGCACATGAGTCCGGGCGCGCGCGAAGGGTTTGACCATCTCGTGCATGGCGTGGCGCGGCTGGTCGGAACAGCGTGAGGCGATCATGAGCGGGGAGACCGACCTTCAGCGCCTGCTCAATGAGATGAGCCCGATCCTGGCCGAACGCGAATATGTCTACTGCACCGTCGTGGGCGATGCCGCGTTGTGGCTTGCCCTTGAGCCGATCGGCACTTTCCGCGAAGCAGAGGGGATGACGCTGATCCTCGAACGGTCAAAGGCGGATGCGGCCGGGCTTTCCTATGGCCCGGTCCTGCGGCTGATTACGCTGAGCGTTCATTCAGCCCTCGAGGCGGTGGGGCTGACGGCCGCTGTTTCGGCCGCGCTCACTCGGGCCGGTGTCAGTGCCAATGTCGTGGCTGCATATTATCACGACCACATCTTCGTGCCGACGGCGGATGCGGATCGCTCGCTCGCGGCGTTGCATGCCCTGAGCCGTGGCAATAGCTGAGCCGGAGGCTTGCATCAGATGGCGGGGCGATCCGTCTGATCGCTCAACTTACATGAAATCCCGCATGATCTGTTTCTCAAAGGTCTTCTCGAAAACCTTCTCCTCACCTTCGAAAGCCTCGACCTTGGCCGAGGTGATCCATTCCGTTTCCGTGCAGCCAAGCCGCGAGGTCGAAACGGTCTTGAGAAACTGTTCGCCGCGCTTGGCAATGCAGGTCCATTTGGAGATGCCTATCATCGAATGCGGGTCGCCCGGTGCAATCGACCAGGTTTCGTCACGGATATCCTGCGTAGCGTTGCCCGTTTCGGGATGTTCGACGAGCCCGGTGTCCTCGTAGATCTGGTAATGCGTCACACCCTTGGTCATGTCCCGCTCGACGCTGCGGCGCGTTTGCGCCGGCGAGTGCTCGATATAGGTGGGCAGCGGATTGGGGTTGGCCGGCTGCGGCACGACGATCTGGCGGTGGTCGCCGAGAAGCGGCAGCGACAGCGAGAGGCTTCCGGTATCGATCGTCAGGCCGGGATCGGTCGGCGGCGGCAGGATCATCGGCCAGTAGGACGTCGAGAGCGACAGGCGGATGCGATGACCGGCGCGGAAGCGATAGCCGCAGGCGTCGAACACCAGCGTGATGCGCGTCTTGTGGTTCTTCTGCATCGGCTGCGGCTTCGCATTGCCGTTGCGGTGGGCGAGGTTGAGGACGCCGAAGGCAACGCGCGTTGCCGTGCCGTCCGGATGGATATCGACGAGACGCGCGACAAGATTGGCGGTGTCGGCGCCGCAGGAGACATCCACGGTGAGGACCGGCTGCCCGAGATAGTCCTCCGCCTCGAGCAGGCGGTGGCTGTCGAAGGTGAGGGACCCCGCATCGTCGATGCGCTGGTCGCCGGCCATCTCGGCATCCGGTTTGAGCGTGAAATATTCGCCGGCGGCGGCGCCGGTATCGAGCGGTGAGCGGACATAGATGTCGCCGATCCCATTTTTGGCCGAGCCGCCGGTCACCAGACTGCCGTCGCTGGAAACCGCGAAAGTCCGCGTTTCAGGTGCGCTCCAGACGTCCTTGGCGATCCAGCGGCCGGGATC
Organism: Sinorhizobium sp. BJ1; assembly: GCF_002531555.1. Classification (NCBI taxonomy): domain Bacteria; kingdom Pseudomonadati; phylum Pseudomonadota; class Alphaproteobacteria; order Hyphomicrobiales; family Rhizobiaceae; genus Sinorhizobium; species Sinorhizobium sp. BJ1. The sequence continues at coordinate 300,396 of NZ_NWTH01000004.1, forward strand.
TTCGTTGCGCCTCAGCGTCGGCTTCGGGCCGTCGAGGATATAGGCGCGCATCTGCGGCAGCTTTTCGGCATCGTTCCTCTCGTCGCGCAGCCACCGGTTCCACCAGCGGATCGCCTCGTTGTGGAAATCCGCCCGCGGCTTCGGCCAGGCGAAATGCGGATATTTGTGAACCCAGGGGCCGATCAGTGCCTTGGCCTTGCCGCCGAGTCCTTCGATCGCCTTGATCGGCGTGTTGCGGTAGCCGTCGGCCCAGCCGGCGATGACGAGCGCGGGAATCGGGAAGCCCTCGAAATCCTCCGAGATCGAGCCGTGGCGCCAGAAATCGTCGCGACGCTGATGCGCGAGCCATTCCTCCAGGAAGAATGGTTCATTCTCCAGCCGCTCCAGCCACATTTCTTTCCAGCGTTCGCCGACGAGTTCCGGGTCGGGCGAACGCGACTGATAGGCAAGCATGGTCGCCGCCCAGGAAAGCTGGGCCGAGAGATGGCAGCCGTTCTTGTAGTGGATGTCGTCATTATAGCGGTCGACGGTCGAGGCGATGGAGATAACGGCTTTGAGAGCCGTCGGCTTCAGAGCGGCCACCTGCAGGCAGTTGAAGCCGCCCCAGGAAATGCCCATCATCCCAACCTTGCCGTTCGACCAGGGCTGAGCGGCGATCCATTCGATGATCTCGCAGCCGTCGGAGAGTTCGCGCGGCGTATACTCGCCGTCGATCACGCCTTCGGATTCGCCGGAGCCGCGGATATCAACGCGGACGCCGGCAATGCCGGCCGCTGCGAAGACCGGATAGGTGGATTCGTCGCGGGCGCAGGTTCCGTCGCGCTTGCGATAGGGCAGATATTCGAGCACTGCTGGCACGGGGTTCTGCTCGGTGCCCTCCGGCATCCAGATGCGCGCCGCCAGCCGCGTTCCGTCCCGGAGCGTGATCCACTCGTTTTCCATTACGGTGAAGTTGCGATCGGACACGGTTATTTTCTCCCGATTTTCTGCACGTGAGCGATCTGCCGCGGATTGTGAATGCAGGGCGGGGCGCTCCGCTCTCGATCAATTCCCGGCACTCTCCATCCGCCGCGTCTTCAGCACCCGCTCCAACCACCCGATTTCCATCTCCGGCACCGACTTCAAGAGCAGGTCGGTGTAGTCGTCGAAAGGCGGCGAGAGCACCTTCGACTTCGGACCGAACCGCACCAGTCGACCGCGATGCATCACGGCGACCGAGTCGGCGATGGCCCGGACGATTGCGATATCGTGGGTGATAAAGACAAAGGAAACAGCGGTTTCCTCCTGAAGCTTCGTAAGCAGGTTGAGGATGCCTTCGGCCACCAGCGGGTCGAGCGCCGATGTCGGCTCGTCGCAGAGGATGAGTTCCGGCTTGGCGGCGAGCGCCCGGGCGATCGCGACGCGCTGTTTTTGACCGCCGGAGAGTTCGGCCGGATAGCGATCGAGAAAGCGCGACCCCATCTCGATCTGGTCGAGTAGTTCCTTGACGCGTTCGGTTTTCCTGGCGCCGCGCATGCCGAAATAGAAGGAGAGCGGCCGGCCGACGATGTCGCGCACCGTCTGGCGCGGGTTCATGGCCGTGTCCGCCATCTGGTAGATCATCTGGATGCGGCGCAACTGCTCGTTCGTCCGGCCTTTTAGCGCCTTCGGCAGTTCCTTGCCGTCGAAGACGATCCGGCCTTGGCTTGGCGGCAGAAGGCCGGTGATGACGCGGGCGAGGGTGGACTTGCCGGAGCCGGATTCGCCAACGATCGCCAGCGTCTGCCCCTTCGGCAGATGCATCGAGACTTCGTGCAGCACCTTGAAACCGTTCGAATAGCCGGCATGGACGCCCTCGATCTTGAGGAGCGTGCCGGACTGGTCCGGGGCTTCGTCGCGCTTCGCCTGCCGAACGCTGACAAGCGCCCGGGTATAGTCTTCCCGCGGCGCTTCGATCACCTGCTTGGTGGTACCGTATTCGACGGTCTTGCCGTGACGGAGCACCATGATGTTGTCGGAGATCTGGGCGACCACCGCGAGATCGTGGGTGATATAGAGCGCCGCCGTGTGCGTCTCCTCGATGGCGTGCTTGATCGCCGCCAGCACGTCGATCTGCGTCGTCACGTCGAGCGCCGTCGTCGGCTCGTCGAAGACGATCAGCTCCGGGTTCGGGCAGAGCGCCATGGCGGTCATGGCGCGCTGCAGTTGACCGCCGGAAACCTGATGCGGATAGCGCTCACCGAAGGTTTCAGGGCTGGGAAGGCCGAGCACACGGAAGAGATAGAGGGCGCGTTTCTTCGCTTCCTCTCTCGACATGATGCCGTGGCGGAGCGAGGCTTCGATCACCTGGTCGCCGAGCTTGTGGGCCGGGTTGAAGGCCGCCGCCGCGGACTGGGCGACATAGCAGACGTGGCATCCGCGGACAGAATTGATGCCGCTGCGGTCGAGCTTCAGGATGTCCCGGCCATTGAGCAGCACCTCGCCGCCGGTGATGCGAACGCCCCCGCGGCCATAGGCGAGTGCGGAGAGGCCGATCGTCGACTTGCCGGCGCCGGATTCGCCGATGAGACCCAACACCTTGCCTTTTTCGAGATTGAAGGAGACGCCTTCGACGAGCGTCACCACTTTCGGCGGTTCGCCGGGCGGATAGCTCGTCGCCTCGATCTTCAGGTTCTTGACGGAAAGCAGATCAGGCATCGCCGCGCCCTCCTTTCAGGCTCGAGGTGCGCTTCATCAGCCAGTCGACGACGAGGTTGACGCTGATGGCGAGGGTTGCGATCGCCGCGCCGGGAACCAGTGCCGCGGAGATGCCGAAGATGATGCCGTCCTTGTTGTCCTTGACCATGCCGCCCCAGTCGGCGGCCGGTGGCTGGATGCCGAGGCCGAGGAAGGAGAGGGTGGAGAGGAATAGGATCGAGAAGGCGAAACGCAGGCCGAATTCGGCAAGCAGCGGCGACAGCGTGTTCGGCAGGATCTCCCGGAAGATGATCCACAGGCTGCCTTCGCCGCGAAGCCGTGCGGCCTCCACGAATTCCATCACCGCGACATCGAGGGCGACGGCGCGGCCGATGCGGAAGACGCGGGTGGAGTCGAGCACCGCCATCACCAGAATGAGGATCCAGAGATGCTGCGGCAGGACGGCAAGCACGACGAGCGCGAAGATCAGCGTCGGGACTGCCATCATCAGATCGTTGAAGCGCGAGAAGAGCTGGTCTACGAAGCCGCCGGTGACGGCCGCCGCGAAGCTCAGGATCATGCCGAGCGCGAAGGAGATCAGGGTCGCCGCCAGCGCCACGAAGATTGTTGTGCGGGCGCCGTAGATCAGGCGCGAGAGCAGGTCGCGCCCGAGATTGTCAGTGCCGAGCAGGAAATCGCCACCGGCTGGCATCCAGATCTCGCCGACGACGTCCCGCTCGCCGAAGGGGGCAATGAAGGGAGCGAAGAGGGCGCAAAGAAGGGCGACAGCAATGCCGATGATGCCGACCCAGGCGCTGATGGGGATAGATCGCAGGTTCATCGCGGGTGCCTCAGTCTCGGATTGGCGAGAATGGCGAGAATATCGGCCGCCATGTTGAGGAAAATGTAGAAGGCCGCGAAGATCAGCCCGCAGGCCTGCACGACCGGCATGTCGCGCACCGTCACCGCGTCCACCATGTACTGCCCCATGCCGGGATAGACGAACACCACCTCGACGACGACGACGCCGACGACAAGATAGGCGAGATTCAGCGCGATGACGTTGATGACCGGCGCCACGGCGTTGGGCGCGGCATGCCGCGCGATGATGCGGAAGGTGCCGAGACCCTTGAGTTCAGCGGTCTCGACATAGGCCGATGACATGACGTTGAGGATCGCCGCCCGCGTCATGCGCATCATGTGCGCTAGGACGACGAGCACGAGGGTTGCGACCGGGAGTGCAATCGCCGAGAGCCGCTCGGTGAAGGTCATGCTGTCGTAGACGGTCGCCGGGAATGTGGCGACGCCCAATTGGACGGCGAAGAACATGATCAGCAGATAGCCGATGAAAAATTCCGGCAGAGAGATCGCCGCCAGCGAAATCACGTTGATGATCTTGTCCGGTAGTCGATTGCGGAACTGCACCGCGAGCATGCCGAGGCCGACGGCAAGCGGCACGGAAATGAGAGCCGCGAAAAAGGCGAGAAAGAGGGAATTGCCGAGTCTCTTGCCGATCTGTTCGCTGACCGAGTTCTTGCTTGCCCAGGAGGTGCCGAAGTCGCCCTGAACGGCACCGCCGAGCCAGCTGAGATAGCGCTCGCTCCAGGGCCGGTCGAGGCCGAGATCCTTGCGGATGTTCTCGACTGCTTGCGGCGTCGCCGACTGGCCGAGATAGGTGGTGGCGAAATCGCCGGGGAGCGCCTCGATGCCGCCGAAGATCATCAGCGACACGGCGAAGAGCAGGCCGACGCTGAGGCCGAGGCGCTGAAGGATCAGCGCCACGAGAGGGCGGCGAAAGACGAAACGCCGCCAGAACGTGCCGCCGAGCTCGCCGGTGGCAGGGTTGGGCTTTGCTGGTACTCCGGAAAGCTCGGCGGAGCGCGGGTGTGTGTCACCCGCGGCCCCATCGGTCAGAACCGGACCAGTGATCGGTCCGCTCTCCATCGTCACGCGTCCAGCCACACCCGGGTTGCGACATAGCCGTTCGACATGTCGTTGCCGATATCGTGGACGTAGCCCTTCACCTGCTTGGTGGACGCGTTCACGAAGTCGTTGAACATCGGCAGGATCACGCCACCTTCGTCGCGGACCATCATCGCCAAGGTGCGGTACATGTCCTTGCGCTTGGCCTCATCCAGCTCGGAACGCGCTTGGAGCAGGAGCTTGTCGAAGTCCTCACGCTGGAAGCGGGTGTCGTTCCAGTCGGCGTTGGACAGGTAAGCCGTCGAGTACATCTGGTCCTGGGTCGGACGGCCGCCCCAATAGGAGGTGCAGAACGGCTGGGCGTTCCAGACATTGGTCCAGTAGCCGTCGCCCGGCTCGCGCTTGACCTCGATTTCGATGCCGGCCTTCTTGGCGCTCTCCTGGTAGAGAACGGCGGCATCCACCGCGCCCGGGAAGGCGACGTCGGAGGTGCGCAGCAGCACCGGCCCGCTGTGGCCCGACTTCTTGTAATGGAAGGCGGCCTTGTCCGGATCATAGACGCGCTGCTCGATGCCTTCCGGGAAGAGGGCATAGGTGTCGTTGATCGGGAAGTCGTTGCCGATCTTGCCGTAACCGCCGAGGATTCGCTGGACCATGGTCTCGCGGTCCATCGCCAGCTTCAGCGCCATGCGAAGGTCGTTGTTGTCGAACGGCGCGGTGTTGCAATGCATGATGAAAACGTAGTGGCCGCGGCCGGACGTGTTCAGGATCTCGACCGTCGGCGCGCGCTTCAGGAGACTGACCGTCTTCGGGTCGATGCGGTTGATAAAGTGCACCTGACCGGATGAAAGAGCGGCGATGCGTGCCGTCGCGTCGTTCATGGCGATCAGTTCGACCGAATCCACGTAACCTCGATCCGTACGCCAGTCGTCCTGGTTTCTTTCGAAAGTGGCACGCACGCCCGGTTCGAAGCTCGCGACCTTGTAGGGCCCGGTGCCGACCATGGCGTCGGGGTTGTCCATGCCGCCGTTCGGTTGGATGACGAGGTGATAATCGGAAAGCAGCAGCGGCAGGTCGGCATTGCCTTCGGTCAGCGTCAGCACGAGCTTGCCGCCATCGGCCTTGATTTCCTTGATGGATTTCATGACGCCAAGGGCGCCCGACTCCGACTTGTCGTCCGTGTGACGCTGCAGCGTCTTGACGACGTCCTCTACCGCCAGTTCCTTGCCATCATGGAATTTGACGCCCTTGCGGATCGTGAAGGTCCAGGTCGCCGCGTCGGCGGAAGGCTCCCAAGACTCGGCAAGCGCCGGCACGGGCGCGCCGGTCGTGGGGTGGCTTTCGACGAGCAGGTCGCCCCAGGTCCGAACGACGACGAACAGGAATTGTGAAAGCGCCTTTGCCGGGTCTTTTGAATCGGTTGCGGCCGCACCCTCGAGGCCGAGTTTCAGGTGCCCTCCGCGCTTCGGCTCCTGCGCTGCGGCACTGGTCGCAAACAGCGTGTTCGCGGTCGATGCGGCAATGCCTAACGCGGCAGCGCGCCCGAGAAACTCGCGGCGGTTCATTTTGCCCAGCATGACCTGTCGTGTCAGATAATCCTTGTAATCGCTCATTCCCCTGTTCCCTTTCGTTAGCCGGCATTCGCCGTTCATTGTGATTGGTAGAGACTGCGTATTGCCATCCTTTTTCGATGGCCCAAGGCACTGTACCGCTTGGATGTCCTTTCCTTTTATCCTCCCTCCTGTCTCGGGGGCGCTATAGGCTTCAACCAAAGGCTATCCGCTCGATGGAAGCTTGTAACGTCCTAAATGATCATTTCTTTCCATAAGTTGGCCTTGTGGACTCCAGTCTACGGCACCACGCCGCCATTCCGGGCCACCGGTCTCATCTCCCCTTCCAGACCGGATCGCGCTTCTCGGAGAAGGCTCGGGCTCCCTCCAGTTGGTCTTCGCTCGAATAAAGCACGTCGACCGTCTTGAACTGGCGACGGGTGATCTTGTTCATTGTCGTCTGGAAGTCGCGGCCCTCGGCTTCGCGCACCACCTCCTTGATTGCCGCATAGACGAGCGGCGGGCCGCTTTCGAGGAGGCGCGCGAGTTCCCAGGCGCGCTCCATCAGTCGACCTGGGGGCAGGATCTCGTTGACGAAACCCCAGCGATGCGCCTCCGCAGCTTCGAGCCAGCGCCCGGTCAGAAGCATGTCCATGGCGATGTGATAGGGGATGCGCTTCGGCAGCTTGATCGAGGCAGCGTCGGCGACCGTGCCGGAGCGGATTTCCGGTAGCGCGAAGGTCGCGTGTTCGGCCGCGAGAATGAGATCTGTCGAAAGGGCGATCTCCAGCCCCCCGCCGCAGCAGATGCCGTTGACGGCGGCGATGATCGGCTTGTTAAGGTCGCGGAGCTCCTGCATGCCGCCGAAACCGCCGACACCATAGTCGCCATCGACGGGATCGCCCTCCGCCGCCGCCTTCAGGTCCCAACCGGGACAGAAGAATTTCTCGCCGGCCGCGGTGATGATCGCCACCCGCAGCGCCGGGTCGTCACGGAAATCGCGGAAGATCTCGCCCAGGACCCGACTTGTCTTCAGGTCGATGGCGTTCGCCTTCGGCCGGTCGATCGTGACTTCGAGAATGCCGCCTTCGCGGCGGGTGAGGATCGGTCCGGTCATAGGCGTCATTTCCTCCGGCGGATCAAGGCATCGGCGGCGACGGCTCCATGGCCATCCGGCAATACCATAATAGGATTGATATCGAGTTCTTCGAGTTTGGAAGCGTTTGCAACGACATAGGATGCCGCGGCTGCGACAGTGTCTGTCAACGCCGCGACATCGCCCTTCGGACCGCCGCGATAGCCGTCGAGCAGTTTCCTGATTTTCAGGCCGTCAATTGCCGCCTTGATCATCGCTTCGGTGGCAGGTAGCGTCAGGATTGCGGAATCGTCGATCAATTCCACCAGGATTCCGCCAGCCCCGATGGTCAGCACCGGACCCGCCACCGGATCGCGCATCGCCCCGATGATCAGCTCGGCGACCGGCCTGGCGATCATTCTCTCCACCAGATAGCCGGAGGCGACCGATGCCATCGCTTCCGCGGCGGCGAGCACTTCTTCCCGGGTTGTCAGATTGAGCCTGACGGCACCGGCTTCGGTCTTGTGGGCAACGCCGAGACCCTTGAGTGCGACCGGGAAGCCGATGGTTTCGGCGACCTCTGCAGCTTCCTTCGGCGTTACAGCGGTTTTGCCTTGCGGTACAGCCACACCCGCTTGGGCGAGCTCCGCCTTGGCTTCAGCCTCCGTCAATGAGGTGGCATCGCCGCCGGCTGCTGCGGCCTTGACGAGAGGCGGCGGGGCCGGCCTTTCCCAAGCGGCGCCGATTGCGGCCGCTGTCTCGGCCGCCGCGAGGGCCTCGTCGACGCCGAAGAAAGGCACGACGCCTGCTGCGATCAAGGAGAGCGCGGTTTCTTCCGGCATGTTCTCGCCGAGGCTAGCGACGATGCCGGCGACGGCGCCTGTCGCGTTCGCCGCGTCGATCACCGCATCACAGGTCATCGCCCAGTCTTCGGCGTTGCAGCGGTCGAGGCGAGGGAAATCGAGCACGATCAGGTTCAGCGCGTAGCCGCCCCGCATCATGGCGGTGAAGGCGGCGGTCTGCTTCTCGCGATTGCCCCAGACGAAGGTGTGGTAGTCGAGCGGATTGGCGATCGTCACCATGTCGCCGAGACTTTCCCGCAGCGGCTGGCGCTGCTCGTCCTTGAGCGCTCGGAAGGCGACCTTGCGCCGGACGCCGGCATCCGCCATCAGCGAGGCTTCGCCGCCCGAACAGCTCATCGAGGAGATGTCGGCGCTGGGGAGGGGGCCATGAAGATGCAGAAGCTTCAGCGTTTCCAAAAGCTCCGGCAGCGTGTCGACGCGGCCGATGCCGAGCCGGGCGAGCACGGCCGAAGAGACGCGGTCATTGCCGGCGAGCGAAGCGGTGTGGGAAATCGTCGCGAGTTGCGCGGCCTCCGACTTGCCGATCTTCAGCGTCACCACCGGCTTACGCAATTCGCGGGCGCGGGTAGCGAGCCGCTCCAGCGCCTCGATACCGTCGAAACCTTCGATATGGAGCCCGACCGCGGTGACGCGCGGATCCTCGAGCACGGCGCAGGCGATGTCGGAGAGGCCGGTCTGCGCCTGGTTGCCAGCGGTCATCACATAGGCGAGCGGCAGCCCGCGTTTCTGCATCGAGATGTTACAGGCGATGTTGGAGGACTGGGTGAGGATCGCCACGCCGCGCTCGACGCGCAGCATGCCGTGCTGGTCCGGCCAGAGAAGCGCCCCGTCCAGCATGTTGATGAAGCCGTAGCAGTTGGGCCCGACGATCGGCATGTCACCTGCGGCGGCGACCAGCGCCTCCTGCAGGTCGTTGCCGTCGGCAAGCTCGCTCGCCGCCTCGCGGAAGCCTGAAGCGTAGCAGACCGCACCGCCGGCGCCGCGCGCCGCCAGATCGCGGATGATCTCGATGGTCAATGCGCGGTTGACGCCAACAAAGGAAGCATCCGGCGCCTCCGGCAGGTCGGCGACCGAGCGATGGCAGCGGCGACCGAGGATTTCATCCTCGCGCGGATGGACCGGCCAGATTTTGCCGGCAAAACCCATCCTGTCGCATTGTTCGATGACGCGGCGCGCCTCCTTGCCGCCGAAGACCGCGATGGAGCGGGGGCGGATGAGGCGGTCGAGGGAGCGGGGAGGGGCGGTCATCGATTGCCTCCCTCGCGAATAAAGACGCCTCGATCTTTTTTGCTGGGGGGAGGGGCTTTTTGAAAACGCATATCGATCAAGACCACCATCCCTCATGCCCCCAACGGCCTGAGCAGATCGCGGCTGATGATGTGCCGCTGGATTTCCGAGGTACCGTCCCAGATGCGCTCGACGCGGGCGTCGCGCCAGAAACGGGCGAGCGGCAGGTCGTCCATCAGCCCCATGCCGCCGTAGATCTGGATGGCTTCGTCGGTGACGCGGGCGAGCATTTCGGTGGCGTAGACCTTGGCAGAGGCGATCTCGCGGTTCGCCGGCAGGCCCTGGTCGAGCCGCCAGGCGGCCGACAGCGTCAAGAGGTCGGCGGCATCGATTTCGGTGATCATGTCGGCGAGCTTGAAGGAGACGCCCTGGTTGGCGCCGATCGGCTTGCCGAACTGCTTGCGCTCGGCCGCATAGGAGAGGGCATAATCGAAGGCGCGGCGGGCGCGGCCGACGGAGGTGGCGGCGACCGTCAGCCGTGTTGCGTAGAGCCAGTCATTGGCAAGATCGAAGCCTCTGTGAACTTCGCCGAGGATCTGCGAGGAGGGCAGCCGACAATCGTCGAAGGTCAGGATGCAGTTCTTATAGCCGCGATGCGAAACGGAGTTGTAGCCGTCGCGGATTTCGAAGCCGGGCGTGCCGCGATCGACGAGGAAACAGGTGATCTTCTTCTTCGGCCCGCGCGGTGTCTGCTCCTCGCCGGTGGCGATGAAGACGATGACGAAATCGGCGATATCGGCGTGGCTGATGAAGTGCTTGGTGCCGTTGACGATCCAGTCGTCGCCGTCCTGTCTGGCGAAGCATTTCATCCCGCGCACATCGGAACCAGCGTCCGGCTCGGTCATGGCAAGCGCGTCGAACTTGTCACCCCGGATCGCCGGCAGCAGGTAACGCTCGCGCTGCTCTTCATTGCAGGCCATCAGGATGCCGGAGGGGCGGCCGAAGAAGACGGTCAGGCCCATCGAGCCGCGGCCGAGTTCGCGCTCGACGAGCGTGAAGGTCAGGTGATCGAGGCCGGCGCCGCCGACCTCTTCCGGAAAGTTGCAGGCGAAGAAGCCGAGCTCCTTGCACTTGCGGGCGATGTCCTGGCCAAGCTCCCGCGGCACGATGCCGGTGCGCTCGACCTCGTCCTCGTGCGGATAGATCTCGGTCTCGACGAAACTGCGGACCGTATCGACAATCATCTGCTGTTCTTCGGTCAGTGCGAAATTCATGGTTCTCCCTCGTCGTTCTTGTCCGCCTGCGTTCGCCCGCAGATCGCTCCTCAACGATCCGCTGGTGCTTTTCCCCTCACCCTAGCCCTCTCCCCGGAGAGAGGGGACTTGGACGACTCGGCGTCTCCCTTCTCCCCGCTTGCGGGGAGAAGGTGGCGGCAGCCGGATGAGGGGCAGCCGCCTCAGGCGCTAGCGTTTCTGCCCCACGTACCGCCCTGCACCTTCCGGCGCGGCGAGCTTCGCGTGGCCTTCCGCGATCGGCTTCAGCTTCTCCAACACCGCGGCCGGCGCAGCGACAGACTTGCCGGCCTTGGCATCGACATGCAGCATCATCTGCTCGGCGGTGGCGATCACCTCACCAGAGGCGGCGTCATGAATCCTCGTGAAGAAGTGGATGCGCTTTTCGTCCGACGAAAGAATTTGCAGCGTCGTATGGAGTGCCTGGCCGAGCTTGGCCTCGCCGAGATGGCGGATATGCGTCTCGACGGTGTAGTAGCTGTGGCCCGCCTCCACATAGGCGAAGTCGACGCCGATCAGCCTGAGCAGCGCATCCGACGTGTCGCCGAAGAGCTGCAGATAGCGGTGCTCGGTCATGTGACCGTTGTAGTCGACCCAGGCGGCGTTGACCTTGATTTCGACCAGGCGCAGGGGGCCGGAAGCGTCGTACGTCTTCGACTGATTGCCGCCCTTCGCCCAGAGGCGCTTCTCGAAATCGGCGAGCAGCTTGCCGGCGCCCCAGCCTTCGCCGTCATTGCCGGCTTTCAGCGCCTGCATGATGCCGACGAGGTTTTCGTCACGGATGCGTTCGAGCTCGCGGATCGAGCGGCCGGCGGCCTGGGCGTCGGATTGCGCGCCGATCTTCTCGACGAGTGCGTCGTCGAGATCGACGACGTCGGTGAACTTGGTCCAGGGCCATTTGAGGCAGGGACCGAACTGGGCGAGGAAGTGACGCATGCCCGATTCGCCGCCGGCGATACGATAGGTCTCGAACAGACCCATCTGCGCCCAGCGCATCCCGAAGGAGTAGCGCATGACATCGTCGAGCGTCTCGGTATCGCAGATATCGTCCTGGATCAGCCAGAGCGCCTCGCGCCAGAGCGCTTCGAGCAGCCGGTCGCCGACAAAGGCCTCGATCTCCTTGGCGATGACGACGCCTTTCATGCCGATCTCGGCGACGGCTGCTTCGGCGCGCTTGATCGTTTCCGGCGAAGTCTGCTTGCCGCCGACCAGCTCCACCAGCGGCAACAGGTAGACGGGGTTGTAGGGGTGGGCCACGAACATACGGTCGGGATGCTTCATCTCGGCCTGCAGGTCCGATGGAAGCAGGCCGGAGGTGGAGGAACCGATCAGCGCGTCGGGGCGGGCGAAGGCATCGATCTCGGTTACCACCCCGCGCTTCAGTTCCAGCCGTTCGGGAACGCTTTCCTGAATCCAGTCAACGTCGTGGACGGCTTCCTGGATACTTTTGCAGAAGACGAGTTTGCCGCGCGGCGGCAGCGGGGCCATGGTCAGCATGCAATAGGCCCGCTCGGCATTGGCCATGACCTCGCCGATGATGCGCTCGGCTTCCGGGTGCGGGTCGAAGATGTTGACGTCGATGCCGGCGAGCGCGAACCGCGCCGCCCAGGCCCCGCCGATGACGCCGCCGCCGACACAGGCGGCCCTGGTGATGATGCTCATTCCCTCTCCACCCCGTTTGTTCCGTGGGGAGCCCCTCCCGGCCCTTCGGGCCACCCTCCCCACAAGGGGGAGGGATGGGTGGCTCCGGATCCTCTACGTCCCTCTTCGCTCCTTCGCCCTGCCGCTCGGTCTTTCGCAAGACTTGGCCAAGCATGCCGACGATGACTTCGGGTTTGCCGGCGCGGCAGACTAAGCCCCCCCTTTTGGGGAAGGGAGGGGTCTTGTCACCGCTTCGTCAGCTTCAGCTTCTCGCGGACCTCTGCCGGTCCGATGATCTTTGCACCCATGCCCTCGATTACCGACGCGGCCTTTTCGACGAGCTGACCGTTCGTCGCGAGCTGCCCCTTGCCGACATAGAGATTGTCCTCCAGGCCGACGCGGACATTGCCGCCGGCGAGGATCGCCGCTGCCGGATATGCGAGCGCATTGCGGCCGATCGAGAAGGCCGAGAAGGTCCAGTTCGACGGCACGTTGTTGACCATCGCCATGAAGGTGTTGAGATCGTCCGGCGCGCCCCACGGAATGCCCATGCAGAGCTGGATCAGCACCGGATCCTCGATCAGGCCTTCCTCGACGAGCTGCTTGGCGAACCAGAGATGGCCGGTGTCGAAGGCCTCGATCTCGGGGCGGACGCCGAGGGCGGTCATCTGACGCGCCATCTCGCGCAGCATCGACGGCGTGTTGGTCATCACATAATCGCCGAGCGAGAAGTTCATCGTCCCGCAGTCGAGCGTGCAGATCTCCGGCCGGCATTCGGCGACATGGGCGACGCGCTCGGTGGCGCCGGCCATGTCGGTGCCTTTCTCGTTGAGCGGGAGGGGGTTTTCGACATTGCCGAAGACGAGGTCGCCGCCCATGCCGGCGGTCAGGTTGAGGACCATGTCGACATCGGCGGAGCGGATGCGGTCCGTCACCTCCCTGTAGAGGTCGAGGCGGCGAGCCGGCGTCCCGGTTTCGGGATCGCGGACATGGCAATGGACGATGGCGGCACCCGCCTTGGCCGCTTCGATCGCCGCTTCGGCGATCTGTTTCGGCGTGATCGGAACGTGGCCCGATTTCGAAACGGTGTCCCCCGAACCGGTGACGGCGCAAGTGATGAAGACCTCGCGGTTCATGCTGAGCGGCATAGCTGTCTCCCTTTTCGTTGCACCCATTACGAGCCAGAAAAGGCGACGCTGCTTTCCATAAGTGGAGCGATCCTATACATTATCGGCACAAATGGGACGAAGTTTCGCCATGGACGCTCGGATTTCGCACGTGCAGCATATTGATTTATTGATCCTGCCGGAGACCAATCTCATTCTTGTCGCCTCCGTCGTCGAGCCGCTGCGCGCCGCCAACCGGATCGCTGGGCGGGCGCTCTATAGCTGGACGATGTTCAGCCCGGACGGCGAAGCGATCGAGACCAAAAGCGGCATCCCGATCCCGGTGTCCGGCCCCTTTCGGCCGCTGCGCGAGACGGCGCCGCTCTTCGTACTGTCGAGTTACAATTGGCGGCGCAGCGCCACCTCGCAGCTGAAGATGCTGCTGTCGCAGACGGCGCGGCACCGCGATGCGATGGCGGGGATCGAATCCGGTTCCTGGCTTTTGGCCGAGACGAGCCTCCTCGACAATTTTTTCGCCACGACCCATTGGGAAGACTTCGAGGATTTCGCCACCGCCTATCCGCAGGTGAGCATGGTTCGCGACCGTTTCGTCATCGATGGCAAGCGCATCACCACCGGCGGCTCGCTGCCGACGCTCGACCTGATGCTGGAACTGATCCGTCGTGCGCACGGCTATTCGCTGGCGCTCGAGGTCTCGCGCCTCTTCATCTACGAGCAGGAGCGCACGCGCGGCGACCTGCTGCAGGTGCCGGCGATCGGCAACATGCGCATTCTCGACAGTCGGGTCGGCGCGGCGGTCAAGCTGATGGAGGATACCGTCGAGGCGCCGCTGACACTCGCCAAGCTGGCACGCCGGATCGGCGTCAGCGCCCGGCACCTGCAAGACCTCTTCAAGGACACCATGGGGGTGGCCCCGCACGAGCACTACCTGGCGCTACGCCTCAATGCGGCGCGCCGCAAGGTGATCGAGACGCGAATAGAGTTTGCCGACATCGCGGCGATTTGCGGCTTCAACTCGTCGTCGTCGTTTTCGCGCAGCTACCGCGCCCACTATCGCGAGAGCCCGAGCGAGACGCGGCGGAGACTGAAGCTCAAGAGCTGATTCAACGACTTCAGAGAGTGATTCAGCGGAGGCCGTTTCCGTGAATTGAATCAGAGATTTATTGCCGGTTTGTCGGGAAGTGAATCATGCACGCGCCGCCTTGGCCGGAAGAGAACGAGGAAAAAATCCAATGCGCGATCTGGGGCTTGAAGAATTGATCAGGCAGGAACTCGGCGAGCGGCCGGGGCTCTCCGAAAAGCCGATGTTCGGCGGCCTGGCGTTTCTCGTGAACGGCAATCTCGTCTCCGGCGCCCGGGAGGACGGGATGCTGGTGAGGCTCGGCAAGGGCAATGACGGCTGGGCCCTGGCCCTCCCGGGCATTGCTCCGATGGTGATGGGCGAGCGTCGAATGCATGGCTGGGTGCGCGCAGGTGCCGAGGCCTATGGCGACGATGCCCTGAGGAGACGCCTGCTGGATGCGGCGCTCGGCTATGTGCTCTCGCTGCCGCCGAAGTGACCGCAGGCAGCGGCCCGGGGCGTAACGGGGGCGCGTTTTCACGCGCCCCCTCCTCAGATTTAGCGAAAGACGCCTCAGGCGTTGACTAGGGCGAGCTTGGCGCGCGCAGCGAGAATTTGCGCGCAGGCATTCGCAGCCTCCTCGCCCTTGACGACGAAATGGTCGCGGAAGAAGGCGATCAGCGGCTCGCTTTCCTGGAAGTTGTGGGGAGTGAGGACGGCCGAAAGCACCGGCACATCCGTGTCGAGCTGGACGCGCATCATACCGTCGAGCACGGTGCCGGCAACGAAGTCGTGGCGGTAAATGCCGCCATTGACGACGAAGGCGGTGCCGAGAATCGCAGAATAGCGTCCGGTCTTGGCGAGCTTCTGCGCATGCAGCGGAATTTCCAGTGCTCCCGGCACATCGAAGATCTCGACGTCGGCCGCGTTGCCGCCGAGCTTCGACCATTGCGCGACGAAGGCATCGACGCACTGGTCGACGATATCGGCGTGCCAGCGGGCGCGGACGATGGCGATCTTGGTGGAGGGGTGGGAAAGAATGGTCATGGTCTCAAGCCTTTCAGGGTTGGCATTTTTTCCAATGATCCCGTCGGGCGAACATGCATGCGCGGCTACCCCGCGAAAGGGGTTCGCACTGCTTGCTCTCTTCCATCCGGACTGTGACCGTCGGCTCCGGACTTCGACCGGATCTGCTGACCTTCAGGCACTGCATGATTCCTTTTAAGGGCGAAATCATGCAGCGACTCAAAAACTACAGCGACCCTTGCGCGTCAAACAGACGCGCGGCGCTGTAGGTGCCTGAAGCGCTCGCGGGCTTCGACCGTCGGATCGTTAGATCCACCGACCGCTACCGCCGGTGGGGAATTTCACCCCGCCCTGAGAACGCGTGCGACTATACACAGAGGTCGGCGCCGGTCAAACGCGCGCAACGACGAAAAAGCGAGAAATCACGACAGATTTCTTTCCGAACCTGGGAAGCCCAACAAAACATTCCGGCCCAGAGCTACTCCCGAATGACCAGCAGGTCCTTGGCGGCGAAGCGCAATGTCACATTCTCTCCCGCAACAGGGGGAGTGATGCCTGGGTCATTGAACATGTCGAACGAGATGACATCCTCGCCAACCCGCAGCTTGGTGCGGATCACTGACCCGAGGAAGCTCGTCGAGACAACTTCACCGGGAAGCGCTGTGTCGCCCCTCGCGCCCTCGGCGATGGACCCCGCTTCCGGCCGGAGCGCCAGCGAGATACCGTCTCCGCCCTTCAGGGCGGCGATCGGCTCCTTCAGCGAGATACGGTGTCCGCCGACGATCACGGCACCGGTGGCGGGGTCGGCCACCTTGCCTTCGATGATGTTGAGCGTGCCGACGAAGGAGGCGACGAAGCGGGTCGCCGGCGTATTGTAGATCTCGAAGGGGGTGCCGATCTGGTCGGCGCGGCCGGCGTTCATGACGACGATGCGGTCGGAGATCGAAAGCGCCTCCTCCTGGTCGTGGGTGACGAACACCGTGGTGATACCGAGCTGCTGCTGGATCTGCCGGATCTCTTCGCGCAGCGAGATGCGGATCTTCGCATCGAGTGCCGAGAGCGGCTCGTCGAGCAGCAGCACTTGCGGCTTGACGGCAAGCGCGCGGGCAAGTGCCACGCGCTGCTGCTGGCCGCCGGACAATTGATAGGGGAAGCGGTCCGCCAGGTGCTCGAGCTTGATGAGCCCGAGCATCTGCTTCACCCGTATATCAATATCCGTTTTGGAGGCGCCGGCGACCTTCAGGCCGAAGGCGACATTGTCCTGCACGTTCATGTTCGGGAAAAGCGCGTAGGCCTGGAACACCATGCCGATGTTGCGCTGGTTTGGTTTCAGCGTGCCCTGGTCCTTGCCATTGATGACGATCGAACCGCCGGACGGCGTCTCGAAACCTGCGATCATCCGCAGGACCGTGGTCTTGCCGCAGCCGGACGGGCCGAGGAAGGACACGAACTCTCCCTTGTTAATGCCCATGTCGAAATTATGGACGACCTGAACCGGGCCGAAGGACTTCTGGATATTGGTCAGTGTCAGGAATGCCATGTGATCAAGCCTTGGGCGAAACGGATTTCTGGAAACGGGAGACGAGCTGGAGCAGCCCCATGCTGAGCCAGGTGATGGCAAAGGCGATGACTGCGAGCGCCGAGGGCTCATAGGCCTTGTTGGCGCCGACGAGCTGCAGATAAGGACCGAAGGCCGGCCGGTTGAGCAACGCCGCCATGGTGAATTCGCCCATCACGATCGCGAAGGTGATGAAGGCGCCGGAAAGCACGCCGCTCATCACATTCGGGAAGATGCAGCGGAAGAGGATCGTCGGCCACTTGGCGCCGAGACTTTCCGCCGCTTCCGTCAGCGTCCTGACATCGATCGCCCGCATCGCCGTATCGACGGCGCGGTACATGTAGGGGAGCGACAGCGTCATGTAGGAGAACATCAGCAGCGCATTGGTGCCCGAGGTCGAGCCGGTCAGCGGCAGGATCGACGAGGAATTGTAGAGCCGGAGATAACCGAAGACGATGACGATCGCCGGGATGACGAGCGGCAGGAGGGTGACGAATTCCACCACCGGGCGGACCTGCGGCAGGCGCAGCCGCACCCAATAGGCCGTCGGTACGACGAGCAGCATGCCGAAGATGATCGTCAGCACAGCCATCAGCATCGAATAGCCGAAAGTCTCGCGGAACTGGATGTCGGAGAAAACCGATGCGTAGGCGTCGAAAGAATAGGCGCCGCGACGCATGCGCAGCGAGAACTCCAGCGTGCCGAGCAGCGGAACGATGAAATAGCTCGCTCCGATGGCGATGGCGATCCAGGCGCCGAGGCGTTGTGCTTTCATTTCTGCCACCGTTCGGCGCGCATACGCAGCCAGATATAAAGAATGTTGGAAACGCCGGTGATGACGATCATGCCGAGCGCCAGCGCGTAGCCGAGGTTCGGGTTGTGCAGCACGTCGCCGCGGATCTGAGCGTAAAGCAGGATGGGCACGATGTTGAGCGAACTGCCGGTCAGCGCGTAAGCCGTCGCGATGGCGCCGAAGGCATTGGCGAAAAGCAGAAGCGTCGTGCCGAGCAGGCTCGGCCAGAGGATCGGCAGCGCCACCATGCGCCAATATTGCCAGGTGGAGGCGCCGAGGATTTCGGCGGCCTCGCGCCACTCTTTCTTCAGCCCGTCCAGCGCCGGCGTCAGGATCAGCACCATCAGCGGGATCTGGAAATACATGTAGGTGATGGTGAGACCGGAGAAGCTCAGGAGATTGAAGCCGGTTCCGTAGAGATTGAAGCCGAACCAGTCACGCAGGAAGACGGTGACGAGGCCGGTGCGGCCGAGCGTCGACAGGAAGGCGAAGGCCAGCGGCACGCCGGCGAAATTCGAGGCGACGCCGGAAAAAGTCAGCAGGCCGGAGCGGATCCAGTTCGGCACGCCGCCGAGCACGATCGCCCAGGCGAGGAAGAAGCCGATCAGCGCGCCGCCGAGCGAGGAGGCGACCGAGACGCGGATCGAGATCCAGTAGGCGCTCATGATCGACGGGGTGAAGAGATCGCCGAGGTTCTTGAAGGTGAACGCCCCCTCGGGCGTCAGAAAGGCGCCGGTGACGAGATAGAGTGTCGGAACAATCAGGAACAGAAGCGCGAAGATTGCGAAGGGTGCGATGCCGAGCCAATCGATGACCGCTCGTTTGCTGATCAGAGGTGCTGTCGCTGTAGTCGTGGTCATGAAGGCTTCGGCCGTTCCGGTGTCGGAGGAAGTAGGCCTCCCCGCGGATGAGCGGGGAGGCGTTTGCATCACTGCAC
The DNA here is from genome assembly GCF_002531555.1 of Sinorhizobium sp. BJ1. Taxonomy (NCBI): domain Bacteria; kingdom Pseudomonadati; phylum Pseudomonadota; class Alphaproteobacteria; order Hyphomicrobiales; family Rhizobiaceae; genus Sinorhizobium; species Sinorhizobium sp. BJ1. The sequence continues at coordinate 319,123 of NZ_NWTH01000004.1, forward strand.
GTTGGCGCCGACGACGCTGTCCCACTTGGTGGTGATCGCTTCCTTGCCGGCAGCCTGCTCCTCGAGCGTCGGGAAGACGGCCTTTTCATAGGCCGCTGCCGGCGGCAGCTTGTCGAGCATTTCCTGCGGGATCTTGCCGTTCTTGGCCAGGTCGTTGAAGCGGATCGGGTGGCAATAGCCCTTCAGCCAGCCGAGCTGGCCTTCGTCCGAATAGAGATATTCCATCCACAGCTTGGCGGCGTTCGGATGCGGGGCGTAGGCCGAGATCGCCTGCACATAGACGCCGGCGACGACGCCGGAGGCCGGAACGACGACCTCGACCGGCGGGTTGCCGTTCAGGCTGTCGCGCCAGGAGAGACCGTTATAGTCCCAGGCGATGATGATCGGGGTCGAGCCTTGCGCGAGCGAAGCGGACTTGCCGATGACCGGAACGAAGTTGCCGGCCTTGTTGACTTCGGCGAAGAAGCCGAGGCCTGCCTCACCCGCCTTGGCGGCATCCTTTTCACCGGCGGAAAGGCCGGCGGCATAGACGGCCTGCACGGCCTGGTTGGACGCGCGCGGATCGCCGGCGAGCGCGACCGAGTTCGCGTAGTCCGACTTCTTGAGGTCCGCCCAGTCCTTCGGCACTTCCTTGACGATGTCGGTGTTCACGACGAAGGAGAGAACACCGTAATAGTCGCCGTACCAGAAGCCTTCCGGATCCTTGGCGCTGTCCGGGATCGTGTCCCAGGTCGAGACCTTGTAGGGCTGGATCAGGCCTTCGGCCTTGGCCGAGGGGCCGAAGGACAGGCCGACGTCGATCACGTCAGGCGCCTGCGGGCCGGTGTTGCCCTTGTTGGCCTTGATCGCTTCGATCTCGTCACCCGAACCGGCGTCCGGGTTCAATTCGTTGACCTCGATGCCGTACTTAGCCTTGAAGCCGGCAATGACGTCGCCATAACCGCACCAGCTGTGCGGAAGCGCGATGGTCGTCAGCGTGCCTTCCTTCTTGGCGGCGGCGATGAGCTCTTCGCTCGGCTCGGCAGCGGCCACAGCCGTGGTTGCCAGCAGCATGGCGGTCGAGAGCGAGAGCAGGCGTTGAGTCCTTGAAATCACTGGTGTTCTCCTTATCGGTTTTCAGTCAACTTCGGCGGTGCTGTTAAAGTGGCGCGATGAAACTTGTGTGACAGGCCTTTTTCCCGTTTGCGGCGAGAACGCCGCTTTGGCCGGGCTTGCGTTCCAAGGGGTGCGCGGCGCGCCTTGCACCTTCAATCCTTCATCCGGACATTCAGTCTGCGACCGGTACCTCCTAGCCTGGCTTGCGAAAGATGCGTGTCGAATCGAAGAGGCCCTCGAGCGTCTTCATTCGATCCCTCGTCTCGTCCCAATTCGAGCTCTGCACCGCCTCGATCAGCGTCTCGACGAGAAATAGCAGCATGACCGAGCTGTCCCAGGCCGAGGGCACCTCGATCTGGGCGCGGAAAACCTTGGAGGCGGACTTGGCGATTGGCGAACCCCATTGGTCGGTGAAGAGGATGATCTCGACGCCCCGGTTGCGGGCCGAGCGGGCGAGGGTCTCCATTTCCTGTTCGTAGCGACGGATATCGAACAGGATCAGGACGTCGCCCTGTTTCATGTCGAGAACGTAGTGCGGCCACGAGCTCGGATTGGCGGCAATCTGCGTGACGCCGGTGCGGATGACCTGGAGATGGGTGAAGAGATAATCGCCCATCGAGCGGGTGATACGGCCGCCGACGAGATAGACATTTCGCTTACGGTCGGCGACGAGGGCCGCCGCCTGATCGAATTCGACGGGCTCGATCTGCGATAGCGTCTGGCGCATGTTGCCCATGATGGCATCGGCGAAGCGGTTGAGGATGTGGGTGCCCGGTGCGCTTGCCGCCCAGCGATCGTGCTTGGCGATCGGATTGGAGATCGTCGCCTCCAATTCCTGGTGCAGCCTCGACTGGAAATCGGGAAAGCCGCGGAAACCGAGCTTCTGCACCATGCGTGCCACCGTTGGCGTCGAAACGCCGGCGTTCTCGGCGACCGTGGTGATCGAGCCGAGACCGGAGACCGGATAGTTGTCGAGAAGTGTCTCCGCCAAACGCTTCTCGGCGCGCGTCAGCACCGCGAAATGTGCGTTGATCACATCCGACACCGTCATGGATGCCCTGTTGCCGTTCAATGTCATGCCCCTCAGCCGGTCTTTGCCAGCTTGAAGGAAATTAAACATCGCGGCCCCAATTGGAGTCAATGGAAATCTGAAGAGATCGTTTCAGATTTTTATTGACACTCGCCGATTCGTGAAGAATTCTTTTCATCAACATCGTCTGACGAGGCAATGGGGAGCCGGTTTTGGCGGGGCTTTTGACGCAGGCGGAAGGCGACTCGGTCGCCATTGAGAATGCCGATGCGAAGGGAGATTTCCTCTTCGTCTGCGAGCATGCGTCCAGCCGTCTGCCAGAGCGCCTCGGAACGCTTGGGCTTTCCAAGGAAGCGCTTGAGAGCCACATCGCCTGGGACCCGGGTGCGCTGGCGGTTTCGAGGCTGCTTGCCGGGAAGCTGGGCGGCACGCTCATTCATCAGCGTTTTTCGCGCCTCGTCTATGACTGCAATCGGCCTCCGGATTCCGACGCTGCAACACCCGTCGTCAGCGAGGTCTACGAGGTGCCGGGGAACCGATCGATGTCGGCGGCGGAGCGCCAGGCGCGGATCGACGAGATATACCTGCCGTTCCACGATGCGGTGTCCGAGTTCGTCGTCGGCCGCAAGGCGGCCGGCAGGCTTCCCATCCTCGTCACCATGCACAGCTTCACGCCGGTCTATTTCGGCAAGCCGCGCAGCGTCGAGCTCGGCATCCTGCACGACGCCGACAGTCGGCTCGCCGATCGCATGCTGGCGGCCGCGACGGCGGGGCAGGTTGCATACGACATCCGTCGCAATGAGCCCTATGGGCCGAATGACGGGGTAACGCATAGCTTGATAGAATACGGCGTCCGTTATGGGCTGCCGAACGTGATGATCGAGATCAGAAACGATCTCATTCGCAACGAGATCGGCCAAAGGGTCATGGCCGATTATCTGGAAGGGCTGTTCGCCAGAAGCGTGGCCGCCCTTCCGAAAAGATAAAAAGACCCAGGGGAGCGGCAAAGCCGCGGTCCTGTTCCTGTGCCGGAACAGGAGGTGACATGACCTTTCGCAATGGCGCGCCGGGTCAGGAGAAACAGGGGAAAGAGATGTCAGACTACATCGAAACCGATAAGAAGCAGGATCTGCAAGTCCTGCATTCGATGGGCTATGCCCAGGAACTCGAGCGGCGAATGAGCCAGTTCTCGAATTTCGCCGTATCCTTCTCAATCATTTGTATCCTATCAGGCGGCATCAACTCGCTGGCGCAGGCGACCGCCGGTGCGGGCGGAGCGGCAATCGGCATAGGCTGGCCGCTTGGATGCTTCATCTCGCTCGTCTTCGCGGTTGCCATGGCGCAGATCAGCTCCGCCTATCCGACGGCTGGCGGCCTCTATCACTGGGGCTCGATCCTCGGGAACCGTTTTACCGGCTGGGTGACGGCGTGGTTCAACCTCCTCGGGCTGGTCACGGTTCTCGGCGCCATCAATGTCGGTACCTATTATTTCTTCATGGGTTCGTTCGGCACGCCCTATCTGGGACTGGAGGACTCGACGACCACGCGCATCGTATTCCTGGCCATCATCACCGGCGCGCAGGCACTGGTGAACCATATGGGAATCGGGCTGACGGCGAAGCTCACCGACTTCTCGGGTTATCTGATCTTCGCGACCGCGATCCTGCTGGCGATTGCCTGCCTTGCAGCAGCCGACTCTTACGAGATCGGCAGGCTCTTCACCTTCTCGAACTATTCCGGCGAAGCAGGCGGCAATGTCTGGCCGCAGACTTCCGGAACCTGGGTCTTCCTGCTCGGCCTGCTGCTGCCGATCTACACGATCACCGGCTATGACGCTTCGGCGCATACATCGGAAGAAACGGTCAAGGCGGCCGAATCGGTGCCGCGCGGCATGGTCTCCTCGGTGCTCTGGTCGGCGCTCTTCGGCTACATCATGCTGTGCGCCTTCGTGCTGATGATCCCGAACATGGACGAGGCTGCCAAGCAGGGCTGGAACGTCTTCTTCTGGGCGATGGACGCACAGGTCCACCCGGTCATCAAGGACATACTCTATCTCGCCATCTTCGTCAGCCAGTGGCTGTGCGGCCTGGCAACGGTCACTTCGGTCTCGCGCATGATCTTCGCCTTCTCGCGCGATGGCGGTCTGCCGGCCTCCAGGGCTCTTTCGAAGGTAAGCCCCACCTATCGCACGCCCGTTGCGGCGATCTGGACGGGCTCGATCCTCGCAGTGCTGTTCGTCTGGGGCTCGTCGCTCGTCTCGATCGGCGAAACGCCGGTCTATACGATCGTCGTCTCGTGCACGGTCATCTTCCTGTTCTTCTCCTTCGCGATCCCGATCACGCTCGGCCTTTTCGCCTGGGGAACGTCGAAATGGGACAAGATGGGGCCCTGGAACCTCGGCGAAGGAATGTTCAAGCTGTTTGCGATCCTGTCGATCATCGCGATGGTGCTGATCTTCGTGCTCGGCATTCAGCCGCCGAATGACTGGGCGCTCTACATCACCGTCGGCTTCCTCGTCGTCACCGGCATCATCTGGTTCGGCTTCGAGAACCGCCGCTTCCGCGGGCCGCCGATCGGCGATGAGGTCGCGCGCCGCCAGGCCGAGATCGCTGCGGCCGAAAAGGCCGTCGGCGAAGTCTAAGAAGACAAAAAGAGGGCGGAGATCGCACTTGCGGTCTCCTCTTCGTATTGGCGGCTACGGGAACGGCCGCGCCGAAACATGGGATTTGACTTTCATGAGCTACTCGTTCGAGGAACTGAAGGAAGATGTCGCCGCCGGCCGCATCGATACGGTGCTCGCCTGCCAGGTGGACATGCAGGGCCGCCTGATGGGCAAGCGCTTTCACGCGCAATATTTCGTCGACAGCGCCTGGAAGGAAACGCATAGCTGCAACTATCTGCTGGCGACCGACATGGAGATGGAGACCGTGCCCGGCTACAAGGCGACGAGCTGGGAGAAGGGCTACGGCGACTACACGATGAAGCCGGATCTTGGGACGCTTCGGCGCATTCCCTGGCTCGAGGGCACGGCGCTGGTCCTCTGCGACGTTCTCGATCACCATACCCATGAGGAGGTGCCGCATTCGCCGCGTGCCATCCTCAAGAAGCAGATCGCGCGGCTCGAGGCCATGGGCCTCAAAGCCTTCATGGCGAGTGAGCTCGAATTCTTCCTGTTCGATCAGTCCTACGAAGATGCGCGCCTGTCCGGCTACCGCGACCTGCAGCTCGCCAGCGGCTACAACGAGGACTATCACATCTTCCAGACCACCAAGGAAGAAGACGTGATGCGGGCGATCCGCAACGGCCTCCAGGGTGCGGACATTCCGGTCGAGAATTCCAAGGGGGAAGCCTCCGCCGGCCAGGAGGAGATCAACGTCCGCTACTCCGACGCGCTGACGATGGCCGACCGTCACGCCATCATCAAGAATGGCTGCAAGGAGATTGCCTGGTCGCGCGGCAAGGCGATCACCTTCCTCGCCAAATGGAACTATTCCGCCGCGGGGTCCTCGTCGCACGTCCACCAATCTCTGTGGAGCCTCGACGGCAAGACGCCGCTATTCTACGACAAGGAAGGGCGTTACGGCATGTCCGAGCTGATGCGGCACTACGTGGCCGGATTGCTCGCCCATGCGAGCGAGATCACCTATTTCCTGGCGCCTTACATCAATTCCTACAAGCGCTTCATGGCCGGGACATTTGCGCCGACGAAAGCGATCTGGAGCAAGGACAACCGCACCGCCGGCTATCGCCTTTGCGGCGACGAAACCAAGGCGATCCGCATCGAATGCCGAGTCGGCGGGTCCGACCTTAACCCCCATCTCGCCTTCGCTGCTTTGATCGCGGCCGGCATTTCCGGCATCGAGAACAAGCTGGAGCTCGAAGCGCCCTTCGTCGGCGATGCCTATCACGGCAAGGACGTGCGCGAAATTCCGCATACGCTCAGGGCGGCAACCGACGCCCTGACGGAGTCCAAGATGTTGCGTGAGGCGTTCGGCGAAGAGGTCATCGACCACTATACTCGCGCCGCCCGGTGGGAGCAGGAGGAATACGACCGGCGCGTCACCGATTGGGAGGTGGCGCGGGGGTTCGAACGAGCATAGGGCACGACCTCTCCCCCCCCACAAGGGGGAGGGGCTCCCGTTGCCGCCCCGTCTTCGCTGGCCCGAGCCGCCGCCAACTGTGGAAACGTTGCGTTCGGCGAGGCGATGCCGCCCGTAAGTCCCTCCCCCTTGTGGGGAGGGGTTGGGGAGGGGAAGGTGAAGGTTTAATTGAAAGCAGAAACAGGAAAACGATCATGACGATGATCAGATGCATTTCGCCAGTCAATGGCGAGGTCTATGCCGAACGCGCGGCCATGCCTCTGGAGCTTGCCAAGCAGGCGGTGGCGCAGGCGCGGCATGCACAGAAAAGCTGGGCAAAGCGGCCGCTCGACGAGCGCGTCAAACTGGTGCTCGCCGGCGTCGCGCGGCTCAATGAGATGGTCGACGAGGTGGTGCCGGAACTTGCCTGGCAGATGGGCCGGCCGGTGCGTTATGGCGGCGAGTTCAAGGGCTTCAACGAGCGCTCGAACTATGTGGCCTCGATCGCGGCCGACGCGCTGAAGCCGCTTGTCGTCGAGGAGAGCGACCGCTTCGAGCGGCGCATCGAGCGCGAGCCGCATGGCGTCGTCTTCGTCATCGCGCCCTGGAACTATCCCTATATGACGGCGATCAACACGGTCGCGCCGGCGCTGATGGCCGGCAACACGGTGATCCTCAAGCATGCCAGCCAGACGATCCTCGTCGGCGAGCGCATGGTGCGAGCCTTCGTCGAGGCGGGCGTGCCGGCGGACGTCTTCCAGAACCTTTTCCTGGACCACGATACGACGGCGGCGCTGATTGCCGCGAGGAGCTTCGACTTCATCAATTTCACCGGCTCGGTCGAAGGCGGGCGCTCGATCGAGCGCGCGGCGGCCGGCACCTTTACCGGCCTCGGCCTCGAGCTTGGCGGCAAGGATCCCGGCTACGTGATGGCGGACGCCGATCTTGATGCCGCCGTCGACACGCTGATGGACGGCGCCACCTACAATTCCGGCCAGTGCTGCTGCGGCATCGAGCGCATCTACGTGCATGAGTCGCTCTACGACGCCTTCGTCGAGAAATCCGTCGCCTGGGTTTCCAATTACAAGCTCGGCAACCCGCTCGACCCGGAAACGACTCTCGGCCCGATGGCGAACAAGCGTTTCGCCGCGACCGTGCGCAACCAGATCGCCGACGCGGTTTCGAAGGGCGCCAAGGCGCTGATCGATCCGAAACTCTTCCCGCAGGATGATGGCGGTGCCTATCTCGCGCCGCAGGTTCTCGTAGATGTCGATCACTCGATGGAATTCATGCGCGAGGAAACCTTCGGTCCCGCTGTCGGCATCATGAAGGTGAAAAGCGATGCCGAGGCGATTGAACTGATGAATGACAGTCAATACGGCCTCACCGTCTCGCTCTGGACAAAGGATGCCGAGCGCGCCGCCCGGATCGGCCGCGAACTCGAAACCGGCACGGTCTTCATGAATCGCGCCGACTATCTCGACCCGGCGCTTTGCTGGACCGGGGTGAAGGAGACGGGCCGCGGCGGCTCGCTCTCGCTCCTCGGCTTCCACAATCTCACCCGTCCGAAATCCTACCATCTGAAGAAAGTCACAGCATGACGATCACCGCCAACTGGAGCTACCCGACCGCCATCAAGTTCGGCGCCGGCCGCATCAAGGAGCTTGCCGACCACTGCAGGGCCGCCGGCATGCAGAAGCCCTTGCTGATCACCGACCGCGGGCTTGCGCCGATGGCGATCACGCAGAATGCGCTGGATATCCTGGAAGCAGGCGGCGTCGGGCGCGCCATCTTCGCTGACGTCGATCCGAACCCGAACGACGTCAACCTCGAGGCCGGGATCAAGGCGTTCAAGGATGGTGGTCATGACGGTGTCGTTGCCTTCGGCGGCGGCTCGGGTCTCGACCTCGGCAAATGCGTCGCCTTCATGGCCGGCCAGACGCGGCCCGTCTGGGATTTCGAAGACATCGGCGACTGGTGGACGCGCGCCAGCGTCGCGGGCATCGCGCCGATCGTCGCCGTGCCGACGACCGCCGGCACCGGCTCCGAGGTGGGACGGGCCAGCGTCATCACCAATTCGGCGAGCCACGTGAAGAAGGTGATCTTCCACCCGAAATTCCTGCCGGCGGTGACGATCTGCGACCCGGAGCTGACGGTCGGCATGCCGAAGGTCATCACCGCAGGCACCGGCATGGATGCCTTTGCCCATTGCCTCGAGGCCTATTCCTCGCCCTTCTATCATCCGATGTCGGCCGGCATCGCGCTCGAGGGCATGCGGCTCGTCAAGGAATACCTGCCGCGCGCCTACAGGGACGGCACGGACATCGAGGCGCGCGCCAATATGATGAGTGCGGCAGCGATGGGCGCCGTCGCCTTCCAGAAGGGCCTCGGCGCGATCCATTCGCTCTCGCATCCGGTCGGGGCGATCTACAATACCCACCACGGCATGACCAATGCCGTCGTGATGCCGCCGGTGTTGCGTTTCAACCGCCCTGCGATCGAGGAGAAGATCGCCCGTGCGGCGGCCTATCTCGGCATTGCCGGCGGGTTCGACGGCTTTTACGACTATGTGCTGCAACTGCGCGAGGAACTCGGCGTCCCCGAAAAGCTCGCGGCACTCGGCGTCGGCACCGAGCGCGTCGACGAGATGGCCGAGATGGCGATCGTTGATCCGACGGCCGGCGGCAATCCGGTTGAACTGACGCTGGACGCGGCGAAGACGCTCTTTGCGGAGTGCATCTGAGCCATCGCATTAATTTTTTCGAAAGCCCGGGAGACGTTGATTTCCCGGGCTTTTTTGTGCGGACGCGGTCACTCGCCGGGCTGACCGGTTAATCTTTGCCGACCAAAATTTCCATTTTGTTAACCATGTTCTGAAAGGTTCTCTTAATCGAACCTGCCCCGACGCCGAGGCGACAGGGCACTGAGAGAACGAGGTGGTAAGATGGCGGTCATTACTTTGGCCAACGCAAAGGGCGGCGCCGGCAAGACGACGGCTGCCCTGATCCTGGCGACGGAACTAGCCCGTCAGGGCAACCGTGTGGTGATCCTGGATGCCGATCCGCAGAAGTGGATCACCAGCTGGTCGGAGATTTCCGGCCAAATCGCCAATCTAGAGGTGATCTCGCATATCACGCCCGCGTCGCTTCCCTGTCATATCCGCGAGCTCAAGGGCGAGGCCGACTACATCGTGATCGACCTTGCCGGCGCAAAGGACGCGATCGTTGCGCTGGCGCTCGGGCTTTCCGACCAGGTGCTGATCCCGGTTCAGGGCTGTGCCATGGACGCGCGCGGCGCGGTCCAGATCCTGGAACTCATTCGCCAGATCGAACAGAAGGCAAGAGTGCGCATCAATCACTCGGTGGTCCTGACGCGCGTCAACTCACTGGTGACGACGCGAGCGCTGCAGGCGATCAAGGCTTTGCTTGCTTCGCGCGGCGTTTCGGTCCTCGATACGCCGATCATCGAACGCGCCGCCTATCGTGAAATCTTCGAATGCGGCGGCACCTTGCAGACGATGGACGCAGGCCGTGTCAGCAACCTCGACAAGGCCCGCGAGAACGCCTTCGCTCTAGCCGGCGAGGTGCAAGCGCTGCTCCCGGTGTCGGCACGGCATGTCGTGATGTCACGCCTGCGCTGGGCCTTGCCGCGCGCCGCTTGAATTACACTGAATGCCTCCCAAGGCCGACCGGAACTGACCTTCGTCATTCCGGTCGAAATTCTTCTAGATCTAGAAGCGCCGGTCGATGAGATGCTTGGCCTGGGCGCCGGCGTGATAGAAGGCGGATTTCAGGTTGCGCCAAGGGTCCGGCGTGATCGGGGTCTCGGCGAGCGGGATCGCCGAGCTGTCGCCCGTGACATGGCGGGCGAGGGCGCGGCCGAAGACGGTGCCGGGGGCGATGCCGCGGCCGTTGTAGCCGCTGATGGAAACTACGTTCGGCGCGAGCACATGCATGACCGGCAGATTGTTGGTGGTCATGCCGATTCGGCCGTCCCACCAATATTCGAAGCGAAAATCGCCGATAAAGGGAAAAAGCTTGCGGACCGAGCGTGCGGCAAAGGCGCGGTGCGTGCCGGCGGCCATCGCGTCGAGGCGGCCGATCGACCCGAAGATCAGCCGGTTCTGCTGGTCCATGCGGAATGAGGTCATGACGAGGCCCGTGTCCCAGGCGCCTTGGCGCTCGGGGAGAATTCGGCCGGCGACATGGTCCGGCAGCGGATTGGTCGCGAACTGAAAATAGGGAAGGACCGTGAGTTCCTGCGTCTGCGTCCTCCACGGTGCACCGTCGATGAGCGCTCCATAGGCCTCGGTGGCGACGATGACATGCCGGGCCGTAAGCGTGCCTCGGCCGGCCGTCAGCTTCCAGGCGTCGCCGCGACGCTCGGCGGCAACGAGTGGCGTCTCCGTGAAGATCTGGGCCCCTGCGGCCAGTGCCGCGCGTGCCAGGCCACGCGCATAGGCGAGCGGCTGGATCGTGCCGGCCCGCCGGTCGAGCAGTGCGCCGGCAAAGCCTTCAGCACCGGAAAGTGCCTGTGCCTTCTCGGCCGAAAGGACCTCCACGGGCGCGCCGCGCTTTTTCCATTGCGCCTCGCGCTCCTGGATGTCCTTCACGCCATCGGCTCCAACGGCCATATGCAGCGTCCCATTGCGCACCGCTTCGCACTGGATGCCATGCCGGGCGACAAGGTCATAGACGAGCGAGGGGCCATCGCCGAGCTCGTTGAGCAAGCGACCCCCGGCCTGCGCGCCGAGCGTGGCAATGAGATCATCGGGTTTCACCCACATGCCGGCATTGACCAAGCCGACATTGCGGCCCGAGCCGCCGAAGCCGATCATGCGCGCCTCGATTACCACGGCATTTGCGCCCATTTCTGCCAGATGCAGGGCGGCCGAAAGGCCGGTGAAGCCGCCGCCGATGATCGCCACATCGCTCGTCAGGTCACCGTCGAGCGGACCGGTTTCGGGAGCGGCTAGAGCCGTTGCGTGCCAGAGATTGGGAAGAGGGCGCTCCGTCGCCATTCGCGGACCTTCCTTTGCGGTGATTGAGGGTTCCTTGCCTTTGATAGAACCATCGAAGCAAAGTTTTTCATGACAATGTATCATGAGGTCATGAAGGGCCGACAATGGCGGGCGCAGCGCAAGAAGTCGGGCAAGCGCTCTCCCGCGGCTTCGTCTAACTCAGGCTGTAGGCGACTTATTGATAGGGTTCCGATTGATAGGGGTCCGATTGATAAGGGTCCGACATATCCGCCGAAATCGGCGCCCCAGGCTCGTCGACGAACTCGACGGTGACACCGGTGCTCACCATCTTGCCAAGCTCGGTCGCGTCCCAATTGGTGAGCCGGATGCAGCCGTGGCTCTGGGTCTTGCCGATCTTCGACGGATCCGGCGTCCCGTGAATGCCATAGGTCGGCCGCGACAGCGCGATCCAGACGGTGCCCACCGGCCCGTTCGGCCCCGGCTGCAATTGCAGGATCCTGTCGTTCGCGCCCTGCTGGAAATTGATCTTCGGATTGTAGGTGTAACCCGGATTGAAGGCGATCCGCTCGACCGAAACCGTGCCGGACGGCGAGGGCGTATCGGCCGAACCGATGGTCGCTGGGTAGGCGGCAACAAGCTTGCCCGCCTCGTCATAGGCAAGCACCTGCTTGCGGCCCTTGTCGGCGATGATCCGCGTTACCTTGCCCGCTTTGTTCGAGCCGGGGTTTATGACCTTGATCGTGGTGCCCGGAATGGAGAAATCGACGCCCGGATTGAGTTCGCGCAGATAACCCTCGTCCATGTGGAATTTCTCGCCGAGCATCTCGGCGGTGGACGTGAATGAAAGATGCGGAAGCTGAGCCTTGTGGGCATAGTCTTCAGGGATCGAGGCAACGTAGGGGCCGGCCGCATCGGCAGGTGTGATCGTGTAGGTCGTGATCGGTAGGCCGCCGTTGAAGCGCAGCCGTTCGAGAATGTCCTCGGTATTGTTGGGGTCGAGTTTCTCGCCGGTCGCCTGCTGCCAAGCCTCAAGCGCCTTGGTGACGTTCGAGCCCATCTTGCCGTCGATCACGCCCGGCGAGAAGCCTTCGCGGTCGAGGAAAACCTGAAGGGCGGTAATTTCGGCACGCGACTTGCCCTTCATCTCGATCGCCGGCGGCATCGGCTGGCTCAGCGGATCCTGGTATTGCGGATCATAGGCTGCCTGCTCGCCCTCGGAGAGGGAGGGGAGGCTGTTCGGAAGCTCTTCGCGCTCCACCGGGGCAGGCGTAGCGTCGCGATAATCCGGCACGGTGCCGGTGAACTCGCCCGGCTCGGAATAGCCGTAGCCGCGGTCGCGGCGATTGGAATAGCCGTCGTCCCCGTATTCGCGGCGCCGCACGCCGTAGCCGTCATTCGGCACGACCGTGGCGACGATATTGCCCCAAGGGTCCACGAGCACCGTGCGGCCGCGGCGATCGCGCACCGCGCGAACTTCGTCCGGTCCGGGCATATAGTCGAGAATGTCGCCCTCGGGCGTGACCAGCATCACATCGCCGTCTCCCCCATAGCCTCCGTAGCCGTCCTGGGCGCGGGCGGGCACGAGCTCCACGGCCAGAAGGCCGAGTGCGGCAAAAAGCGAAAGGCCGGTGCGGGTCGCTGACACGAGAGAACCTGTTTTCATGGTGGTTGCTTTGCGGCGGTACATACCGATTCCGACGTTAATGTGAAAAAAATGAATTCATCATGAACGATCCCTTAAATTCTTGTTAAGCGAGCCTTCCCGCCGTTGCAACAGCCGCTGCTTCCGAAAGACGCCGCTTGCTGTTCGACCGCCTTGAATTCATAACGTTTTTCCTCTCGGATGGTTCAATTTGACGGATCGGCGCACAAGGGGAGGGCGCGGCGCTATCATGCCCTCGCCATCCTGATTCTGGGGGCGGGGTCGGAGACGAGAATGCACACCAACTTCAGCGCCGATAGCGGCGTCGACGGCCATCTTCTGTTTGACCGCTCCTCGGCGCTCGACATCGCTGCCTTCGTCACCGCCGGCATCGACCTGTCGCCGGGCGACGCGATCCCCTCCGACGGCGACCCGCGGATCGAACGTGCACTTTCAGGCTTTCTTTTCACCTGCGGTCCCGATCACATACGCCATCCGGAGCCGATCGAGGGGCGTGGCGACCGTGTGCGCTATCCCTTGCATGGGTCGCTCGCCGGCACGCCGGTCAGTCGAACGGAAATGTCTCCCGATGGGTTGCGCTGCTCGGCGGTCACGGAAGTCGACCTCGCCTGCGGCGGCAGGGCGGCGATCGAGCGGGTTTGGCAAGTCGATGGGAATGGGCAGGGCGTGATGCTCGAGGACCGCGTCGTCAATATAGGCGCTTCCGCCTTCGCGCCGATGATGATGTACCATATGAACATCGCCGGCCGGTTGCTTGGAGATGAGACCCGGATCGCAAGCGCCTCGGTGGAGGGCGGCTCCCTGGGCTGGTGGTTCGACGAAGGGGAGAGCGCACATTTCTGTCGAACTGCGGTAGCCGGCGACGACCGATGGGCGGAGGTTTCGCTGTCTGCGCTGCCAGGGCTTCAAGGACGCGGCCTCCATGTGCGGTTCCTGACCACCACGCTGCCTTTCCTGCAGATGTGGCGCTGCCAACGCGGCAGGGCGAATGTCATCAGCATCGAGCCGGCATCGCACCGTATTGCCAAGCGTGTCGATCTCTCGGCAGGCGGCGAACTCGATCTGATCGCGCCCGGTCAGTCGCGCGATTATGCGCTCTCCTTCCGGGTGGGCTGAACGTGCTTGGCGATTGACGCCGCCGGGCGCGGAGCCTACACAAAGGCGAGAATACTCGTGAGGAAACGACGTCATGGACATTCGCCAGATCAACGATGAATACTCGGTCTCCGGCCAGATCGCGGTCGAAGACCTCGATCAGATCAAGGCGCTCGGCTTCAAGTCCATCGTCTGCCACCGTCCGGATTTCGAGGCTCCCGACCAGCCGACCTTCGACGCGATCGCCGCGCGCGCCCAGGAGCTCGGCTTGGACATTGCTCATATCCCGGTCGGTCCGATGGGCGTGACGGCCGACGCGGTGACCCGCATGGTCGACGCGCTTGACGAATTTCAGCGCCCGATGCTCGGCTATTGCCGTTCCGGCGCTCGCTCGACGGCTGTCTACCAGCAGACGCAGCACATTCGCAGCTGAGACGGCGTGTCCGCCGCCGATCGATCGCTCCGCGTTATGCCGCAAAGGAATAGCGGAGCCCGTGCAGCCCGAACCGCCGCATTTTGTTGTTGGCCGTCGGCATTGGTGCTATAATTCATTTGTTCGATCGAGGGTGCCGGCAACCCTCAAAATGATCGATCGCTTGGAGCGCGCTTGGCCCAAACAAGCGCGCTTTCGCGTTTCTGACGCCGTTGTTGCCCCCGTCGTATGGTTGTTTGGTGCTCGCAGTCCCTTCGAGAGCGCGTAGAGCGTCTCAAGGGGCAGACCTGCAGCGCGTTGAACTGCTGACCTTAGATCGGCCTCGACGTAAGGAAACATGCAGTAGAGAGGAGATCGGCCATGGATCCCTTCAACAGTTTTCGAGACTACCCCATCCTTCCCGGCCACGTCGCGATCCTTGAAGGCGTTCTCACCAGGGCGCTGGAGGAACGCAACCTATCGATCGGCAGCGAGGAGGCCGACCAACTCGCCAGGAGGATTGTCAAGCTCTATCAGAGCGGCATCAGAGAGCCGGGCCAGATGTGGGAGATGATCCGGACAATCTAAGGAGCGACGAGCTTGCCTTCGGCGAGCCACGGCGCATCCGCGCCGAGACGCTCTGCGGAGTTCCGGCTTTGACCGTTTGCTCCCCCCTCAGCCATTGCGAATTTCGCTCAGCGTGCGCGTCGGCGTGATCGCCTCCGGGTCGAGCTTGATCTCGATGATCGTCGGTTTGCCGCTGGCGCGCGCCCTGAGGAAGGCATCGGCGAATTCTTCGGTGCGCTCGACTGTCTCGCCATGGCCGCCATAGGCGCGGGCAAGTGCGGCAAAATCCGGATTCGTCAGGTCCGTGGCGCTGACACGGCCGGGATAATCCCGCTCCTGATGCATGCGGATCGTGCCATAGATCCCGTTGTTGATGACAAGCACGATGATCGGCAGGCCGTAGCGGATCGCTGTGGCGAATTCCTGGCCATGCATCAGGAAGCAGCCGTCACCCGCAAAGCAGATGACCTCGCGGTCGCGATGGATGTGTTTTGCTGCCACCGCCGCCGGCAGGCCGTAGCCCATCGAGCCGGAGGCCGGCGCGGCCTGAGTGCCGTAGCGGCGGAAGCGGTGGAAGCGATGCAGCCAGGTGGCGTAGTTGCCGGCGCCGTTGGTGAAGATCGTGTCCGGCGCCGTATTCGCCTCGATCCAGTTCATGATCGGGCCCATCTGCACGTCGCCCGGTCCCGTTTCCGGTGGTGTCGACCATTTGAGATAGGTCTCGTGCATGGCGGCCGTGCGTTGCGCCCAGGCCGGCGTGCCGGCGGGTTCGACCTCGGCGAGGGCGGCGACGAAATCGCGGGGACTCGCGGCGATGGCGAGATCCGGCCGATAGACGCGGCCGAGTTCCGACGGATCGGGATGAACATGCACCAGCGTCTGCTTCGGATAGGGCACGTCGACGAGGGTGTAGGAGGAGGAGGGCATTTCCGAGAGGCGGCCGCCCAGAAGCAGGATGAGGTCGGCCTCCTTGATTTCCTTCGCCAAGGCCGGATTGACGCCGATTCCGACGTCGCCCGCATACATCGGGTTGAGGTGATCGAAGAGCATCTGACGGCGGAAGGAGCAGCCGACGGGTAGATGCCAGCGTTCGGCGAACTGCTGGAAATCGGCAACGCTTTCGGCCGACCAGCGGGTGCCGCCGAGAATAGCGATCGGCCGCTTCGCGTCCGCGAGGAGCGCGGAAAACCGGGCGATCTGGCTGGATCCCGGATGGCTCTCGACCGGCTGGTAGGCGCGTGCGGCAGGGGCTTCGGCGCTCTCGGTCAGCATGTCTTCGGGCAGCGTCAACACCACCGGCCCGGGCCGGCCGGAGGTCGCGACGGCAAAGGCGCGCGTCACGAATTCCGGTATGCGCGCCGGGTCGTCGATCTCGCCCACCCATTTTGCGACCTCCGTCAGGGCGCGGCGATACTCGATCTCCTGGAAGGCCTCGCGTTCGCGGGCGTCGCGCTGCACCTGGCCGATGAAGAGGATCATCGGGATCGAATCTTGGCGGGCGACATGGAGCCCGGCCGAGGCATTGGTCGCGCCGGGGCCGCGCGTGACCATGCAGATGCCCGGTTCGCCGGTCAGCCGGCCCCATGTGTCCGCCATCATCGCCGCACCGCCTTCCTGGCGGCAGACGACGACGTCGATGTCGGTGTCGTAGAGCGCATCCAACACGGCCAGATAGCTTTCGCCCGGCACGCAGGAGATGCGTCTCACACCGTTTGCGACCAGCGCCTCGACCACCAGTTGCCCACCCGTTTTCATGTCAGCACCTCCCAATGCGTTTCTTTCATTCCGAGTTCAGATCGCCGGCGCGCCACCATCAACGTCGGACCGGACGATCTATGTCACATTCGTTCGATTGCGCGGCTTTCCGCGCCGACGGCTTCCAGGCACCAGCGGACGAAGTCTTCCGTCGCGGTCTCGCGGCCGATTTCGTTGAGCGTCTCGTGGCGCATCCCCTGGTAGATCGTGACCGTCACATCTGTCATGCCGCGCGCCTTCATGCGTCGGCCGAGCCAGCCGATGGCGTCGCCGTTCATGGTTGAAGGATCGGCGCTACCACCGACCAGATGGACCGGCAGCTTCGCGGGCAAACGGGCAAGCCGGTCGGACCGCGCGCCGGCAAAGGCAAGTTCGAAAACGTCGATCCAGAGCGACACGCTGGCATCAAAGCCGCAAAGCGGATCGGCGACATATTTGGAAACTTCATCCTGGTCGCGCGACAGCCAGTCGAAATCCGTCTTCCGGTCGGCAATGGCCTTGCTCCACGCACCGAAGGTGAGCTTCGACAGCAGCGGGCTTGGAACGTCCGAGCCCTTCAGCATCCGCTCGATCGCAAGGATCGCCAGGGCGCCTCGGCCGGCGAGACCAGGGCGGAAGTTGGAATTCCAGACGGCCAGAGCGTCATAGAGTTCTGGGTCGCTCTCGGCGGCGTTGAGGGCGATCAGTCCGCCCATCGAATGGCCGAAAAGTACTATCGGCAGGCCGGGATGATTGGTAACGGCCATCTCGCGCATGTGGCGCAGATCAGCGATCACCTTTTCGAAGCCGCCGCGCTGGGAGAATAGACCAAGCTGCGCATCCGGCGCGCGGCTCTCGCCGTGGCCGCGATGGTCGTATGCATAGACATGGAATCCATGCCTGGCCATGGTTTCGGCAAAGCGGGCGTAGCGGCCGGAATGTTCGGCCAGCCCGTGGCTGATCAGCAGGATGCCCTCCGCTGCATCGCAAGCCGGCCAGTGGCGCCAGCCGAGCGTCGCGCCTGTCGGGCTCTGAAGCGTCCTTAGTTGCCCGAACATGTGCCTCACTCCCATACAAATCGCCAGGCCTGAATGCGCTCGCCAAGTTGAGGCAGCCCTTGCTCATTGACAGGGCGGGAGACTCCAGTGCGCCGAACACTCCGCGAGATATCAAATCGATTTGGCTGGCAAAGGCAATCGCTGCTTGTTGCTTCTTGCATGAGATCAGAACGAATTCGGAGAGATATATTGGGGGTTGCAAGTTTCCCGCTTTTGTTGATATTTTGTTCTTGTTTTGTTTTGCTGGAGGCCAATATGGCAGTGCGGGCTATGATACAGGTGGTGAGAGTTGCAGTGCTTGCTCTGGGTTTGGGGCTGTCGTCCCTCGCCGCAGCGGAGGAGGCGCCGGGTGAAGAGGCGAAGACGGCGCCGGCAATCGGGACGACGCAATATGTGCTGGCGGTCAGCTGGCAGCCGGGCTTTTGCGAGACGCGGCCGACGCGCAAGGAATGCGTCGACCAGACGTCCGAGCGGTTCGATGCCACGCATTTTTCGCTTCACGGCCTTTGGCCTTTGAAGAAGAGCTATTGCGGCGTGGAGGCGGAGCTGAAGGCGCAAGACCGCAAGGGCGATTGGCTCGACCTGCCGAAGCTCGCCATGGCGGACGAGACCGCAGCGCGTCTGCTCGTCGCCATGCCGGGAGTAAAGTCCGGCCTCGACCGGCACCAATGGCTGCGCAGCGGCACCTGCCAGACCGAGAATGCGGAAGCATATTTCTCGCTGCAGTTGCGTCTTCTCGACCAGCTGAACGGATCGGCAGTGAGAGCCCTCTTTGCCGACAAGATCGGTTCGGAGATCGGCGAGCTGCAGATCAAAGCGGCCTTCGACCAGAGTTTCGGGGCGGGGGCTGGCGACCGGGTACGCATGCGCTGCCAGACCGTCGACGGCCGCAGCGTGATCACCGGACTGACCATCGGACTTTCCGGTGATCTCTCTGACAGGGCGGACCTTGGAAGCCTGATGAAAGCGGCCGGGCCGACCGAGTTCAAATGCGCCAAGGGGATCGCCGACGCAGCCGGACGAGGCTGAGCGGAAGGCCTCATCGCAACGAAGGAACGGCGCGGGGCAGGCCTTTGGCGATTGCCCCGCCACCATAATTCGCCTACATAGCGGGCAAATTTTCCTTCCGATGCGGAGCATCCCTTTATGGCACGTCAGTTCATCTATCACATGGCCGGGCTCAACAAGGCCTATGGCAACAAGAAGGTCCTGGAGAACATCCATCTGTCGTTCTACCCGGACGCCAAGATCGGCATTCTCGGCCCCAACGGCGCCGGTAAGTCGACCGTTCTCAGGATCATGGCCGGGCTCGACCACGAATATACCGGCGAGGCCTGGGTCGCCGAGGGCGCGACGGTCGGCTATCTGCCGCAGGAGCCTCAACTCGATGCGCAGAAGAACGTGCTAGAGAACGTCATGGAAGGGGTGGCTGCGAAGAAGGCGATCATCGACCGCTACAACGAACTGATGATGAACTATTCCGACGAGACGGCGGAAGAGGGCGCGAAGCTCCAGGACATCATCGACAGCCAGAACCTCTGGGACCTCGACAGCCAGGTTGAGATGGCAATGGACGCGCTGCGTTGCCCGCCGGGCGACGCCGAGGTCACCAACCTGTCGGGCGGTGAGAAGCGCCGCGTCGCGCTCTGCAAGCTGCTGCTGGCGCAGCCGGACCTGTTGCTGCTCGACGAACCGACGAACCATCTCGACGCCGAGACGATCGCCTGGCTCGAAAAGCACCTGCGCGAATATCCGGGCGCCGTGCTGATGATCACGCACGATCGCTACTTCCTCGATAACGTCACCGGTTGGATTCTCGAGCTCGATCGCGGCCGCGGCATTCCTTATGAGGGCAACTATTCCGCCTATCTGCAGGCAAAATCCAAGCGCATGACTCAGGAAGGCCGTGAAGAGGCGACCCGCCAGAAGGCCATCAGCCGCGAGCAGGAGTGGATCGCCTCAAGCCCCAAGGCCCGGCAGGCCAAGTCCAAGGCGCGTATCCGCGCCTATGACGAGCTGGTCAAGGCAGCGGCCGACCGGCGTCCGGGCGACGCCCAGATCATTATTCCGGTCGGCGAACGGCTCGGCCAGGTGGTCATCGAAGCGGAGAATATTTCCAAGGGGTATGACGACCAGCTGCTGATCGAAGGGCTGAGCTTCAAGCTGCCACCGGGCGGTATCGTCGGCGTCATCGGCCCGAACGGCGCCGGCAAGACGACGCTCTTCCGGATGATCACCGGCCAAGAGCAGCCCGAAGAGGGCGCGTTCCGCATCGGCGAGAGCGTGCAGCTCGGCTATGTCGACCAGAGCCGCGATGCCCTCGACGGCAACAAGACGGTATGGGAGGAAATCTCCGGCGGCAACGACATCATCAAGCTCGGCAAGCACGAGGTGAATTCGCGGGCCTATTGCTCGTCCTTCAACTTCAAGGGCGGTGACCAGCAGCAGAAGGTCGGCACGCTCTCGGGCGGTCAGCGCAACCGGGTGCATCTCGCCAAGATGCTGAAGGCCGGCGGCAACGTCATCCTGCTCGACGAGCCGACCAACGACCTCGACACCGAAACGCTGGCGGCACTCGAGGATGCGCTCGAAAACTTCGCCGGCTGCGCGGTCATCATCAGCCACGACCGTATGTTCCTCGACCGCCTGGCGACCCACATCCTGTCCTTCGAGGGTGATAGCCATGTCGAGTGGTTCGAAGGCAACTTCGAGGACTACGAGAAGGATAAAATCCGCCGCCTCGGCCCGGACTCGGTCAACCCGAAGCGGGTAACCTACAAGCGCCTGACCCGGTAACCAGCCTTCGCGGCGACGCCGAGCTAGAACCGGCGGGTGCGCGTGAGGCGGTGTTCACGGCTCAGGCTGGGCACGCCGCCGAACGGGTTAGGGGGCAACGCACCTGCGTGGGTCCGAGGTTCATGTCAGGCAGCCGCCATGATCTCGAAGGCGGCCGCATCCGTCAGAAAATTTGTGCGGGCGGATCGCAAGGTCCGCCCGCTTCCATGTCTTTCCACGCCATCTCCTTGCCTTTCCGCGCAAATCTCGCTTGCGCGACGCCCGTAAATTACATAAACATATCTTTATGTGTTGATGAGGGTCGGCAATGGCAACCGTTGGATCACTTGGCTTGGATGCGTTGGTCGACGTCTTGAAGGCGGCGGGCGAGCCGACGCGCATGCGTCTTCTGGCGCTCCTTGCGGCCGGCGACCTCACCGTTACCGATCTTACCGAAATTCTCGGTCAGTCGCAGCCACGCATTTCCCGGCATCTGAAGCTGCTTGCCGAAGTGGCCCTGATCGATCGCTACCAGGAAGGCGCCTGGGCCTATTTCCGTCTGCGGCAGGAGGGTGGACGCGTTGCGCTCGTTCGTGAACTTCTTGCCGCAGCGGCACTGGACGATGCGATCCTTGCCAGGGATTCGACGCGTCTTGCGACCTTGAAGAAGGCGCGCGCCGAGAAGGCCCAGGCCTATTTCAGCCGCAATGCGGCCGAGTGGGACGAACTCAGGCGCCTGCATGTCAGTGAAGGCGATGTCGAGACGGCCCTGAAGACGATGGTCGGCGACGAGCCGGTCGACAGCCTGCTCGATCTTGGCACCGGCACAGGGCGCATCCTGCAGCTCTTCGAGGGGCTCTACCGGCGCGGCATCGGCGTCGACGCCAGCCGCGACATGCTGGCGGTGGCGCGTTCCAATCTCGACAGGGCCGGCATCACCAAGGCTTCGATCCGCCACGGCGACATTTTCAACCTGCCGCTCGATGGCCAGTCCTTCGATCTCGTGACGATCCATCAGGTGCTGCACTTCCTGGAGGACCCGGAGGCGGCGATTGCCGAGGCGGCGCGCATGCTCATGCCGGGAGGGCGGCTCGTCATCATCGATTTCGCTCCGCACGGTCTCGAATATCTGCGCAATGAGCATGCTCACGCCCGTCTGGGGTTTGCGCGCCAGACGATGACCGACTGGCTGGAGAAGGCGGGCCTGATGCTCGAGAAGACGACAGACCTTGCCCCGGAAGGCGGGGAGGAGGGAAAACTGACGGTTACGATATGGCTGGCGCGCGACCAGCGGGTGGCCGACGTGGCCGATTTGCCGCGCCAGCGCCTGCATGCAGGGGGAGTTTGAGAATGAACGCACGGACGCTTTATCCCGCGGAGCGCGGCAATCTCAGACTATCTTTCGAGTACTTCCCGCCGAAAAACGAAGAGATGGAAGTCCAGCTCTTCCAGACGGTGGCGGATCTCTCGATCTTTGCGCCGGCATTTCAGACCGTGACCTATGGCGCCGGCGGTTCGACCAAGGCGCGTTCGCTGACGACCGTCAAGCGCATGATCGGGGAGATGGGTCTGCAGAACACGGCAGCGCACCTCACCTGCGTCGGCGCGCCGAAGACCGAGGTCGATGCGGTGATCGACGAGTTCGTCGCCTGCGGTGTCCGGCATTTCGTGGCACTGAGGGGCGACCCCCAGGGGGGCATCGGAAGTGCCTACCAGCCCTTCGCAGGCGGCTATGAAAGCTCGGCGGCGCTCGTGAAGGCGCTCCGTGCCCGTGGCGATTTCGAGATTTCCGTCTCCGCCTATCCGGAAAAGCACCCGGAGAGCTCGGATGTCGCGGCGGATATCGACATGCTGAAGCGCAAGGTCGACAGCGGCGCCACCCGCGCGATCACGCAGTTCTTCTTCGACAATGACGATTTCGAGCGTTACCTCGAGCGGGTGCGCCGCGCCGGCGTGCATATCCCGGTCGTGCCGGGCATCCTGCCGATCAACAACCTCACGCAGGTTATACGGTTTGCCGGGCTTTGCGGTTCAAAGGTGCCCGAGGCGATCATCTCGCGGCTCGCTCATCTCGACGACCAGCCGGAGGAGCGCTTCAAGGAGGCAAGCCATATCGCTGCCGAACAGATCGTCGATCTCGCACGCCGGGGAGTTCGCGACTTCCACATCTACACGATGAACCGCTCGCCGCTTATCGCCGCTGTCTGCGATCTGGTCGGCTATGCGCGCCGACCGGCCAAGCGCGCCACAGTATCCTCCTACCGGGCGGTTGCCACGGCATAGGCCCGAAGCGAAGATCCAAGCAAAAGCCCATGAACGGAACTTCGTTCATGGGCTCATCTGTAATCGCAGCTCAAGACCGGGTGCTCTAAGAGCGGCCTGCCTTATCCCTTCTGCTGCAAATTGGACTTCCGAAAGTTACAGTCCCCTTCGGCTTGGACCTTCAGCGGCCTTTCATCAGACAAAAAGCATCACGGCCACGAATGCGAACGCTGCACTGATCATGAGGACATTCAACGAATGTGTCAGTCCCATAGGATCCTCCCTGCGTTGACGGGTAAAACATAGGGCCAAAAGGCGGCGCTTGAAAGCAAATCTTGTGCTGCACTGCGAAATCCGCCTCGCCCGCTTCGAATGTTCGCAGCCCTAAGCGCATGAATCATTTGCAGAATTCGCCCTGCCACATTTTACTCACAATTGCTGCCGTGAGGTTAATATAAACGTCTGTAACGGTCTGTGAAGGTCCCAAAGCCGTACCGTGCAGCTCTTTTGATTCCCCCTCAGGTCGATGCGCGCGGCCGCAGAATGCGCCCATCAAGGACTGCGAGGCCCGCTGCGATCAGGGCCATGCCGGCAACATCCGCCGCCTGCAGCGTCTCGCCGAGGAAAAGATAGCCGAGGAGAATGGCGCTTGGCGGTACCAGAAGCGTAACCAGCGACGTGTTGGTGGCGCCGGCTTCCGCCATGATGCGGAAGAACAGAATATAGGCATAAGCGGTGGAGACGAGCGCCAGACCGAGGATCGCAAGCACGGCGGAGAGGGGCGGCAGTGGCAAGGTCCAGGGCATGTCCGCGAAGGCCGCTACCGGCAGCATGACGATCGTCGATGCCGTCAGTTGCCCGGCAGCCGTCACTGGCGGTGCGAGACTGCGAAAACGCTTGCCGTAGGTGGCGGAGCAACCATAACTCACGGCCGCCAGAACCGGCAGGACGAGCGCCCAGAGCGGCACGTCGCCCGCCGCGCCGAAGAGCCCGGCGAGTGCGCTCGGACCGATGAGCACGACCGTGCCGGCGAGCCCGAGCAGGCAGCCGCTGATCTTGGCGGTCGTCAGTTTCTCATCTTCGGTTGCGATATTGGCAATGAGCACCGTCCAGACCGGCGTCGTCGCGTTCAGGATGGCAGCAAGCCCGGCGCCGATATGCGTCTGGCCGAGAAAGATGAAAGCATGCGGAATGGCGTTGTTGATGAGGCCCATGACCAGGAACTCCCGCCAACGCCTAACGAGGGCCGGGTAAAGACCGTGGTTACCGCGCAAGTAAACATGCAGGGCGATCGCGGCGAGGCTCAGGCGCAAAAACACGAGCGTGAAGGGCGGGACATGGGCAACCGCGACGCGGGCGAAAAAGAAAGAACCGCCCCAAATCAGACCGAGCAGCGCCAGCAGCAGCCAAAGGCGTAAGGTCATGTGCGTGGTGGCGGTTCTGGCGGATGAAAGCATGTCGGCCCTGCTGCAATCGAAGCCGGATTGGATTCGCGGTGCGTATCCAATCCAGCAATTTGCGATTGTGCAAGCGTTAATGCGAAGAAGCGGGCGTTGCCACCCGCTTCTTGCAATATCGACCTGCTTCCGAAATTCACGTCAGAGCGCCTGGAGTAGATCCGGCGTCGCCCAACCGTCGGCCGGCAGGCCGAGCTTCAACTGCTCCTTCTGCAACGCGGTGCGTGTGCCGGAGCCGAGAATACCGTCGATCTTGCCGACGTTGTGGCCGAGCGCCTGCAGCTTGGTCTGCAAGGCCCTCATTTCCGCGTCGCCAAGCCCCGGCTCCGGATTGCCGACCTGATAGGGCGGTGCACCGGCGAGGCGGGTCGCGAAGTAGGCGGCCGACGTCGTATAGATGAACGACTGGTTCCATTCGAGATAGATCTTGAAGTTCGGATAGGTCAGGAAGGCAGCGCCCTTGCGTCCCTGCGGCAGGACCAGCGCTGCTTCGAGCGCGCTGTGGGACGTGTTGCCGTCGCGTGGCGCGACTCCGAGAGCGAACCAGTCGCCAGCCGTCATGCCTGGCTGCAGCCCCGTCTTTTCCCAAGGCAACTGATCCGGTAAGCTGACTTCCTGGATCCAGGGCTGCCCCGCCGTGAAGCCAAGGCTCTGGATGAACTTCGCCGCCGTGAGGATTGCGTCCGGGGCGCTCTTCTTCAGATTGACATGGCCGTCGCCATCCCCATCGACGCCGTAGGCGATGATGTCCTCCGGCAGCATCTGTACCTGGCCGATCTCGCCGGCCCAGGCGCCTGTGGTCGTCGCCGGGTCCAGATCGCCGTGCTGTACCATTTCGATGGCGGCAATGAGCTGCGGCCGGAACATTTCCGGCCGGCGGCAGTCATGCGCCAGCGTCGCCAAGGCGTTGCGGGTGTTGAAATCGCCCTGAACGGCACCGAAGTCCGTTTCCATGGCCCAGAAAGCGGTGATCACCGGCGCCGGCACGCCGAACTCACTTTCGGCGCGGGCGAAGACGTCGGCATATTCCTTCATCTTCTGGGCACCGATGTCGAGCCGCGCCTTGCTGACGGTGCGCTTCGAGAATTCCGTGAAGGTCTGCTTGAAGACACCTTGGGCACGGTCGCGGCTCAGCACCTTCTGGTCAACTGCAACACCGGCGAGCGCCCGGTCCGCGGCGTCCGCTGGGATGCCCTTGCCAACCGCCTCGGCCCTGACACCCTCCAGGAAGGTCGCGAGATCGCCACCACAGGGAACCGGCGGGGTCTGCGGCTGAGCTTGCGTCTGCGCCAGAACGGAGGTGCTGGAGAGTGCGAACAGGCCGAGGGTGAGGAGGGCGCTGCGGGCCTTGTCGATCATCATAAGTCCTTTCGATGGCCCGGACGGCATGGCGTAGTCATCGGGCTTGCGATATGTCGCAGGTCAATATGCCGGTGCTTTCTCAGAGCATTATGACCGAATGAAGAAATCGGTCCGCCGCGCTTCGATACGCAAGGCGTATCCCGCCTATTGCGAAACGGCTGCCACCCATTTCTTCCAATTTTTGGCGGAGCCCGCGAAGGCGTTGATGTCCGTATGGCCTTCGATGCCCGGTATTACGCCCGTGCTTGTGTATTGCCAGAAGGCCCAACGCCGGTCGACGTAAATGTCCTTGGGATGCTTGGCGACGGAACGCACCCAGAAGTGATAGTCGTTGAAGGCGCCGACGAGATTGTCGCGGTGGAAGTCGACGGAGGTGTAGATGATCGGCCGCTTGCCGTAATGCGCTTCCAGGCGATCCATGAACCGCTTCATTTCGAAGCGCACGGTCTCCGGCGACGGGCGGTAACGGCAGGTCTTCGATTCGCCGTTCCACTCGACGTCGAGAACCGGCGGCAGATGGACGGCGCTCTTCGGCACATTGGCGATGAACCAGTCGGCCTGTGCGTCCGCACTCGAGCAGAAATAGTAGAAATGGTAGGGGGCGTAGGCGATCCCGGCGGCGCGAGCCCGCGGCCAATATTCCGGGAAGCGCGAATCGACCCGGTCCTTGCCTTCGGTGGCCTTGATGAAGGCAAAGGAGACGCCGGAGCTCTTGACTTTCATCCAGTCGATGTCGCCGTTCCATTTGGAAACGTCGACGCCGTGGATGCTGTGGTTGTGCGGCGTGCGACCGCCGAAATCCTGCGGATCGGTGTCCTGGAAGCGCGGCGGTATGGAAGCCGTCCGCACGAGGTCATAGTCGGTCGACGTGCAGGCGGAGAGAATGGTGGCGAGGGGCAGCAATGCCAGGAGAAGCCGGCGCATGGGGGTTCCGTTACGAGACGAACGACGATCCTGCCTCACGCGATGGTTTCCATAACGGTGATGTCCCCCAGAGAGGCTTGACCTCCTTTTCACCATATCATCGTAAAAATTGCGTTAGCTCAAGCGTCAATTGCATCGCTGGAGCGACCGCTTTCAAGCGCCTGTGGATGACGGCACCCGCTCTGCGGCCGGGCGGCGGTACACGGCGATCCATGCGTAGCCCCTGCCGATCGACTTGAGCTCGAGCACGGCGCTGTCCCGCTCGGCCTTGGCGCGCATGACGTCGAAGAGCGATTCGCGCGGCGTGACGTGAAAGCGCTCGAGCCAGGCCTGCAGGATGCGACGGAAGCCGCCGGGCCATCCCTCCTGCTGCCCGAAGTCGGCGATATGCAGCGAGCCGCCCGGGTTGAGCGCTTCGACCGCGGCGTCGATCGCTTCCTGCCAGTCGGGGATCATCGACAGCGCATAGGAGATGACGACGCGGTCAAAGCCCTTTTCACCGAAGGAGGCGGCGGTGAAGTTCGTAGCGTCGGCGATGCGCAGGTTTACATCCGCTCGGCCCTGGCGCCGCAACTTCGCCTTTGCGGTTGCGAGCATCTCGGCGGAGATGTCGAGACCGAAGAGGCGGGCCTCGGGATAAAGGTCCCCGATCATCGCCAGGTTGCGCCCCGTGCCGCAGCCCACCTCCAGCACCGAACTGTCTCGCGCTGCGCCCAATTCGCGGATCAGCGTATCGCGCCCGAAGAGATAGTATTTCCTGGTAAAGTCGTAGATGTAGCGCTGGTAGCGATACATCCGATCCATGAGCCGGGCGTGGCTGTTGCCGGCGGACTGCGCGGCACTCATGCTTTCTTCCGGTAGACGTGGAAACCGCCATAGATGGCCGACCGGTCCTTGGCGCCGAGCCTCGATGAGGTTTCGGCGTCGTAGTGCCACTGGTCGAGCAGTGCGGCGGAAAGACGGCCAGGCAGAATGCTCTCCTCGGCCGCCGTGCGGAAGATCACCACGGCGTCCGGCGCGGCGGTGCGGGTGATTTCACTCCAGAGGTCGTTCAATTGCCGATCATTCATCCAGTCCTGTGCGTCGAGGAGCACGTAGCGGTCAACCGAAGACGCCCGCTTGCGGCCCAGCAAATCCGTGAAGCTCTCGTGGTGGACCGCGACGCGATCGGCGCCGTTGCAGATCGCCTCGTAGCTCGATTCCTGCAGATAAGGCGGCAACTCGCCCTCGTGCGGAAGCGGGTAACGCCGGCCGAAAGCCTGCCAGGCGAAGTAGTTTTCGCGCAGCGGAAAATGGCATGTGAGCTTCTCGAGGCGATGGCGCAGCACCGCGGCGAGCGACTTCTCATCGCTGAGGCTGGCGAGCTCGTCGAATTGCTGCGGTGGGATGCCCAGCCCGAACAGCGAACTCTTGCGGCCGGTGATCCAGCGGATAATGGGGCGGTCGAAGAGTGGCGCGAGCTTGTCGTCAAAAAACTGCCGCTGCTCGCGCATCGAACGGGCCTGGACGAAGTCCGCCGGGTTGACGCCGTGGAGCCGCGCCAGAAGATGGCTGGCGGCGATGAAGCGGCCGAGAAGGCCAGTCCGATAGATATTGCGGCCGAAGACGCCGATCCGGCGGCGGCCCGTCAGGTCACGGCCGTTCCAATAGGTGCGCGAGACTGGGTCGAGCTTCGGAGCAAGGAAGAGATCGAAGGCCTGGGCATTCGAGCGCGTACCGGTGCTGCCCAGGAACCGCACGACATCCTTGTGGCTCGGCAGGTGACGGAACACGGCGAGCTTCAGCCGGTTCAAGGCAATGTGGTGCGGGTTGAGGTCGACAACGTCAATGCGCGCCGGTCCGGCGGAGAGATAGGTCAGCATGTTGCAGCCGCCGGAACCGATCGTCACGATATGGTGGCCGCGCCCAATCTGCATCGCTTCCATGTCGACGACCGGATCTTCCCAGATCTGCGGGTAGACAAGCCCAGAAAAGAGCAGCCCGAACAGGCGCTCCGATAGCCCGGCAAAGGACAGGGCCTTGTGCTGGAGGAGCGCGCTCTTCAGCTTCGCATTCTTTCCGCCAAAACCGGCATCGGGGGCGAGTTCCGTCATTTGTCTGCCATCCAGTTGAAACTGAGGCGCTTCTAGTGTGACTCGACTACACTTTGATGACGGGATTCCCACAGGCCTGGCGCGTTCCGCCACGAGACCACGCAGCGAATGAGAGGCGGGGAACAGGCCATCGTCCACAGGCAAGCCTAAGCGCGGAAGAGGCTTTTCCTTTCTCGCGAAACCTGTTTTCCTGTCGTCGGCAGGAGGCGGTCTATGAAGGGTGTTTTGCGGAAAACCGGTGCATTGGCCGCGGCCGTAGTGGCGGCGGTCGCCGGCTGGTTGGCCTTCTTTCCACCGGAACTGCTCAAGGTCGGTGACGGCTATGCCGCCAAGATCGTTTGTTCCAATGTTTTCCTGGCGGGGCGCGACCCGCAGGCGGTCCTCGCCGGGGACGTACAGGCACCCGGTCACCCGCTGCTCAAGTTCGTCGGCGTGTCGGTCGATCGCGATCAGCAATCGGTGACGGCACGCATCTTCGGTTTCGCCGCCCCCGTTCGGGCCGTCCATCGTCCGGGATTTGGCTGCACCGTAACGGCAGGCGGAGCCATGCAGGCGCTGGCCGCGCCGGCAGGTGAGAACGCGGTCGGCGGCGCGGCGACCGCTCCACAGAGCCCCGACATCAACTGGCCCGAGGGAAGCAGGGCGGAGATCCATCCGGCATTCCAGAAACTCGTGGATGACTCCGAACTGGCCGGTCCTGGCCTGCGGGCGGTCGCCGTCATCAAGGACGGGCGCCTGATAGCGGAGGCCTATGGCCGCGGTATCGACCGCGATACGCCTCTGCTAGGCTGGTCGATGGCGAAATCGGTCACTGCGGCACTCGTGGGACTGCGGATTGCCGACGGGCGCATGGATCTGGAAAAGGCGAATCTCATTCCAGAATGGAGTGGCGACGAAAGAGCGCGGATCAAGCTTGCCGATCTCCTGGGGATGCAGAGCGGGCTCGCCTTCAACGAGGACTATGGCGACGTCACCGACGTGACGCGGATGCTCTTTCTCGAAAGCGACATGGCCGGGTTCGCAGCATCGAAGCGGCTTGAAGCCGCACCTGGCTCCGGGTTCAACTATTCGACGGGCACGACGAACCTTTTGTCACGCCTGTGGATGCAGACTTTCGGCGGCTCCGCTGCGGCGCTAGCCTATCCTCGGCAGGCGCTGTTCGGTCCGCTCGGCATGACCAGCGCGGTGATGGAGACGGACGCGAGCGGCACCTTCGTCGGTTCCTCGTACATGTATGCCACGGCGCAGGACTGGGCGCGCTTTGCGCAGTTTCTGCTGGACGATGGCCGTTGGAAGGGCAGGGCGCTTCTGCCGGAGGGATTTGTGCGCTTCATGCGATCTCCGACTGCGGCTTCGGGCGGCGACTATGGCTCAGGCCAGGTCTGGCTCACCGAGAACGGGATCCGCGCCGGGACGGGCAATTTCCCGTCCGATACGTTCTGGATGCTCGGGCATGACGGGCAATCGATCATGCTCGTTCCTTCGCTCCGCCTTGCCGTCGTCCGGCTTGGGCTCACGCCGGGAGGCAGCGGCTACGATGTGCAGAAGCTGCATACCGCGGTGATCGCGGCGCTCGATTGAGCGGCGCACAGATCAGGAACGTTGCGGGTTTTAAAGGGCGAGTCCGCCCTACCGCATATCCAGCATGTCGAGCATGCCCTTGCGCTTGGCGTGGTAATAATAGCCGCTGGCATAGAGCTTCACGGCGCCATCGTGCTGGTTGTCGGCGACCATCCAGGCACCACGCAGATACTTGGTCGCGTATTTGAGGTTGGTCTCCGCATCGAAGAGGCCCTCCGGCGATCCGTCGTAGCCGAGGCCCCGAGCGGTGTTGTACCTGATCTGCATCAGGCCGTAATTGCCCCTGCTGTAGGCGTGCGGATTGTAGTTGCTCTCGCGCTTGACGACCCGATGCACGAGTTCGAGGGGAAGGCCGTTGAGCTCGGCATAGTACTTGATCAGCCGGTCGAGCTCCGGCTTGGAACTGGTCGGGGATTTCGTCAGCTTCAGCGAATTGGGAATGACGCTTGCGACCGCGCCCACCGCCGAGCCGATGACGCCGGTCCTGGGCCGCTCCGTCGGAACGATCATGCGCTTGGCCACCAGCGTTTCAAGGCCGACCGGTTCGCCGGTGTCGAAATCCGATTCCCACAGGGCGGCAATCCCGAGGGAGGGGGCAGCGGGCGACCCGGCGCTTTCAGCGGCGGGTGAAGCTGCGGCCGGTGAGAGATTGGCTGAGGCGGGCGTCGCCATGGCCACTTCGAAGGCCTGACCGGGCTTGGCCGTGGGCACCGCAACAGTTTGGGGGGCCGCGAAGGCGAGCGTCGCATCCGTTGCCGGCACGGTTTCCGTTTGGGCCGCGGTGACTGCGGCCGTAACGGCGTCCGCCGGCCCGGCGGTGGCTGAGGCCGTCTGCGTGCTCAGCGCCGCCGAGGCGGGCGACGCGGCGCCGATCGGTGCCGGCAGCGCGTAAGCCGTCATCTCCGTTCCGGGTTTAGGGATGGGCGTGACGGTTTGCACGGCGGTCAGTTCTTCGAGCGACGTGCGCTCGACCGTGGAGCACCCCGAAGCAAGTGCCGATGTCAGTGCGATGGCCGTAAATGCCTGTTTCGAAAGGGAAATACGGATCTTCGCCATGCGGTCACTTTCGTGCTTCTGGGCCCCGTAGCCCCATGCAAATCAGCGGTTGCCACCCGCTGCGCTTGAATCTCCATTAACCCATGCCGCCGGTTGCGGCAAGCGCGGGGCGAATTTCACGCCGTCACGCGTTTCAGGCCGAGCGACAGGAGCCCCGCGCCGATGAGCAGCGTGCCACCGGTGCGGTTCACGATCCGCCGGACATTCGGCCTGCGAATCGTGCTTCCCGCGGCAGCGGCAAGCGATGCGTAGAGCATGGCGTTCGTTGCCGCGAGGACGAGGAATGTCGTCTCGAAGATCACCATCTGAGAAAGAAGCGGCCGCGACAGATCCAAGAACTGCGGTAGGAAGGCGACGAAGAAGATGATGCTTTTCGGATTGAGCGCGGTGACGGCATAGGCGTGCAGGAATATCCGCAGCGGCCGCTCCGCCGCGGGCGGTTCATTGTGACTATCATTCTCACCGCTCCCGGCAACCGGGGCTTTCCAGAGGTTGATACCGAGCCAGACGAGATAGGCGGCGCCAATCCATTTCAGGACCGTGAAAATAGTGGCCGAGGCGGCCAGCAGCGCGCCCAGGCCCAGCATGGACGCAGTCATCGCCGTGAAATCGCCAAGTGCCACGCCAGCAACGGTTGCGCCCGCTGCCTTGCGCCCGTGGCTGACCGCGTAGGAGATGACGATGAGAATCGTCGGGCCGGGGATGGCGAGCAGCACGGCCGAGGCCGCGACGAATGCAAACCAGTGTTCGAAAGACATGAAACAGCTCCGCGTTTGAACAGCTTCCAGCCGAGAGATCGGGAGGGAGCCATGTAAACGCGAAGCCGTCAACTGCTAGTTGGCCTCTACAACGAGCGGCAGATCAGTCCGCGGTCTGCCACTTCTGGCCGATCGCCCCCATGACCTCGCCGAACCACTTGGCGGAGGTGTCGAAGTGCTTGCCGCCCTTGATACGGGGGAACTCGATGGTGCGCAGCTTGCCGCCCTGGTCTTCATCGTGGCCGGTGACGCCGGAGACCTTGTTGAGCGCGCTCTCGACCGCAAGGTCGACCATGCTCTGGATCAGCCGCAGGTCGTCGCCGTTCGCCGGCGCCGAGCGGGCGTAATAGCCGGACTTCTGCACCATGGAGCGCTCGGCGCCGAGCAGGGCGGCGAACTGCTTCGAGAACCAGTTGCCGACATTGATCGTATCGATCTTCACATGGCCGAAGGCGTCGCGCTTGACCGTCTCGCCGGCGGCCTCACGCTCCGCGACAATTGCGTCGAGGCAGGCACCTTCACTGACGAACAGGGTGACATAGCCATTCCGGTCCATGGTCTGGCGCAGGCGTTCTGCTTCGGCTTCGAGATCGAACTTCACCTCCGGCAGATAAAGGCCGTCGATGTTCTTCAACTGCGCATTCATCATGAAACCGTCGACATAGTCCTTGCCTGCGGCCATCTGAATGTAAGCGCGCGCTGTCGCTGCCGTCAGCCAGCCGCAGTGGCGGCCCATCACCTCGTGGACGACGAGCGTGCGCGGCGCGGCGCTCTGCTCATTGCTCACATTGTCGAAGAAGCGTGCGCCGTATTCGGCCGCCGTCCAGGCGCCGAGAGTCTGGCGGATCGGCACCACGTCATTGTCGACGGTCTTCGGCAGGCCCACAACGGTCAGGTCATAGCCATTCGCGCCGAGATAGGCGGCCAGGTCGGCGGCGGTCGTGTTGGTGTCGTCGCCGCCGATCGTGTGCAGGATTGTGATCCCATCGGCAGCCAATCTTTCGGCTGCGACGCGAAGCGGGTTTTCGCCATCCTTCACCAGGCCGCGCTTGACGCAGTCGGCCGTGTTGGTGAGCTTTACACGACTGTTGCCGATCGGCGAGCCGCCGTGGCGGTGAAGAACATGCGCCCGCTCGCGCATGTCTTTCGTGATCTCGATGCGGTCGGCGAGAAGCAGGCCCTGATAGCCGGAACGGTAGGCCACGAGTTCGTAGTCGGGGGCGATATCCGTATAGCGTTCGATGAGTCCGCCGACAGCGGATGAAAGACAGGGCGCGAGCCCGCCCGCCGTCAGCATTGCGACTTTCTTCTTGGCCATGTGTCCTCCTCGGATTTTCGGCATCAGGCGATCGTTTCAGGAGATCGGCCGCCTATTCAATTTGCGCAGGTCAAAGACCGCGGTTGGTCTAACGCAATTCCGATGGAAATAAAATGACAGGGCTGTGGATGTCTGAAAAGTGACTATCAGCCCAGCAAAATGCATGATCAGAGCAATTCACTTGAGATTTACGGCGAAGTGATTTATTGAGGGGCCATCACAATTCCGTCATCCGTGATGTTTGGCGCAGCCGGCCGCTTGCAATTTGCCACCACATCGGGCCATGCTCGGTCGTGGGACAGGGAACAATCGCACTTATGTCATTCTGGGACAGCCTCCTCAAGATCGTAACGGCCACCGGCAATGCGCTCGCCGGCGTGGTCGAGGCGGTCCGTACACTCTTCGAAGGGGATCCGGAGACCCGCCGCAAGGTGGCCTTTTCGGTGGCCATGATCGCCTTGTCGGCCAAGATGGCGAAGGCCGATGGCATAGTCAACGAAGCCGAAGTCGCGGCTTTCCGCGATATCTTCAAGTTCCCCGCGGACCAAGGGAAGAACGTCGCTCGGCTCTACAACCTCGCACGCCAGGACGTGGCAGGCTACGAGGCCTATGCGGAGAAGATGGCGTCGCTCTGCTCGTCCTGCGAACGCAACTGCCCAATTCTCGAGGACATCGTCGACGGGCTCTTCCATATCGCGAAGTCCGACGGTGCGGTGCACGACAAGGAACTCGCCTTTCTGATGCGCGTAGCGGATATCTTCAACATGGACGAGGCGCATTTCGAGCGCATCATGGCGCGCCATGTCCATGGCGACGACCGCGATCCCTATCAGGTTCTCGGTGTTTCGCCGAAGGATGATTTCTCCGATATTCGCAGGCGCTACCGGGTGCTCGTTTCCGAGAACCACCCCGACATGCTTGTCGCGCGGGGCGTGCCGGCGGAATTCCACGCGATCGCCAACGATCGCATGGCCGCGTTGAATGCAGCCTACGAGGCGATCGAGAGAGAACGCCGCGCCGCATGACCGCGAGGAACTGCGATTTTTCAGGCGCTCGTTTCGTACCGTCGCCCAACCACGGCGAGCGGGCCGACGGACGCCGGCCGGACATGATCCTGCTCCACTATACCGGAATGGAAACGGCGCTCTCGGCGCTCGATTGGCTTTGCCGCGAGGAAAGCCAGGTTTCCAGCCACTACTTCGTTCATGAGGACGGCCGCATCGATCAGCTCGTACCAGAGGAACGCCGCGCCTGGCACGCCGGCAAGAGCTTCTGGAAAGGCGAGGCCGACATCAATTCCTGTTCGATCGGCATTGAGATCGCCAATGCAGGCCACCCGGGAGGGCTACCGGGCTTCCCTGAAGCGCAGATCGAGGCGGTCGCCGAATTGTGTCGGGACTGTGGCGAGCGCTGGCAAATCGCCCCCGAAAGAGTGCTCGCGCACAGCGATGTCGCACCGATTCGCAAGGTCGATCCCGGAGAAAATTTTCCTTGGCATATGCTATATTGCCGCGGGGTCGGCCACTGGGTGGAACCGGCGCCTGTCGGCGGCGGCCGCTTTTTTCAGCGTGGCGATCACGGGCAGCCGGTCGGCGCGCTCCAGTCGATGCTCTCTCTCTACGGGTACAACATTGAAGTTACGGGAGATTTCTGCGAGAGGACGGAAGGCGTGGTGGCCGCGTTCCAGCGGCATTTCCGTCAATCGCGGGTAGACGGCATCGCCGACGTTTCTACCATTGATACGCTACACAGATTGCTTTCGGCACTGCCGAATTTCGGTACCTAGGCGGCTCTTTTCGCTCGCCCTTATTTAGCGCCCTCGAACCTTTGCTGCGCGATTTTTTTGCGTTTGCCACATGTTTACCATGATAGCCCCTTCATTTCCGGTGCATCAACGCAGGAGATGCGGCGTCTGGCGCCCATGCTCCTGTCAATAAAAACGATCAGGAAATCGGTCGTGACGGTGGGGTGCGCCGTACGACCAGTTCCCCAGACCGGAGACTTCAAACTACATGAGAATATCGTTTGCTGCTGCGGCGGCGGCATGCCTTGGCATGTCCATCGCCGGGATTGGTACGTCGTATGCAGGGGGTGTCGACAAGACCATCAAGACTTCGGCGTTACCGTCGGTGACTAGGACGACAGGCTATCCTGCTCCCCAATTCGACCTCACGCGCGGTTCCCAATTCACGATCCTCATCCAGTCCTACGCCAAGCAATACGGCGTCGCTGTCGATCTGGCTCATGCGATCGTCAAGGTCGAAAGCAATTTCGATGCGAGCGCCCGGGGCAGCGCGGGTGAAATCGGCCTCATGCAGATCAAGCCGGCCACGGCCCGGATGATGGGCTATTCCGGTACCGCCAAGGGCCTCTACGACCCGGCAACCAACATCAAGTTCGGCATGATGTATCTGGCGAAGGCTCAGGAGCTTTCCGACGGCACGACCTGCGGCACCATCCTCAAATACAATGCCGGCCATGGCGCCAAGCGGATGAATCCGGTGTCGAAGCGCTATTGCGGCAAGGTCCAGAGCATTCTCAATTGAAATCGAACCGAGCCGCTGCAAGTGGCGGCCGTCAAAATGATGCGTTCTGGAACTCCTGTGGGTTCGAGGACATGGCCGGATAGGTCTCGCGTTCCGGCATGAGTTGTTTTTGCAAGAGCTCGGTGTCATTGCCCGGGCGGCATGCTATTCCCGCAGCGAAGCGTCGAGGGGATATCCATGTCGGAAAGCTTTGACTTCGTAATCGTCGGCAAGGGCATGATGGGCGCTGCGGCGGCGCGCCACTTGAGTCTGGGGGGTGCCCGTGTCGCTCTTGTCGGACCGGACGAGCCGGGCGATTGGGCGAAGCACCGTGGTGTTTTCGCCAGCCATTACGACAATGCCCGCATCACCCGTACGATCGACAACGATCCAATTTGGGCGCGTCTCGCCCGCCGATCGATCGAGCGTTATCGGGAGATAGAAGAGGCAAGCGGAATCGAATTCTACTACGAGGTGGGCTGCCTGATCGCCGCTCCCGCGCCCAGCAGCGGTTTCGACTATCTCGATAAAGTTGTGCTTGCACGTGACGGGCTCGACGTCGACGCGCCGTTGATCGTCGGCGAGGAACTCGCCAAGCGCTTTCCTTGGTTCCGCTTTCCACAGCACTATGCCGGCATCCTTGAGGCCCGCGGTGCCGGCTACGTCAATCCTCGTGCCCTCGTCCGTGCGCAGACGATTGCGGCAGAGAATTCGGGTGCGCGAGTGATCCGCGCCGAGGTCGTGTCGCTCGAAGAGGCTGTCGATTGCGTGATTGTGACGACCAAAGACGGTCAATCGGTTCAGGCGGGGCGGGTCATCGTCGCCGCCGGTGGCTTTTCGCTCTCGACTGCGCTGCTGCCGAGGCCGATCGATCTCACCGTCAAGGCACGCACGGTGCTCTTCGCGGAGGTCGGCGCTGAGGACCTCGCCCGTTTTGCCGGCATGCCGTCGCTGATCGGCGCGGCATTCGAGCAGGAGAAAAGCTATTACCTGTTGCCCCCGGTTGCCTATGCCGACGGCAAACACTACATCAAGATCGGTGGCGATCCGACGGATCGGATCCTTGCCAGCGAACCGGCAATCAAGGAATGGTTCCGTGGCAACGCCAGCGGCGAGGCGGCCGATCACCTGCGCGGGGGTCTCTCCGAGGTGGTCGCGGGCTTCAAGCCCGTTTCGACGCATTTTTCACCCTGCGTCACCTCGTTCACGCGACACGGCTATCCCTATATCGGCTTTGCGAGCGACCGCATTGCCGTGCTCACCGGCGGCAATGGTCAGGCAGCGAAGAGTTCCGACGAAATCGGGCGGCTGGGTGCCGCGCTGGTGATGGGCGGCAGGGTCGATGTCGGCGAATACGAGACCGATTTCGCGATCGCCTATCGATGAGCGACCGGTACACGGAAGCGAAAGCGCCGATTTTTCTGGCGCTTGCTGCCCGGGTCGGTTAATGAGCCTCTGTCAGTTGGCCGGGCAGCCGCGCCTCGCAAGCGCCGAAAGGCCGCGGGGTGAGGAAAGTCCGGGCTCCACGGAAACACGGTGCCGGATAACGTCCGGCGGGGGCGACCCCAGGGAAAGTGCCACAGAAAGCAAACCGCTCCGCCTGCGGAGTAAGGGTGAAAGGGTGGGGTAAGAGCCCACCGCGGACATGGCGACATGGACGGCACGGTAAACCCCACCGGGAGCAAAACCGAATAGGGATGACACGGGCGCGCAAGCGCCCAGCCGGTTTCCAGGCCGGTCATCCGGGTGGGTTGCACGAGGCTGTGCGCAAGCGCAGTCCCAGATGAATGGCTGCCACGTTCCGCTTCCTCGGAGGCGGAGCCATACAGAACCCGGCTTACAGGCCAACTGGCGTTTTTCGCTGAACCAATTTGATGCATGAACTGTGCTCCGCCAACGTCCCTTCCGCGGCCGTTGCGGGGCACTTTTTCTTTCGATTCAACCTAATAGGCGTCTGATCGTAACCTTTCGTTAAACTTAACAACAGATCAATATTGGTTCATCCGCGAGACTGTTTAAGAGCTTCTCCCATTGACGCCCATATGGTCCCATGTTATCCCATAATGGTACTGCGCAAGGGCCGCGTCGTGGCCCCTCATCGCGAAATTCCAGGGTCCCTTCCTCGGAAGGTTCAGGCGGGCGCGCTCGTGCCCGGCGGGGGTCTTTTGCGAGCGCAGGCGAGTGTTCGAGCGGGCCGATGAACGTGGCCCGTCAGTCGGGGGCGGCCGTTTCGCGTCATGAACCGCTTCTTGTCACATGCTACGAACCGGGTCGATGCCAAGGGGCGGGTCTCCGTACCTTCGGCTTTCCGCGCCGCGCTTTCGGAGGCGGGGATGCGGGAGCTATACTGCTTCCAGGACTTCGTCTTTCCGGCGATCAGCGTCGGTGGGCCGGAGCTTCTGGACCGGTTCGAGAGACAGATGGCGGCCGAGGATCCGTTCTCGGATGCGGCCAACCAGATGTCGCTCCTCGTTCACGGGGGCGGCGTCTTCGTGAAGCTCGACCCGGAGGGCCGGCTAATGGTGACGGATTTCATCCGCGACTTCACCGGCATCTCGACCGACGTGACTTTCGTCGGGCGGGGCGATCATTTTCAGCTCTGGGAGCCGCAAGCGTTTGCGAGGGCGCAGGCGGAGGCCCGGGAAGGGCGCAAGCGACGGGGGCTGCGTCCGGATTAGAGTGGAGAGGCGGAATGGTGACGGATCAAGGCGGCAGAGCTTCTGAAGCCGATGGCGGACCGGTTCGTCACATTCCCGTCATGCTTGCCGAAGTGCTGGCGGCTCTTGATCCGGCGCCCGGCAAGATCATTCTCGACGGCACCTTCGGGGCCGGTGGCTACACGTCGGCGCTCCTCGATGCGGGCGCCGAGGTGATCGCGCTCGACCGGGATCCGACGGCGATCTCGGCTGGCCAGCCAATGGTTGCCGCCGCCGGCGGCAGGCTCAAGCTCATTCATTCGCGCTTTTCCGAGCTGGCGGATCATGTGCCGGAAGGCGGGCTCGACGGCATCGTGTTCGATATCGGCGTTTCGTCCATGCAGATCGACGAGGCGGAGCGCGGCTTCTCCTTCCAGAGGCAGGGTCCCCTCGACATGCGAATGTCGGGTGCCGGCGTCTCGGCCGCCGATGTCGTCAATCGGGCCAAGGTCTCCGACCTCATCCGCATCTTCGGCTTTCTGGGCGAGGAGAAGCAGGCGGGCCGCATCGCGCGTGCGATCGAGAAGCGTCGCGCCGAGCAGCCCTTCGAAAAGACCCGCGATCTCGCCAATCTCATCGAGACGGTGACGCCGCGCAAGGCGAAGGACAAGATCCATCCGGCGACCCGCGTCTTCCAGGCGCTGCGCATCTTCGTCAACGACGAACTCGGCGAACTCGCCCATGCGCTTTTTGCCGCCGAACAGGCTCTGAAGCCCGGCGGGCGGCTCGTCGTCGTCACCTTTCACTCTCTCGAGGACAGGATCGTCAAGACATTCTTCCAGGACCGCTCCGGAAAGGCGGGCGGTTCTCGCCACCTTCCGCTGGTGACGGCACGCGACGCAACCTTCACGCCAGTCGGCAAGCCTATGGTTGCGGCGAGCGAGGAAGAATCGTCCCGCAATCCGCGCGCCCGGTCGGCGAAACTCAGGGCCGGTATCCGCACGCAGGCTCCGTCGCCGGGAACCGATCTGTCCATTTTCAACCTGCCGGAGCTGGCGAGCCTTGCCAGACTAGGGGGCTAAGAGACGATGCTCAGAACGCTGGATATCGTGCTGATTGTCATCATGACGGGGGCCGCCACGGTCACCTACACGATCAAGCACCAGGCCGAGAACAAGCTCGAGGAGGTCCGCAGACTTGATGCTGCGATCAAGCTGGAGGAGGACACGATCGACCTGCTCAAGGCCGACTGGGCGTTGCTGACCCAGCCCAACCGGCTGGAGCGGCTCGTCGGCGCCTTCGCCGTCGACCTGCAGCTCACGCCGACGCCCTCGACACAACTCGCCAGACCCGAGGAACTGCCGATGCTGAAGGCGGATGTGCCGCCTCCGGAGGAGGGCAAGGACAAGAAGGGGAAAGGCAAGAAGGACGATGGCGTCGCCGCCGTCATCAATGCCGATAATATCGAAACAGGTTCGGTGGCGCGCTGATGTCGTTTCTCTCCCGTATCATGGTGTTGAAGAGCAAGGCGCATTTCTCGGCCGGTGGCAACAACCGCCCCGCGGAGGCGGGCGTCAGCGTCACGTTCCAGGGCACCCGCAAGAAGAGCGCCAGCCAGGCGAAAAGCCGCGTTGCGATCGTCATTGCGAGCTTCGGCATCGCCTATGCGGTGATCGGCGGGCGGCTGGTGCAATACGGTGTCGCGCAGCCGGAGACGGTTTCCTCGATCGGGCGCGCCGACAACCTTTTGGCCTCGCGTCCCGACATCCTCGATCGCAACGGCGAGATTCTCGCGACCGACATCCGCACCGTGTCGCTCTATGCCGAGCCGCACAAGATCGTCGATGCCGACGAGGCGGTGGAGCGGCTCGCGACGGTTCTGCCCGACCTCAACGCTCGAGAGATCTACAACAAGCTCAAATCGAACTCGCGTTTCCAGTGGCTGCGCCGGCAATTGACGCCGAAGCAGCAGAGCGAAATCCTGGCGCTCGGTATTCCCGGGATCGGCTTCCGACCAGAGAAGCGCCGTTTCTATCCCGGCGGCCCGACGGCCGCTCATATCCTTGGACATGTCAACATCGACAACCGCGGCGTCGCCGGCATGGAGCGCTACATCGACAGCCAGGGGCTTG
Source organism: Sinorhizobium sp. BJ1 (assembly GCF_002531555.1). Lineage (NCBI taxonomy): Bacteria > Pseudomonadati > Pseudomonadota > Alphaproteobacteria > Hyphomicrobiales > Rhizobiaceae > Sinorhizobium > Sinorhizobium sp. BJ1. Next base: position 359,716 of record NZ_NWTH01000004.1, read on the forward strand.
CCGATCTGGCGGCGATCGGCATGACCAGCGACGCCAAGCTCGAACCGGTCAAGCTCTCGATCGACGTGCGCGTCCAGAACATCGTGCGCGACGTCATCGATTCCGGCATGAAGAACTATAAGGCAATCGCTGCCGGCGCCGTCGTCATGGACGTGCACACCGGCGAAGTGCTGGCGATGGCCTCTGTTCCGGACTATGACCCCAACAAGCCTGCGGAGGGGGCCGAAGAAGGCTGGATGAACCGTATGTCGAACGGCACGTTCGAGATGGGCTCCACCTTCAAGACCTTCACCATTGCCATGGGTCTCGATTCCGGGAAGGTAACGCTCAACGACAGCTTCGACGCGACGGCGCCCATCCGCATCGGCGGCTTCACTATCAAGGACTTCCACGGTAAGCGCCGCGTGCTGACCGTGCCGGAGATCTTCCAGTATTCTTCCAACATCGGCACGGCCAAAATCGCCGACCTCGTGGGCATTCCTGGGCATAAGGAATTCCTGACCCGCCTGGGCCTGCTCACGAAACTGCCGACGGAGCTTCCGGAGGTCAAAGCGCCAAGCCAGCCGCGAGAGTGGAAGAAGATCAGCTCGATCACCATTTCCTTCGGTCATGGCGTCTCGACGACGCCATTGCAGACGGCGGTAGCCGGCGCTGCTCTGGTCAATGGCGGCAAGCTTATCCCGCCGACCTTCCTGCCGCGCACCGAGGAGCAGGCGAGCGAACTCGCGACTGCGGTCGTCAAGAAGAGCACGAGCGACGACATGCGCTACCTGCTTCGCTGGAATGGCATTGCCGGCTCCGGCAAGCGGGCGCTCGTCCCGGGCTTCAATGTCGGCGGCAAGACCGGCACGGCCGACAAGGTCGTCAATGGCCGCTACGCCAATGACCTGAACTTCAACGCCTTTCTGGCGGCGTTTCCGATCGACGATCCGAAGTACATCGTGCTGACCTTCATCGACGCGCCGACGACCGGCGAGGGCGGCGGACGCACCGCCGGCTCCAATGCCGCGCCGATGGTCCGCGACATTATCAGCCGCTCGGCACCGCTGCTCGGTGTCGAACCGAAATTCGGAGAAGACGGTTCTGCCTTGCTTGTGTCTTATTGACCGTGAAATGAGAATGCGGACGATTCGCGATTTCGGCGGATTGATATCGGTGTGAGACGTGCAGTTCATGAAGATCAGGGACCTGGCGGGAACGACTTTCCCGGAACTTTTGGCGCAACTGAAGGGCAATGACGCGGAGATCGACATTGCCGGCATCACCGCCGACAGCCGGCAGGTCAAGCCGGGCGATCTTTTCGTGGCCGTCGCCGGCACGAAAGCGAATGGCACCGCCTATATCGCCGACGCCCTGTCGCGCGGCGCGGCGGCGGTAATTGCCGCAAAGGGCTCTGGAGGGGAGGCCGGCACACCGGTCTTCGAGCTTGCCGAACCGCGTCGCTTCCTGGCGCAGGCCGCGGCCCGCCTCTACGGGCGCCAGCCCGAGACGATGGTGGCGGTGACCGGCACTGCGGGGAAGACCTCGGTCGCCTCGTTTACGCGTCAGATCTGGGCGCATGCCGGGCTTTCGGCAGCGATGATCGGTACCACAGGCGTCACGGCGCCGGGACGCAACGACTATGGTTCGCTGACCACTCCGGACCCGGTGTCGCTTCACAAGCTGCTTGCCGAACTTGCCGACGAAGGCATTACCCACGCGGCGATGGAGGCCTCCAGCCACGGTCTCGACCAGAGCCGGCTCGATGGGGTTCGGCTCGCCGCCGCCGCCTTCACCAATCTCGGCCGCGACCATATGGACTACCACCCGACCGTCGAGCACTACATGGCCTCGAAGATGCGCCTCTTCGGCGCACTGTTGCCGAAAGGTTCGCCGGCGGTGATCTTTGCCGACGACCAATGGTCGGCCGAGGCGATTGCCGCGGCCCGCAAGGCCGGGCACGACGTGCGCACCGTCGGCCGTAACGGCGATTTCATCAGCTTGAAGCGGGTCGAGCATTTCCGCCACAAGCAGTCGGCGGAAGTCCATGTCGGCGACGACATCTTCGAAATCCATGTGCCGCTCGCCGGCGATTTCCAGGTGGCCAATGCCCTTGTCGCCGCCGGCCTTGCGATGTCCACCGGGATCGCCGCCAAGGCGGCCTTCTCGGCGCTCGAAAAACTGCAGGGCGCCTCCGGCCGGCTGGAACTGGTCGGCCAGACGAAGGACGGCGCGCTTGCCTATGTGGACTATGCCCACAAGCCCGACGCGCTTGAAAACGTGCTTGAATCCGTGCGCCCGTTCACCACCGGACGGGTTATCGTCGTCTTCGGCTGCGGCGGCGACCGTGACAAGGGCAAGCGGCCGATCATGGGTGAAGTTGCCGCGCGGCTCGCCGACGTCGTCATCGTCACCGACGACAATCCGCGCTCGGAAATCCCCGAAGTGATCCGCTCGGAGATCATGGCCGGTGCCACAGGAGCGACCGAAATCGCCGACCGCGCCGAGGCTATCCGGACCGCCGTCGGCATGCTGCAAGCCGGCGATACGCTGATAGTTGCCGGCAAGGGGCATGAGGAGGGGCAGACAATCGGCTCCGTGACGCTGCCATTCTCCGATCACGCGGAAGTACGCAAGGCGCTGGGAGGGCTGTGATGTGAGCTGGCTCTGGACATGCAGCGATCTGCTTGCGGCCATGAATGGCCGCCCGGTCGGAAACCTGCCGGATGGGATCATCGGCATCTCGATCGACAGCCGCACGATTGCCAAGGGCGAGGCCTTTTTCGCGATCAGGGGCGATCGGGTCGATGGACACGACTATGCCGGCCTCGCGCTTGCCAACGGCGCCTCGCTGCTCGTTGTCAGTGAAGGCAAGCTTCCGGCGCTCGGGCGGTTGATCGCGCCGATGATCGTCGTCGATGACGTCCTGGAGGCGATGATCCGCCTCGGCTGCGCCGCGCGCGACCGCAGTGCCGCGAAGGTCATCGCCGTCACTGGCTCGGTCGGCAAGACGACGACGAAGGAGATGCTGCGGCACGTTCTGTCGCCGCTCGGCCGCGTCCATGCCTCCGTCGCATCGTTCAACAATCATTGGGGTGTGCCGCTGACGCTTGCGCGGATGCCGGAGACGACCGATTTCGGCATCTTCGAGATCGGCATGAACCATCATGGCGAGATCCGGCCGTTGACCGCGATGGTACGTCCGCATGTGGCCGTCGTCACCAGCATTGCCGCTGCCCATCTCGGCAACTTCGCCAGTCTTGACGAGATCGCCTCGGCGAAGGCGGAGATCTTCGAGGGCGTCGTCAAGGGCGGCCATGCGGTGATCAACCGCGACAGTCCGCAGTTCGATCTCCTCGAAAGGGCAGCCGCGGCGGCAGGCGTTGGTCACATCCACGCCTTCGGCGCCAACCCAAAATCGGAATATCGGCTGATCGAGTTCGCCGCGGGCGCGGATCGATCCGTCCTCTGGGCCGGCATCGGCGGCCGAACACTGGAAGTCACGATCGGCGCTCCGGGAAGGCATATTGCCGAGAATGCCCTGGCGGTGATTGCCGCCGCGCAACTCGCCGGCGCGGGCCTCGATCGCGTCGTTGCCTCGCTCGCGACCATGCAGCCTGAAAAGGGCCGGGGATTGCGGCACCGCCTGAAGATTGGCGCGGGTCACCTGACGCTGATCGACGAAAGCTACAATGCCAACCCGGCGTCGATGCGGGCGGCGATCTCCCTCCTGCGCGATGCCGATCCGGCGGCCGGCGGCCGCCGTATCGCGATTCTCGGCGACATGCTGGAGATGGGCGAGCACGCCGCGGCTGTACATGCCGCTTTGGCGGAGCCGATCGTAGAGGCGGGCATTGCCGACGTCTGGCTCGCCGGGCCCGACATGGCGCATCTGCGTGACGCTTTGCCGGCCGAGGTTACGGTCGTTCACCGCGAGGCGGTCGGAGATCTCACCTCTTACGCACTCGGCGCGGTTGCTGCCGGCGACGTGGTGATGGTCAAATCATCGAAGGGCACCGGCTGCGCCAAGATCGTTCAGGCTCTTCTCGATGCCTATCCCGAAGAGAAGGCCGAAGCGGGGGAAAGTATAGAGGCGAAGTATAGAGGCAGTGCCACCAATGCTGGTGGATAAGGCCTGGGCCAGGGGAATTGGCCTAACATAGTCATGCGCAAGTGGGTATCGTTCATCAGATGATTCTGTTGGGCGATGTCCAAGTCTAAACCTTTGGGGAAAGGTCCCTTATGCTGATCTGGCTCGTGGAACTGGCGGACCACTTTCAATTCTTCAATCTCTTCCGCTACATCACTTTCCGCACGGGTGCAGCTCTCTTCACCTCCGCGCTGATCGTGTTCCTGTTCGGGCCGGCCATAATCTCGTCACTGCGCATTCGCCAGGGCAAGGGTCAGCCGATCCGCGCCGACGGCCCGCAGACGCACTTCAAGAAGGCTGGCACGCCCACCATGGGCGGACTGATGATCCTCGCCGGCATCGTCGGCTCGGCACTGCTCTGGGCCGATCTCTCAAGCATTTATGTCGTGTCGACGCTGTTGGTAACGCTGGGCTTCGGCGCCATCGGCTTCTACGACGACTATCTCAAGGTCACCAAGCAGTCGGACAAAGGCTTTTCCGGCAAGGCGCGCCTCGGCATCGAATTCGTCATCGCAGCCATCGCGGTCTTCTTCATGATGCAGGCGGCGCAGTCTGCCGGTAGCGCGGGCTCGACCTTCGGCTCGTCGCTGACCTTCCCCTTCTTCAAGGACCTGATGCTCAATCTCGGCTATTTCTTCGTGCTTTTCGGTGGTTTCGTCATCGTCGGCGCCGGCAATGCCGTGAACCTGACGGACGGTCTCGATGGTCTCGCCATTGTGCCGGTGATGATCGCCTCCGCAGCCTTCGGACTGATCGCCTATCTCGCCGGTAACGCCGTGTTCGCCAACTATCTGCAGATCCATTTCGTGCCCGGCACCGGCGAACTCGCGGTCGTCCTCGGTGCCGTCATCGGCGCCGGCCTCGGCTTCCTCTGGTTCAATGCGCCGCCGGCGGCGATCTTCATGGGCGACACCGGTTCGCTTGCGCTCGGCGGCCTGATTGGCACCGTTGCCGTCGCGACCAAGCACGAGATCGTCATGATCATCATCGGCGGCCTCTTCGTCATCGAGACGCTTTCGGTGATCCTCCAGGTCTTCTGGTTCAAGCGCACCGGCAGGCGCGTCTTCCTGATGGCGCCTATCCACCACCACTTCGAGAAGAAGGGCTGGACGGAGAGCCAGATAGTGATCCGCTTCTGGATCGTCGCGGTCATTCTGGCGATGGTCGGTCTTTCGACCCTCAAGCTCAGGTAAGCGAGATGATCCCCGTCACCACATTCAAGGGCAGGAGAGTCGCGCTCTTCGGCCTCGGCGGTTCTGGGCTGGCGACGGCCGAGGCGCTGGTAGCGGGCGGCGCAAAGGTCACCGCCTGGGACGACAACCCCGACAGCGTCGCCAAGGCCGCCGCGGCAGGCATCGCAACGGCGGATTTGCGCCATGTCGAGTGGAACGCTTTCGCCGCTTTCGTGCTTTCGCCGGGCGTGCCGCTGACGCATCCGAAGCCGCACTGGACCGTCGATCTCGCCCACCAAGCCGGTGTCGAGATCATCGGCGACATCGAGCTGTTCGTGCGCGAGCGGCGCGCCCATGCGCCCGAATGCCCTTTCATCGCCATCACCGGCACCAACGGCAAATCGACGACGACGGCGCTGATCGCCCATATCCTGAAGACCAGCGGGCGGGACACCCAGCTTGGCGGCAATATTGGTAGGGCCGTGCTGACGCTCGATCCGCCGAAGGCGGGGCGCTTCTACGTGGTCGAGTGCTCATCCTATCAGATCGACCTTGCGCCGACGCTTGACCCCACGGCGGGAATTCTTCTCAACCTCACCCCCGACCATTTGGACCGGCACGGTACCATGCAGCACTATGCCGACATCAAGGAACGATTGGTGGCGGGAAGCGGCACGGCCGTGGTCGGCGTCGACGACAGTTTCTCGAGCCTGGTCGCCGACCGCGTGGAGCGGGCCGGAACCCGGGTCGTGCGCATCTCGCGCCGTCATGTACTGGCCGATGGGATCTATGCCGAAGGGTCGTCACTCATGCGGGCCGAGGGCGGCTCGTCGGCGCGCTTCGCCGACCTTTCCGGCATCCAGACGCTGCGGGGCGGACACAATGCCCAGAATGCGGCGGCGGCCGTTGCCGCCTGCCTTGCCGTCGGTGTCGACGAGCAGGACATCGTCAATGGGCTTGAGAGCTTTCCCGGCCTCAAGCACCGGATGCAGCCGATCGCGAAGAGAGGCGAAATCGTCTTCGTCAATGACAGCAAGGCGACAAATGCCGATGCGGCGGCCCCGGCACTTTCGAGTTACGAGCGGATCTATTGGATCGCCGGCGGACTGCCGAAGGAAGGCGGGATTGCCTCGCTGACGCCGTTCTTCCCGGCGATCGTCAAGGCCTACCTGATCGGTGAGGCGGCGCCCGCATTCGCGGCGACGCTCGGCGAAGCGGTACCCTACGAGATTTCCGGCACCTTGGAAAAGGCGGTCGCACACGCGGCGGCAGATGCGGCGCGCGATCGCCAGGGTCCTGGCGCCGTGATGCTTTCCCCGGCTTGCGCAAGCTTCGACCAGTATAAGAATTTCGAGATGCGCGGCGATGCCTTTGTCGACCATGTGGCGGCGCTCGAAGGCGTGACCATGCTCATCTGAGGCGAGATTTCCTGGACGGGATCGGCGCGGCGGAGCCGGGAATTAGGAACTTGGCGTATAGTGCGCCGGAAAAGAGGACAGACAGATGGTAAGCCGAGCCGAACGTGGCCCCGTGGCCGACTGGTTCTGGACGATAGACAGGTTCTTCCTGGCGACCTTCATCCTCCTGATGGGCGTCGGCTTCATGCTTTCCTTTGCGGCCAGCCCGCCGGTCGCCGAGCGGCTCGGGCTCGACAGCTTTCACTTCGTCAAGCGTCACGCGGTCTTCCTTCTCCCGTCGCTGGTGGTGATGGTGGGCATATCCTTTCTGTCGCCGCGACAGGTCAGGCGCGCGGCGATCATTCTCCTTGCTGCATCGCTCGGTATGATGGTTCTCGTCCTCTTCATCGGCGAAGAGGTTAAGGGCTCGCTCAGGTGGATTTCGATCGCCGGCATTTCGATCCAGCCGTCCGAGTTCATGAAGCCGGCCTTCGTCGTCGTTTGCGCCTGGCTTTTTGCCGAGCATGCGAAGCAGCCGGAAATCCCCGGCAACCTGCTGTCGATCCTGCTCTTCGGCATCGTCGGCGCGTTGCTTGTCGCCCAGCCGGACCTTGGCCAGACGATCCTCACTGCGGCGGTCTGGGGCGGCATGTTCTTCATGGCCGGCATGCCCTGGCTCTGGATCATCGTGCTGGCCGGGGCGGCCGCGGGCGGCTTCTTCGTCGCCTATACGATGCTGCCGCACGTCGCCGGCCGTATCGACCGGTTCATGACCGGTGAGGGCGATACGTTCCAGGTGGATACGGCGCGCGACGCGATCATCCGCGGCGACTGGTTCGGCCGCGGCCCGGGCGAGGGCATCGTCAAGCGCATCATCCCCGACAGCCACACTGACTTCGTCTTCTCGGTGGCGGCGGAGGAGTTCGGCATCGTCTTCTGCATGGTCATCGTGGTGATCTTCGCCTTCCTGGTCATGCGCGGGCTCAACCATGCTTTCCGCGAACGCAACGATTTCAACCGCTTTGCAGTCGCCGGCCTGGTGCTGCAGATTGGCATCCAGTCGATGATCAATATCGGCGTAAACCTGGAACTGCTTCCGGCCAAGGGCATGACCCTGCCGCTGATCTCCTATGGCGGCTCGTCGATGGTGGCGATCTGCGTGACCGCCGGATTCGTCCTGGCGCTCACCCGTCATCGGCCGGAGAAACGCGCGGTCGAGCGCAGCCTCTTTCGATCCGGCGTCGGCGTGCCGGCGGAGTAAGACATGGACAAGGGCATCATTTTTCTCGCCGCCGGGGGGACCGGCGGGCACCTCTTTCCCGCGGAGGCGCTTGCGCATGAACTGAAGGCGGCGGGCTATGCCGTGCATCTCGTGACCGATAGCCGTGCCGAGCGCTATGCCGGAAAATTCCCGGCCGAGGAGGTGCATGTCGTGCCTTCCGCCACGATCAGCTTGAAGAATCCGATCAAGTTGGCGCAATCGGCCTGGAAGCTCTGGACGGGTTTACGCGCCGCGCGGCGCCTGATTGCCCGCCACAAGCCCAAGGCGGTCGTGGGGTTCGGCGGCTATCCGACGGTGCCTCCGCTGTTGGCCGCGACCGGCATGAGTGTTCCGTCGCTCATTCACGAACAGAATGCCGTCATGGGGCGTGCCAACAAGTTGCTCGCGTCGCGGGTACAGGCGATTGCCGGTGGCTTTCTTCCCGAAGGGGTCGGAGAGTTCGCGGCGAAGACGGTGACGACCGGAAACCCGGTCCGCCCCGCCGTATTGGAGGCGGCCAGCGTCGCCTACGCGGCGCCGGACGGCGGGCCGTTCCATCTCGTCGTCTTCGGCGGCAGCCAGGGGGCACAATTCTTCTCGAAGGCGGTGCCGCAGGCGATCTGCCGGCTCGACGACGCTCAGCGCCGGCGGCTCAAGGTGACGCAGCAGGCGCGGCCGGAAGACCGGGAGGGTGTCGCCGCCGCCTACGACAAGCTCGGAATTCCGGCCGAGGTGTCACCCTTCTTCACCGACATGGCCGCCCGCATCGCATCGGCGCAACTGGTGGTCTGCCGTTCCGGCGCCTCGACCGTTTCCGAGGTGTCGGTGATCGGCCGTCCGGCCATTCTCGTTCCCTATCCCTACGCGCTCGACCACGATCAGGCAGCGAATGCCGCGGCGCTTGCCGCCAAGGGCGGAGCGCGGGTCATCGCCCAGGCGGAGCTCAGCGCCGAAAGGCTGGCCGGCATCCTCTCCGACGCCATGAACACCCCTGGGGCGCTGGCGCAGATGGCGGCGAACGCCCGGGAAACCGGGAAACCGGATGCCGCGCGCTTGCTTGCATCCCTGGTAGAGGCTATTGCCAGCGGCTCGACAGTCGCCAAATTCAAGGAAGCACGCACATGAAAATGCCGAAGACGATCGGGCTCGTACATTTCATCGGGATCGGCGGCATCGGCATGAGCGGCATCGCCGAGGTGCTGCACAATCTCGGCCATCGGGTGCAGGGCTCGGACCAGTCGGACAGCGCCAATGTGCAGCGCCTGCGCGAAAAGGGCATCAAGATCTCCGTCGGTCACAAGGCGGAAAACCTCGGCGACGCCGAGGTGGTGGTCGTCTCGACGGCGATCAAGAAGGACAATCCCGAATTGATTGCGGCGCGCGAGAAGTTCCTGCCGGTGGTGCGCCGTGCCGAGATGCTGGCCGAACTGATGCGCTTCCGCAATGCCATTGCCATCGGCGGCACGCACGGCAAGACGACGACCACCTCGATGGTGGCCGCGCTGCTCGACGCGGGCGGTCTCGATCCGACGGTCATCAATGGCGGCATCATCAATGCCTACGGCACGAATGCGCGCATGGGCGCCGGCGAGTGGATGGTCGTCGAGGCGGACGAATCCGACGGCACCTTCCTGAAGCTCCCGGCCGATATCGCCGTCGTCACAAATATCGACCCGGAGCACCTCGACCACTACGGCAATTTCGACGCCGTGCGTGCTGCCTTCCGGCAATTCGTCGAGAACGTGCCCTTCTACGGATTCGGCGTTCTCTGCCTGGATCATCCGGAAGTCCAGTCCATGGTCGGCAAGATCGAGGACCGCAAGGTCGTGACCTATGGCGAGAACCCGCAGGCGGACGTGCGCTATCACAATATCCGAATGGATGGCGCAACCTCTGTCTTCGATGTCGAGATCCGCCGCCGGCGCACCGGACAGGTGATCCAGCTGAAGGACCTGCGCCTGCCGATGCCCGGCCGGCACAATGTCTCGAACGCCACGGCCGCTGTCGCCGTCGCTCAGCGCCTCGGCATGGAGCCGGAGGCGATCGCCAGGGGGCTTGCCTCCTTCAGCGGCGTGAAGCGGCGCTTCACGCTCACCGGCGAATGGAACGGAGCGCGCATCTTCGACGACTACGGCCATCATCCGGTCGAGATCAAGGCGGTCCTGAGAGCGGCGCGCGAGGCCTGCCAGGGGCGCATCGTCGCCGTTCACCAGCCGCACCGCTATTCGCGCCTGTCGAGCCTGTTCGAGGATTTTTCCGCCTGCTTCAACGATGCCGATACTATTCTGATCGCGCCGGTCTATGCGGCAGGCGAGGACGCGATCGACGGCGTCAATTCCGAAGCGCTTGTCAACAGTATCAAGGCTGCCGGCCATCGCGACGCCCGCTACCTCGCCGGTCAGGACGCACTCGCGCCGGCCGTCTCGAAGATTGCGCAGCCGGGTGACTTTGTGGTTCTCTTGGGGGCTGGCAGCATCACCTATTGGGCCGCGGCGCTTCCCAAGGAACTCGCGGATATTTCAGGAAGTTGAAGCATGAAGCAGGTTAACGGTCAGAAACTCCTGGACGCGCTCGGAAGCGGCGTCAGTGCAATTCGCGGTCGTATCACGCCCGATGCCCCGATGGACCGCGTCACCTGGTTTCGTGCGGGCGGGCTTGCCGAGCTGATGTTCCAGCCGCACGACACGGATGATCTCGTCGCTTTCCTGAAGCTGGTGCCGGAAGAGGTGCCGGTCATGGTGATCGGCGTCGGATCGAACCTGCTGGTGCGCGACGGCGGTATTCCGGGGGTCGTCATTCGCCTCTCCGCCAAGGGCTTCGGCGATCTGGAGATCGTCGGGGAGAACCGCATCATGGCGGGGGCGATCTGCCCGGACAAGAACATCGCGGCGATGGCGCTCGACCATGGCATCGGCGGCTTCTACTTCTACTACGGCATTCCTGGCTCGATCGGCGGCGCGCTGAGGATGAATGCCGGCGCCAATGGCGGCGAGACCCGGGAACGCGTCGTCGAGGTCCACGCGGTCGACCGCAAGGGCAAGAAGCATGTGTTGAGCAATGCCGACATGGGCTATGCCTATCGGCACACCGCCGCCGCCAAGGATCTGATCTTCACGCATGCGATCTTCGAAGGTTTTCCGGAGGACAAGGCGAAGATCCGCAGCGACATGGATGCGGTGCGCCAGCATCGTGAGACCGTGCAGCCGATCCGCGAGAAGACCGGCGGTTCGACCTTCAAGAATCCGAAAGACCATTCGGCCTGGAAGCTGGTCGACGAGGCCGGCGGCCGCGGCTTGATGATCGGCGGAGCCCAGATGTCGCCGCTCCACTGCAACTTCATGATCAACACAGGCCAGGCGAGCGGCTACGAGCTCGAATATCTCGGCGAGACGGTGCGCGCCCGCGTGCTGGAGCATTCCGGCATCAAGCTGGAGTGGGAGATCAAGCGCATCGGCAATTTCATGCCGGGCTACGAGATCAAGGAATTCCTCGGCCGCGCCGCGGGCTGAGGCGAGAAGGAAGAGTGAAAAAGGCCGCGACGGGAAACCGCCGCGGCCTTTTTCATTCTTGTAGCTGAGCCCCATCAGTTAGCGCAGCTTCGCAAATGAAACCTGCAACTCTGCGCATTTTACGTGTCGCCATAGAAAGCGCCGATTCAGTCGTGAAGCCCTTGATGTTGGTTGATTCTCCTGAGGCGGAAGACAGTGCTCCCGCAAGAAGAATTAACCAAAGTAAACGATTCATTAACCATAATGTCGTTGTAGTGGCCTGACGCGGAGATCTCGCGACTCGGGCTGTCGGAAACAGCCAGGCGCAAGCAAGCTTTGCGATAGTGGCGTACTGTTTGGGGGTCTGAATGAGCGGCAGGCATCTTGCTGTCCTGATGGGCGGATTTTCCTCGGAGAGGCCGGTGAGCCTGTCTTCCGGGGCGGCTTGTGCGGATGCCCTGGAGGCCGAGGGTTACCGGGTTTCGCGCGTCGATGTCGGGCGTGACGTTGCCGCCGTGCTCGCCGATTTGCGTCCGGATGTCGTCTTCAATGCCCTGCATGGGCCCTTCGGCGAGGACGGGACAATCCAGGGCATCCTGGAATATCTCGAGATTCCCTATACCCACTCCGGCGTCCTTGCCTCGGCGCTAGCGATGGACAAGGCGCAGGCGAAACATGTCGCCAAGGCCGCCGGCATTCCCGTTGCCGACGCTTTGATTATGGACCGCCGCGAGTTCGGGAACGTCCATCCTATGCGGCCGCCTTATGTGGTGAAGCCGGTGCGGGAAGGGTCGAGCTTCGGCGTCGTCATCGTCAAGGAAGACCAGTCGCATCCGCCCCAGGTCATCACATCCAGCGAATGGCGCTACGGCGACCGCGTGATGGTCGAGCGCTACATTGCCGGCCGCGAACTCACCTGCGGCGTCATGGGCGACGTGGCACTCGGCGTCACCGAAATCATTCCGCAGGGGCATGCCTTTTACGACTATGATTCCAAATATGTAAAAGGTGGTTCAACACACGTCATTCCGGCGCGGATTTCACCAAATATTTACCAAAAAATACAATCCTTAGCGGTGAAGGCGCATCAGGCGATCGGTTGCCGCGGCGTCAGCCGATCGGACTTCCGTTTCGATGATCGTGGCGATGGCGAGGGCGAGTTGATCTGGCTGGAGATCAATACGCAACCCGGCATGACCCCGACCTCCCTGGTGCCAGAAATGGCGCAACATGCGGGCCTTCAGTTTGGTGAGTTTCTAAGGTGGATGGTGGAGGACGCATCGTGCTTGCGTTGAGGGGCAGAAGGGGCAGAAGGGTTCGTCCTGCGCTCGGCGTTGCGGCCGAGGGTGACGATGCGCTCGTATTGCCGCGCCCGCTGCGCAAGGGCGTCCGTTTTCTGGTCAGCCTTGGCGCCGGCCGCGTCCGCTTTCCTGCTCATACCGGCACGGTCTCTGCCGTCGCCTTTCTCCTGGCGACCGGGCTCTACGGCATGTCGCTCGGCGGTCACACGCAGAACTTCGCGCAGGTTTCGACGACGGCCGCCGGCTTTGCCATCGAAGACGTCCGGGTCTCCGGCAACGAGCAGACCTCCGAGATCGACATTCTCCAGCAGCTCGGTCTTGACGGAACGACCTCGCTTGTGGCCCTCGATATCGCCGAGGCGCGTCGGCTGATCAGTGAATTGCCGTGGGTGGAGAGCGTGACCGTACGCAAGATCTACCCGGCTACCATCGAGGTGAATCTCAAAGAGCGCCAGGCCTTCGGCATATGGCAGCACGGGTCGGATCTGTCGCTCATCGAGCGTAGCGGCAGCGTGATTGCCCCTCTTCGCGACAACAAGTTCGCCGAACTGCCGCTCTTCGTCGGCCGCGATGCCGAAACCGCTGCCGCTGCTTTCTATGACGAGTTTTCTCGCTGGCCCGAGTTCCGTGCGCGCGTCAAGGCATTCGTGCGTGTCGCCAGCCGGCGCTGGGATCTGCGTCTCGACAACGGCATCGTCGTGAAGCTTCCGGAGAAGGACGTCGCCCAGGCGATGCGGGTTCTCGCGGAGATGGAAGAGGGTCATCAGCTTCTCGAGCGCGATATCGCTGCCGTCGATCTGAGGCTCGAGGACCGCACGACCGTACAACTCACACCGGAAGCGGTTGCGCGCCGGGAAGTGGCATTGAAGGCGAGGGAGAAGATGCTGAAGGCGCAGGAGAAGCGGATATGAGTCTGTTCGGTTCCGCCAGTTTCGGCCTTCCGCGCCTGAAGCCGCTGTCCTCGAAGCGGTCGCATGTCGTTTCGGTGCTCGACATCGGCTCGACCAAGGTCGTCTGCATGATCGGCCGGCTGACGCCGCGCGCCGAGAGCCAGATACTGCCCGGCCGCACCCACAATATCGAGATCATCGGCATCGGCCACCAGAAGTCGCGCGGCGTGAAGAACGGCGTGATCGCCGATCTGGATGCCGCCGAAAGCGTCGTCCGGCTCGCTGTCGACGCGGCGGAGCGGATGGCGGGGCTGACGATCGACAGCCTCATCGTCAATGTCTCCGCCGGCCGCCTGCAGAGCGACGTCTATACGGCGACGATCGACCTCGGCGGCCAGGAAGTTGACGCGAACGATCTGAAGAAGGTGCTTGCCGCCGCGGGCCAGCAGTCGCTCAGAACCGATCGGGCCGTCCTCCATTCGCTGCCGACCGGCTTTTCGCTCGACGGAGAGCGCGGTATCCGCGACCCGCTGGCGATGTTCGGCGACGCGCTCGGGGTCGACATGCATGTCCTGACGGTCGAACGGGCGGCCCTGAAGAATCTCGAGCTTTGCGTCAATCGCGCCCATCTCTCGGTCGAAGGCATTGTCGCCACGCCCTATGCCAGCGGTCTTGCCGCCCTCGTCGACGACGAGGTGGAGCTCGGCTGCGCGGCGATCGACATGGGTGGCGGCACGACGACCATCTCGGTCTTCGCCGAAGGCAAGCTCGTCCATGCGGATGCCGTCAGCCTTGGTGGCCATCATGTGACGACCGACCTGGCGCGCGGACTTTCGACCCGAATCGAGGATGCGGAGCGACTGAAGGTCGTGCATGGATCGGCGCTTCCGAACAGCGCCGACGAGCGCGACATCGTCTCTGTTCCGCCGATCGGCGAGGACGACCGCGACCAGCCGACCCATGTGCCGCGCGCGCTTGTCTCGCGCATCGTCCGCGCCCGGATCGAGGAAACGATGGAGCTCATCCGAGACCGCATCCAGCGGTCCGGTTTCAGTCCGATCGTCGGCAAGCGGATCGTGCTGACCGGCGGTGCCAGCCAGTTGACCGGCCTTCCGGAAGCCGCGCGTCGGATCCTCGCGCGCAACGTTCGCATCGGTCGCCCGCTCGGCGTTTCCGGCCTGCCGGCCGCCGCCAAGGGTCCGGCATTCTCCACGGCCGTCGGGCTGATGATCTATCCGCAGGTCGCCGATCTCGAGACGCATGCCAGCCAGGGCGGCGTGTTCTCAGCCCTCGGCGGCGGCAACAGCCGTATCGCCCGGATGGGCCAGTGGTTGAAAGAGAGTTTCTGAGTTTCGCCGGCGCAAGTCAGGCGCCGGGCAAGACAGGTATTTCAGTTTGAAGGGTTTGGCCGGCTCGGCAAGGCGGCCAGAAAAAGAGAAGGAACGGTACTATGGCCATCAACCTGCAAAAGCCGGACATTACCGAGCTGAAGCCCCGTATCACGGTCTTTGGCGTCGGCGGCGGCGGCGGCAACGCCGTCAACAACATGATCACCGCGGGCCTCCAGGGCGTCGATTTCGTCGTCGCCAACACGGATGCGCAGGCGCTCACCATGACCAAGGCCGAACGAATCATCCAGATGGGTGTTGCCGTCACCGAGGGTCTCGGCGCCGGCTCGCAGCCTGAAGTCGGTCGTGCGGCCGCCGAAGAATGCATCGATGAGATCATCGATCATCTGCAGGGTACGCATATGTGCTTCGTCACCGCCGGCATGGGCGGCGGCACCGGCACGGGCGCGGCGCCGATCGTCGCCCAGGCCGCCCGCAACAAGGGCATCCTGACCGTCGGCGTCGTCACCAAGCCCTTCCAATTCGAAGGCGGGCGTCGCATGCGCATCGCCGACCAGGGCATCGCCGACCTGCAGAAGTCGGTCGATACGCTGATCGTCATCCCGAACCAGAACCTGTTCCGGATCGCCAACGACAAGACGACCTTCGCGGACGCCTTCGCCATGGCCGACCAGGTTCTCTATTCGGGCGTTGCCTGCATCACCGACCTCATGGTCAAAGAAGGCCTCATCAATCTCGACTTCGCCGACGTCCGCTCGGTGATGCGCGAAATGGGCCGCGCCATGATGGGCACGGGCGAAGCCTCTGGCGAAGGCCGCGCCATGGCCGCCGCAGAAGCCGCGATCGCCAATCCGTTGCTCGACGAAACCTCGATGAAGGGCGCTCAAGGCCTGCTCATCTCGATCACCGGCGGCCGCGACCTCACCCTCTTCGAGGTGGACGAGGCAGCCACGCGCATCCGCGAGGAAGTGGATCCGGACGCCAACATCATACTCGGCGCGACCTTCGACGAAGATCTCGAAGGCCTGATCCGCGTATCCGTGGTGGCAACCGGCATCGATCGTGGAGCTGCGGAGGTCTCCGGCCGCTCTGCCGACTTTCGTCCGGTAGCGCCGAAGCCGATCGTCCGTCCGTCTGCAGCCGTTCAGGCCCAGCCGCAGCAGCAGATCGTCGCTCAACAGCCGGCGCCGCAGCCGCAACCGGTGCAGCAGCCGGTTCAACAGAACACGGTCGACCACATCGCGCTGGCGATCCGCGAAGCGGAAATGGAGCGGGAGCTCGATATCGCTACGCGCGCCCAGGTCGCCGTACCGGCTCCTCAGGTCCAGGAAGAGACCTTTCGCCCGCAGAGCAAACTCTTTGCCGGCGCCGCTCCGGTGGAAGCCGCTCCCGTAGCACGCGCGCCGCAGCCGATGCCGCGGCCCGTCGAAACTCCGATGCAGGCTCAGGTTCAGCCGCAGATCCAACCGCAGCCGGTTCGCCAGGAGCCTGCTCCGGTCGTTCGCCAGCAGGCCGAGCCGGTGCGCATGCCGAAAGTCGAGGACTTTCCGCCCGTCGTGAAGGCCGAGATCGACCATCGCGCACAGCCAGCGGCGGCGCTTCAGGAAGAGCGTGGTCCGATGGGCCTTCTCAACCGGATCACCAGCTCGCTTGGGCTGCGTGAGCGGGAAAGCCAGAACGTCTCCTCCGACATGACGTCGGCGGCACCGAGCGCCGCTTCCCAGCAGCGCCGCCCGCTGTCTCCGGAGGCGAGCCTCTACGCTCCGCGCCGCGGCCAGCTCGACGATCATGGCCGCGCGGCGGCGCAGATGCGCTCGAATGAGGACGATCAGCTCGAGATCCCGGCGTTCCTGCGCCGTCAATCGAACTGATTCGCAGTCCGTTCCTTCACCTTGCCGATGCCCGGGCGACAGCCCGGGCATTTTCACTTTGTCGTTTTGTCTCAATAGGTTGAACATTCCATTGTGCGCATATGAATTGCGTAACAAAGCGAAACGAACAGTGATTTGGAATGGTGCCTCCGAACTCTTATTTTCAGCAGCGGAAAGGGGACGCATGCGATTCCATCGGACGCTGTTAGTTCGAAGAACTTGGCTTCGGCCGACAGCTGCCGGGCCACGATTGATTGGTCTGCGCTGATATCGCGGCGTCCCGAAAGAGTTTGGCTTCGGCCCTAGTTGATTGAAAGTGACGAAGAGAATGGGAATCGAACTGCTCGGGTTTCAGACGACGATCGCAAGCCCGATAACCCTCAAGGGATTTGGCGTCCACTCCGGCGTCGAGGTGGAGATCACCTTCCATCCGGCCGAGGCGGATGCTGGCATCGTGTTTCAGCGGGTGCTTCCCGGCGGGCGGGTGAGCGAGTTCAGAGCCGTCTCGTCGCAGGTCGGCAATACCGACCTGTGCACCGTCCTCGGACTTTCGCCTGCGACATCGATCGCAACGATTGAGCACGTCATGGCGGCGGTCTATGCGCTTGGCCTCGACAACCTGCTGATCGAAGTCAGTGGCGCGGAAATGCCGATCATGGATGGCAGTTCCGAGCCTTTCATCGACGCCATCGAGCAGGCGGGGATCCGGGCGCTCGCGGTCAAGCGCCGGTACATCCGCATCCTCAAGCCGGTTCGCATCGAATCCGGTGCTTCCTGGTCTGAATTCACGCCCTATGACGGCATGCGCTTCGAAGTCGAGATCGATTTCGATTGCCCGCTGATCGGCCGTCAGGCCTGGAAGGGCGACATGACGCCGGCGGTCTTCAAGCGGGAACTGTCGCGGGCGCGGACCTTCGGCTTCATGCGTGACGTCGAGCGGCTGTGGGCTGCCGGCTTCGCACTTGGCTCTTCGCTCGAAAACTCCGTGGTGATCTCGGACGACAACACGGTCGTCAATGTCGAAGGTCTTCGCTACACGGACGAGTTCGTTCGCCACAAGACGCTCGACGCCGTGGGCGACCTTTCCTTGGCGGGCGCGCCGTTCCTCGGCTGCTATCGTTCCTATCGGGGTGGCCACAAGATGAACGCCAATGCTCTCAAGGCACTCTTGAGCGACCCGACCGCCTACGAGGTTGTGGAAACTGCGTCGCAGCGCCAGCGCACACGCTCGCGCGAGTTGGTGGCGGTCGCGGCTCCGGGCTTTGCGCCCTGGTCTGCCTGAGAAAAAAAGTTCACTACGTCTCCAGTCGCCGGCCGAAAGGCCGGCTTTTTCACGGCCGGTCTCAGCGAAGCGCGGCGGAACTCGGTGGAAAAGAGTGCATACGCCTCGGAAACCCACCCGAAGCGCCACAAATTTGCATGAATTGCCGATCATGACGTTGCGGTCTGGAGGCAACTTGCTCTAAAACGCGCAAGTCTGGCGGATGCCAACCGCTACTGCATGTCTCCTTAAATCGACCTCGATCTAAGGACAAAGACATGCAGCAATCTAAAGTGCTACAGCGACCTTTGCGCGTCTGATAAGACGCGCGACGCTGTAGGTGAAACGGGAATATCCGATGGTCCTTGCAGTTTCTGTTGACATGAGAAAATCAGTGCGCGTCGTCGCGGTCGTCCTTGCGGCTATCGCCGGCAGCAGCCTGATCACCGCCTGCCAGAACGACCCGGATATCGATATCACCAAGCTCACCGCGGAAACCGATCCGCCGGAAGTGCTGTATAACCAGGGCCTCGCCAACCTGAACGCCGGCAAGACGACGGAAGCGGGGCGCAAATTCGACGCCATCGACAAACAGCATCCGTTCTCCGAATACGCCCGCAAGGCGCTGGTGATGAACGCCTTCGTCGCCTACCGCAACGGCCAGTATCAGGACGCCATCAACTCAACCAGCCGTTATCTGAACCTCTATCCTCAGTCGGAAGACGCGGCCTATGCACAATATATCCAGGGCCTCGCCTACACGAAGCAGATTCCGGCAGTGACGCAGGACCAGAAGCCGGCCCAGAGGGCGATCGACGCGATGCAGGTGGTCGTCGACAAGTATCCGGACTCCGAATATGTCGACGACGCGCAGGCCAAGATCCGCTTCGCCCGCGACCAGCTCGCCGGCAAGGAGATGCAGGTCGGCCGCTACTACCTCGAGCGCAAGGAGTATCTTGCCGCCATCTCGCGTTTCCGCGTCGTCGTCGAGCAGTATCCCAACACCAACCAGGTCGAGGAAGCGCTGGCGCGTCTCGTCGAGGGCTATTTCGCCATGGGCGTGACGGCAGAAGCCCAGACGGCGGCAGCGGTTCTCGGGCACAACTACCCGGACAGCCAGTGGTACGCCGATTCCTATAAGCTGCTGCAGTCGGGCGGTCTTGAACCGCGCGAAAGCGGCACGTCCTGGATCGCGCGGGCGGGCAAGAAACTCATCGGCGCCTGACTGTCTCAGCGCTGCCAAGGAAGATATGACACCGGATGCTCGCCCAGCTCTCGATCCGCGATATCGTCCTGATCGAACGGCTTGACCTCAGCTTCGACGCGGGGCTCTCGGTGCTGACCGGCGAAACTGGCGCGGGCAAATCCATTCTTCTCGACAGCCTGTCGCTGGCGCTTGGCGGCCGCGGTGACGGTTCGCTCGTGCGCCATGGCGAGGAGAGGGGGCAGGTGACTGCCGTCTTCGACGTCCCGCCCGGTCATGCGGCGCGGCTTCTGCTGCGCGAAAACGGCATCGACGATGACGGCGACCTGATCTTCCGCCGGGTGCAGTCGGCGGACGGCCGCACCAAGGCCTTCGTCAACGACCAGCCGGTGAGCGTGCAATTGATGCGCCAGGCCGGACAGGTGCTCGTCGAAATTCATGGCCAGCACGATGATCGGGCGCTTGTCGACATCGACGCGCACCGCGCGCTGCTTGATGCCTTCGGCGGGACCACCGAGGCGGCGCAAGAGGTCGGGACGCTTTATCGCGCCTGGCGAGACGCCGAGCGGGGGCTGAGGAAGCACCGCGAGCGCGTCGAGGCGGCAGCACGGGAGGCGGACTATCTGCGCTCCTCCGTCGAGGAACTGGAGGCGCTGGCGCCAAGGGATGGCGAGGAGGAGGAACTCGCCGAAAGCCGGGCACGCATGATGAAGGTCGAGCGTATCGCCGGCGACATCAGCGAAGCATCCGAATTCCTGAACGGCAACGCTTCGCCGGTTCCGCTGATCGCCTCCCTGGTGCGGCGCCTCGAACGCAAGAGCCACGAGGCGCCGGGCTTGCTGGAAGAGACCGTCGAGCTTCTGGACGGGGCGCTGAACCAGCTCTCCGACGCGCAGATGGCGGTGGAACGGGCGCTGCGCGACACGGAATTCGACCCGAAGGAACTGGAGCGCGTCGAGGAGCGGCTTTTCGCGCTGCGCGCCGCCAGCCGCAAATATTCGGTGCCCGTCACCGAACTGCCGGCGCTTGCCGTTAGGATGATCGCGGAGCTTGCGGATCTCGACGCCGGCGAGGAGAAACTGAAACAGCTCGAAGTGCAAGTGGCCGCCGCCAAAGCGGCTTTCGACGCGGCGGCACGCGCTGTTTCGGAAAAGCGCCACAACACGGCGACCGCGCTCTCGGCCGCCGTCATGGAAGAGCTGCCAGCATTGAAGCTCGAGCGCGCCCGTTTCATGGTCGAGGTCGCCAGCGATTCCAACTCGCCGTCGGCGGAGGGCATCGATGTCGTCGAGTTCCATGTTCAGACCAATCCCGGCACGCGGCCGGGGCCGATCATGAAGGTCGCTTCGGGCGGCGAGCTTTCGCGTTTCCTCCTGGCGCTGAAGGTGGCGCTCGCCGATCGCGGTTCGGCGCCGACGCTTGTTTTTGATGAAATCGACACCGGCGTCGGCGGCGCCGTTGCCGATGCCATCGGCCAGCGGCTGAAGCGGCTTTCGAAGACCGTTCAGGTGCTTTCCGTCACCCACGCACCCCAGGTTGCCGCGCGCGCCGCGACACATCTGCTGATCTCGAAGGGGCCGTCGGCGCAAAGGGCCGAAATGATCGCCACCCGCGTCGCCCGCATGGACGACGAGGCGCGCACCGAGGAAATCGCCCGCATGCTCGCCGGCGCCTCGATCACCGAGGAGGCGAGGGCGGCGGCAGCGCGGTTGCTGGCGGGCAACGGCTGACCGCAACCACCTTTCTTTCGCGCAGGTTTACTCTACGGCACCGCGCGTCTTTCAGGCGCGCAAAGCTCGCCGTAGCACTTTGAATTGCTGGATGATTTTCTCCTCAAATTGATTCCGATTTGAGGAATCATGCAGTAAAAAGCGACTCGCAGATCCGGAGTCGCCATCCATGCTGAGTGAGAAGAAGCCCGTCGAGCAACTGACCGAAGTCGAAGCAGCGGAGGAACTCACCTTCCTTGCGGCGGAACTTGCGCGCCACGATGCGCTGTATCACGGGCAGGATGCGCCGGAAATTTCGGACGCGGACTACGATGCGCTGAAGCGCCGCAATGACGCGATCGAGGCACACTTTCCGGCGCTGATTCGCGATGACAGCCCTTCGAGGAAGATCGGTGCGGCCCCGTCGCTGACCTTCAAGCCCGTCGTCCACGCCCGGGCGATGCTGTCGCTCGACAACACCTTTTCCGATGAGGACGCCCGCGATTTCGTCGCCGGCATTTACCGCTTCCTGGGCAAGCTGCCGGACCATTCCATTGCCTTTACGGCCGAGCCGAAGATCGATGGGCTTTCCATGTCGCTGCGCTACGAGAACCGGCGGCTGGTGACGGCGGCAACGCGCGGCGACGGTACGACGGGCGAGAACGTCACCGCCAATATCCGCACGATCCGGATGATCCCGCAGACATTGCCGGCCGATGCGCCCGATGTCGTCGAGGTCCGCGGCGAGATCTATATGGCGAAATCCGATTTTGCTGCGCTCAATGCGGAGATGGCGGCGCAGGGCAGGCCGCTCTATGTCAATCCGCGCAACACTGCGTCCGGGTCGCTGCGGCAGCTCGATGCCAAGGTGACGGCGAGCCGCAAGCTGCGCTTTTTCGCCTATGCCTGGGGGGAAATGTCGGCCATGCCCGCCGATACGCAGTTCGGCATGGTCGAGACGTTCAAAGCTTGGGGCTTCCCGGTCAATCCGCTGATGCAGCGAATATCCTCGGCCGACGAACTGCTCGAGCACTATCACCACATCGAGCGCGAGCGGCCGGATCTGGACTACGATATTGACGGCGTCGTCTACAAGGTCGACCGGCTCGATCTGCAGGCGCGCCTCGGCTTCCGCTCACGGAGCCCACGCTGGGCGACGGCGCACAAGTTCCCGGCCGAACAGGCCTTCACGCGGCTCAGGGGCATCGACATCCAGGTCGGCCGCACCGGTGCGTTGACTCCGGTTGCGCGGCTGGAGCCGATCACGGTGGGGGGAGTCGTCGTCACCAATGCGACGCTTCACAATGAGGACTATATCCGCGGCGTCGGCAACAGCGGCGAGCCGATCCGCGAGCGGCGCGATATCCGCATCGGCGACATGGTCATCGTCCAGCGGGCAGGGGACGTCATCCCGCAGATCGTCGACGTGGTGATGGACGAGCGGCCGGAGGCGGCGGAGCCCTACAGGTTCCCGACCACATGCCCGGTCTGCGGCAGCCATGCGGTGCGCGACATCAACGAGAAGACCGGAAAGGTGGACGCGGTGCGCCGCTGCACCGGCGGCTTCGTCTGCCGGGCCCAGGCCGTCGAGCACCTGAAGCATTTCGTATCGCGCCACGCCTTCGACATCGAGGGGCTTGGATCGAAGCAGATCGAATTCTTCTTCGAAAGCGAGGATTCGGCGCTGTCGATCCGCACCGCGCCCGACATCTTCACGCTGGAGCGCCGGCAGGAGGCGTCGCTGACCAAGCTCGAAAACATCGAGGGTTTCGGCAAGGTCAGCGTCAGGAAACTCTATGAGGCGATCAATGCCCGCCGCTCGATCGCGCTTCACCGCTTCATCTACGCGCTCGGCATTCGCCATGTCGGCGAGACGACGGCCAAACTGCTCGCGCGTTCCTATGGCAGCTATGAACATTTCGGCGCGGCGATGGTCGAGGCGGGGAGCCTCGTCGGCGACGCCTGGAACGAGCTCAATAGCATCGAGGGGATCGGCGAGGTCGTCGCCCGCGCCATCGTCGAATTCTACAAGGAGTCGCGCAATCTCAAGGTCGTCTCCGACCTGCTCGAAGAGGTGACGCCGGAAAGTGCCGAAACGCGAGTCACAACGGACAGCCCCGTCGCCGGCAAGACGGTGGTCTTCACCGGCTCGCTCGAAAAGATGACGCGCGACGAGGCCAAGGCGAAGGCGGAAAGCCTCGGCGCCAAGGTGGCGGGCTCGGTCTCGAAGAAGACCGATATCGTGGTGGCCGGCCCCGGCGCCGGCTCGAAACTCGATAAGGCCCGCGAACTCGGCATCCAGACCATGGACGAGGACGAGTGGCTGGCGCTGATTGGTGGTTAACTCCGGGCTTTCAATTAGGTGTGGCAGCGCTCCATGGCGCAGACGCGCCGCTTGAGTACTATGCCCTCGGCTGGATCCGACTGTCCTCTGACGAAAGCACTCGGCTGATCAGCCCTGTTGTTGCGCCGACATATCCATCCACATGAACTCCCAGACATGGCCGTCGGGATCCTGGAAGCTCACGCCGTACATTGATCCGTAGTCGATCGCCGGCTTCCACGGCTTGCCGCCGGCGGCGATCGCCTTGTCGAACATTTCGTCGCATTCGGCCCGGCTCCCGGCGGAGAGCGCGGTGATAACTTCCGTAGCCCTCGCCGTGTCGCTGATCTCACCGATGATGAAGTCGCGGAAGCGCGGCTCGGTCAGAAGCATGGCGAAGATGTTGTCGTCGATGACCATGCAGGCGGCCGAGTCGTCCGAGAACTGCTCGTTGAAGGTGAAGCCGAGGGAGGAGAAGAATGCCCGGGAGGCTTTCAGGTCCTTGACCGGCAGATTGACGAAAATCATGCGCATGGGGTGCTCCTCGTGACTGATGTTGGTCTCTGCCGACAAGGACGAAACACGACCTCGCCGGCCGACAGGCGGAAGTGAAATCTAACTGGCGTCCCGGCACCGACTTTCAAGCATCGAGATCGGTCCGGCATCGGCGTGTAGTTTCGAAGCGAGGATAATATCCACTGCTCCAAGGCAGGCCGCCGGCAATCGACCTGCTGTCCCTCTCGGCGGTCCCCCTTCGCACCATTTCCATTTGTGTTTTTGCGCTGCACAAGATAGACCTTGCAGCCAAAATTTGTGCAATTGCCTTTTCGCGGGGCTGGCCGCTCGCCATATCAGCGAAACGGGACGTTTCTTTCCCGTCCCGGCGGATTGGAGGGTCCGGAGATGAAGACCATAACCACCATCGCCGAGTTGCGCGCAGCCCTTGCAGAGCACCGGCGCGGCGGTAAATCGATCGGCCTTGTTCCCACCATGGGCTATCTTCATGTCGGCCACATGGAACTGGTGCGCCGCGCCCGCGATGAGAACGACGTGGTCGTCGCCAGCATTTTTGTCAATCCGCTGCAGTTCGGCCCGAATGAGGATCTCGCCAAATATCCGCGCGATCTCGCCCGCGACGAGGCGATGCTGTCCGAAGGCGGCGTCGATTTTCTCTTCGCTCCGGGTGTTGCCGATATGTATCCGCATCCGATGGAAACCGTCGTAGACCTTCCGAAGCTCGGCTCCGAGCTGGAAGGCTCGGTGCGCCCCGGGCATTTCGCCGGCGTTGCGACGGTGGTCACCAAGCTCTTCAATATAGTCCAGCCGGATCGCGCCTATTTCGGCGAGAAGGATTTCCAGCAGCTCCAGATTATCCGCAGGATGGTCGAGGATCTCGCCCAGCCTGTTACCGTCATCGGCGTGCCGACCGTGCGCGAAGCCGACGGGCTCGCCTGTTCTTCACGCAACGTCTATCTCACTGCGGATCAGCGCCAGGCCGCCGCGATCGTGCCGAAGGCGCTGGACGAGGCCGAGCGGTTGATCGCCAGCGGCGTCACCGATCCGGCGGCTGTCGAAAAGGGCGTCACCGAATTCCTATCGAGCGAGCCGTTGGCGCGACCTGAGGTCGTGGCACTCCGCGATCCGCAATCGCTTGAGCCGGTCAGCGAGATCGGCGAAAAGCCGGTGCTACTCCTGCTCTTCGTCCGCTTCGGCGCGACGAAGCTGCTCGACAATCGCGTCATCGCTCCGAAATCCGCCCGTTTTGCAAAGGTTGCCTGAGAATGAGCGTCCAGACCACGAAGCGGCGGCTCAGCCCCGCCAGTATCGAAGCCTTGAAGGGTGAACGGCCGATCGTCAGCCTCACCGCCTATACGACGCCGATCGCGCGGCTGCTCGACCCGCATGTGGATTTCCTGCTCGTCGGCGACTCGCTCGGCATGGTGCTCTACGGTCTCGACACGACCGTCGGCGTCACGCTCGACATGATGATCGCCCACGGCCAGGCGGTGATGCGCGGCTCTGAGCGCGCTTGCGTCGTCATCGACCTTCCGTTCGGATCCTATCAGGAATCGAAGGAGCAGGCCTTCCGCACTTCCGCACGCATCCTGAAGGAAACCGGTTGCAGCGCGGTCAAGCTCGAGGGCGGGGCGGAAATGGCTGAGACGGTCGATTTCCTCGTCAGCCGCGGCATTCCGGTGCTTGGCCATGTCGGGCTGATGCCGCAACTGGTCAACACCACCGGCGGCTATCGCTCCGTCGGACGCAACGAGAAGGAAGTGGCGAAGATCCGACGCGATGCCAAGGCGATCGACGACGCCGGCGCTTTTGCAATCGTGGTCGAGGGTACCGTGGAACCGGTCGCCCGCGAGATCACCGCGACCCTGCGTTGCCCGACCATTGGAATTGGCGCGTCGCCGGCTTGCGACGGCCAAATCCTCGTCTCCGACGACATGCTTGGCATTTTCAACGATTTCAAGCCGCGCTTCGTCAAGCATTTCGCCGAGCTCGCTCCGGCGATCTCGACGGCGGTGGAAGCCTATGCCAACGAGGTGAAGGCTCGCACCTTCCCGGGAATCGAGCATACGTTCCAGGTGAAGCGCTAGACCGGTCTTGAATGGCGACTGGGCAGCGGGTCATTCATGGCGCCAACGCGCCGTGGCTGGCTTCCCGTGACGAGCTCAGGAATGAGGGTGAGTGGGAGCTACGCCGCCTTTGGCGGTTCATGGTCCGGGGCGCGCCTGCTCTTCTAACCATCATAAATTTCAATCACTGCATCAGCGCAATTGAATTGTCCCAGCCTGCCACAAGGCCTATCTGTCCCGCACAAGAGCTTTCGGGTGCGTTAGTCGCGCATCGTGCTCCGACGGGAGAGCATTTTATGGACAGAAACGAGTTCCGTCAGGGGCTTCGCGGCGGCTTCCCGATCATGGTGGCGGCATCGCCTTTCGGCGCTCTGTTCGGGGCGCTGGCCGTCGACAACGGTTTTACCATCGCCGATGCGGTGTTCATGAGCGCCATGGTCTATGCCGGCGCCAGCCAAATGGTCGGCATCGAGCTGTTCGGCAACAATGTCCAGCCCTGGTTAGTGGTGCTTTCGGTTTTCGCCGTCAATTTCCGCCACGTGCTCTATTCGGCTTCTATCGCCAGGCACATCCGCCACTTCACGCTGGTCCAGAAGTTCTTCGCCTTCTTCCTGCTGATCGATCCGCAATATGCGGAGAGCGAAAGGCGGGCCGAGCATGGCCTCCCGGTCAGCTTTTCCTGGTATCTCGGCTTCGGCCTAGTCATCTATTTCCCCTGGCTTATCAATACGGCAATCGGTGCAGCCTTCGGGCAATTGATCGGCGATCCGAAGGCGATCGGCCTCGACGTGCTGCTGCCCATCTATTTCCTCGGACTGGTGCTCGGCTTCCGCAAGCGCGACCGCTTCCTGCCCGTTGTCGCAGCCAGCTCGGTCGCCTCGGTTGCTGCCATGCATTTCGTCGGTTCGCCCTGGCATGTCAGCATCGGCGCGCTTGCCGGCGTCCTGCTCGCCGCCTGCTTGCCGCTGGAACGGGAGCCGCGTGAGATGCATGCCGTGGAAAAGGGGGCCTGAACCTTGGACGCTGAGCATCTCAACCTGATCTATCTGATCATCGCCGCGGCGGTCGCCACCTTCGCCACCCGGGTCGGCGGCTATGTGCTGATCACGCAGTTCAAGCAGATCCCGCCACGCCTCGAGGCGGCGCTGAACGCCGTTCCGGCCGCCGTGCTGACGACACTTGTGGCACCGGCCTTCGTCTATGGCGGCTTCGACGTCGCCGCTTCGATGCTTGTCGCCTTTGCGGCCGGGCTCCGCTTCTCGACGCTCCGGATGCTGCTCGTCGGCTGGGTTGCGGTGATGGTGGTCCGGCATCTGATCCTGTAGATCAAGCGCCGGCGCGCGGGTGGGAAGGCGGTGCATTGGCGCAGGCACGGTCCTGGACTATCATTCCTTCAATGCCGGAGAGGCATGTACCCTCCGGCTGTGGAGGAGCGACAATGATTACCAGGATCTCAATTGCCCTTATGTTGGCGCTCGCGCCTATGGCCGCCTTTGCCAACCAGTGCCCCACGACGATGGCCGCAATCGACGCGGCTATGCCCAACGCCTCTCTTTCCGAAGCTGACAAGGCGAAGGTCATGGAGTTGCGGCAGAAGGGTGAACAGCTTCACCAGTCCGGCGATCACGCCGGTTCGGAGGCGGCGCTCGGCGAAGCAAAGAAAATGCTGGGAATCTGAAGGGAAAGGCGGGCCCGTCCCGGCATTTCCGCTTCCTTTTTAGAGTTTGTCCCGGGAAAATTCGGTAGCTCGCATGCAATCCAGTAAAATTCTCGGGTTACACGGGGGCGCCGGGGTGCCTATAACGGCGTTGTTGGTAGAGACATCGAACCTCCCAACGGAGGCCCGGCTGCCCCCCTGTAGCCCCAGCCCACGCCGCCGGGCCTCCCTTAGCAACCGCCATACGCCCCTCTGACTCAGCGTGAAACCGGTTCCGTCGCGGCCTTCAGCCAGTCGCGCGTTTCATCATCGGCGATGAGCGGCAGCAGCTTTTCCCGGGTCTCGGCGTGGTAGTCGTTCAGCCAGCCGAGTTCCTCTTCCGTCAAAAGGGCCGGCAGGACGAGCCGGCGATCGATCGGGCAGTAGGTCAGCGTGTCGAAGCCGAGCATCGGCTGATCGCCGCCGTCGATTTCCGAGGCCTCCCGGACGACGACAAGATTTTCGATACGAATGCCGAAGGCGCCGGGACGGTAATAGCCGGGTTCGTTGGAAAGCATCATGCCGGGCAGCAGTTCCTGGGTGGCAAGCCGGGCGATCCGTTGCGGGCCCTCATGGACCGAAAGGTAGGAGCCGACTCCGTGGCCGGTCCCGTGCGCATAGTCGGCACCGGCCTTCCAGAGCGCGATGCGGGCGAGCGGATCGAGATCGACGCCGCGAGAGCCCTTGGGAAATCGTGCCGTGCTGATCGCGATCATGCCCTTCAGCACCAGGGTGAAGAAGCGTTTCTGCTCCTCCGGCGCGCTGCCGATTGCAACGGTGCGGGTGATGTCGGTCGTGCCATTGACGTATTGCGCGCCCGAGTCGATGAGGAACATGGTCCCCGCCTCGATCGGCCGGTCGGTATCCGTGGTGACGCGGTAATGCATGATCGCGGCGTGCGAGCCTGCGCCTGCGATGGTGTCGAAGGAAATGTCCTTCAACGGGTTCTGCATGCGCTCGCCGACCGTGGCGCGCACTGCCTCCAGTTTCTCCGCCGCGCCGATCTCCGTCACGCTGCCGGGCTCGCTTCTGTCGAGCCAGGCGAGGAATTCGACCATCGCCGCGCCGTCCTGCAGATGCGCGCGCAGCGAACCGGCGATCTCTGCTGCGTTCTTGCGGGCACGGGGCAGGCGGGCGGGATCGGTGGCCTCGATGACGGAGCCGCCCTTGGAGCGGATCCGTTCGCCGATTGCGAAGGGAGCGAGATCCGGATCGATCATGATCGCGGCGCCGTCCGAGGCGAGGGATGCCAGCCGTTCGTCGAAATTCCCGGGGGGCACGATATCCGCAAGCTGGGTCAGGTAAGCTTCCTGTTCGATGCCGGTCTTGCGCTTGTCGAGGAAAAGCTCGGCGCGGCCATTCGCATGAATGACGGCCCGCGCCAGCGGATGCGGCGTGTGCGGCACGTCGCTACCACGGATATTGAAGGTCCAGGCGACGGAGGAGGGGTCGGTCAACACCACGGCGGCCGCCTTGGCCTTTGCGACGGTCGCGGCAATCGCGGCGATCTTGTCCTTTGCCAATTGTCCCGCATGCTCGATCGGCTGGATGGTGACGCGGCCGAGGGGAGCCGCAGGCCTGGCGGTCCAGAGCCAGTCGAGCGGATTGTGGTCGAGAACGACGAGCGCGCCGCCGATTGTCGCAAGCGCCTTTTCGAGACGGCGGACTTCGGCCGCGGTGTGCAGCCAGGGATCGACGCCGAGACGGAAACCTTTCGGTGCGTGCGCCTCCAGCCAGACATGCGGCGGCTCGCCGACGAGGTCGCCGCCGGTAAAGACGCTGCCGTCCACCTGCTCCTTCAACTGGGTTACGTAGCGGCCGTCGACGAAGACAATTGCTTCACGCTGCGTGATGAGGGCGACACCTGCCGATCCGGTGAAGCCGGTCAGCCAGGAGAGCCGTTCGGACGAGGCCGGCACATATTCGCCCTGAAACTCATCGGCCCGCGGTACGAGGAACCCGTCGATCCCGAGCGGCGCGAAAGCGGCACGCAAGGCGGTGGCCCGCTCCTTGCCGAACTGGGGCGTGGAGGTGACTTCGAAGGACTGAAACATGATTATTTCCATAGGGTTTGGCGGAGAACCGCAGGGAATGTGGCGCCATGTTAGCGGAAAGGTCGCTTCGGGGGAAAGAGGCGACATCCTGCCATGAACAACCCGCTCGCCGGGCGCTTCAACGCGTGCAGGATGATGATTTGGGATCGCGCATTTATCATACATATGCGTGAGGTGCATGGCTCCCATGCGCCAATGTATCTTTCTCTATTGAAATAATGGGTTATAAGCGCGCCAACGAACACGGACGAACGTCCGGCAGTTCAAAAGACTGCAGTTCCGAGATAATTGGTCGTCTGTTCTCCTCCTCCCTCAAGGTGGCCAATTTCGGAACGGTAGAGCCCGCTCGAGCGCTCCTCCTCCTCAAGCTCGCGGGCATGGTCGGTCACAAGCCGGCCAGCAGGCGATGCTTCGGCATCGCCTTTGTTTCGAAAAGGCCGCCCGCCATGATGGATCGGGCGGCCTTTTTCGTTTGTTGGTCTATCGAGCGCCGAAGTTGCACCACGGTAGGAAGCGCCACGCGAGGCGGTGCTGTCGAGGATATGGAGGAAGCCTATTTCGTCAGGTGGATCGTCACCCAGCCGTTTCTCCAGATCGTCCGCACATGCTTGAGCCGCTGGGCGTTATAAGCTGCAAGCACCTTCCAGCGCTGTTCGGCGAGGATGCCGGAAAGGATGACCGAGCCGCCGGGCGCGAGATTGGCGACGAGTTGGGGCGCCATCTTCATCAGCGGCCGCGCCAGAATATTGGCAATGACGAGATCGAAAGGACCATGCGCGCCGAAGGCGGTCGAATGAAAGCCGGGCGCGGTAGCAAAGGTCAGGCCGGCGACGACGCCGTTGCGGCGCGCATTCTCGCTGGCGACGCGGGTCGCGATCGCATCGATATCGGTCGCAAGCCCCGGCACACGCAGGAGCTTCCAGGCGGCAATCGCCAGCACGCCGCTCCCGGTGCCGAGGTCGAGGACGTTGCCGATACGGCGCGAGCGTGCCACGCCGGCAAGCATTTCCAGGCAGCCGGCGGTCGTGCCGTGATGGCCGGTCCCGAAGGCCTGACCCGCATCGATTTCGATGGCGATCTCGCCGGTCTTCACCTTGTCCCGGTCATGGGAGCCGTGGACGACGAAGCGGCCGGCGCGCACCGGGGCGAGGCCCTCCAGCGACCTGGCGATCCAGTCGATCTCCGGCAGGACCTCACGCTCGATGGGAAGGTGGGAAAAATCGGCGGCGAGCGCATCGGCAAGGCGGGCCCTCACACTCGCCTCTTCGTCCGCCATCATATAGACAGAGGCTTCCCAGACGTCGCGCTTCTCGTCGATCTCCATGGTCGCGACCGCGTAACCCTCGTCTTCGAAGTTCACGCTCATGACGTCGAGAACGGCTCCCGCCTGCGTCTCGGTGGTGGTGACGAAAAGACGTATCTCGCTCAAGGTTTTTTCCTTTGGCTGCCTGGCGGCAATTGCGCGTCTCGATCAGGCGCGCGGGTTTCGCCGCTAACATGATTGGCGCACAAACGCAAAGCGCCGGAGTGACCGGCGCTTTGGATGGAATGACGCTGCCATCAGCTCTTTACGAGATTTTCAAGCTTCGTGACGGCCGTCTCGGGGTTTTCGCCATAGGAGATCGTGCCGCGGAACTTTCCGTCGGCGTCGAGCAGGAAGACCGAGGCCGTATGGTCCATGGTGTAGTCGCCGTCGGGCTTGGCTTCGTCGACCGGGACTTTCTTGTAGTAGACCCGGTAGCCTTTGACCATGTCCAGCACCTTGTCCGGCGGGCCGGAAATGCCGGTGATGCGTTTCGACACGTTGGAGACGTACTGACCGAGGATTTCCGGCGTATCGCGTTCCGGATCGACCGTGATGAAATAGGCCTGCAGGCTCTTGCCCTCGGGATCGACCTTTTCAAGCCAGCCATTCAATTCGAACAGCGTTGTCGGGCAGACTTCCGGGCAATGGGTGAAGCCGAAGAAGAGGGCGGTCGGCTTGCCGGCGAACGCCTTCTCGGTGATCGGCTGACCGTTCTGGGCGACCAGTGTGAAGGGCACGCCGAAGGGGCCGGCAGACGCCTGTTGTTTCGACTGGGTCATGTCGTAGGTGAGCCAACCCAGGAGGGCCACCATGACGAGGATGGCTGCCCAAAGGGCGATGCGTATTGACTTCATCATTGCCACCGGACTGTTGCGGCCGATTGTCGGCCGTCGATGAACACGAGGCTTTGATAGCGCTTCGGCAGCGGCGGTGCAAAGGCACAATTGCCGCAGGCGTTTCCTCGCTCAGCGGTGGCGGCTACTCCCGCCCTTTGCCCCTTTTTTTTTCAGAAGCACCAGGAAATGCCCGCCTGCGCGAGCGAGAGGAAGATATCCGCCCCATGGGCGATCCAGCCCTGGAAGGCGAACAGGAAGACGAGCGCGAGCGCGCCCGTGAGGAGGGCGAGGACGAGAGGCGAGAGCGACTTTTTCATGTCTGTACGCATGAGACGATCATAGCATCCTGAAACGGCAAGGAAAGAGTGGTCCGATCAACCCATTGGAGGAAATGGCCCCTTGTATTAGCGAATGTTTAAGGTCTCTTTGACACTGTCGGCAGACGCGGAGAAGTGCACCACTTCGACATGACATGAGGTCATCCGGTTGATCGAGCCCGGCTATCCGCATCGATCGCAACGGAGGACCGCGCTCGCGTCGGGCAGGTCCATTTGCCACGGACTGCCACTCAATGATCACTTCTCCTTCTGAAAAGCGCACCCTCTCGGTCAGCCAGCGGCTGGCGACGCTCGCGGCTGCGGCCTTCCTCGGCTTTGGCTCCCTGCTTGGAGTCGGATTTTACCAGAATAGCCGCTCGGAAGTTGCGCTCCAGAAGGCAATCGTCGCAGAGGACGGCATGAAAACGGCCGGGGCAATGCGGTTCGCGAGCATAGGGTTGGTGCTGATCGCGATGGATTCGATCATCGATCGCGACGAGCGCAAGATCCAGCCGGAACGGGCAGCACAGATAAAAGCGTCTCTCGAACTGCTCGACGCGAAGACGCCAGAACTTGAAATCCTGGCGCGGCTGCTCGGCAAGTCCGAGCTTCTCGCGAGTTTCGAATCCGATCTCGCCGCACTGCGCAAGGCGATCGAAGTGGACCTGAAGGGATTGGTGGAGGCGGGTGCGCCGGCGAGGGATTTCGCTCGTCTGGACGACGCGATCGACGGCGGCGGCGAGCGCATGAATTCCCTGCTGACGGAAATCACGAACGCCGCGGCCAGCCTCGCCACGGAGCGGACCGAGGAGGCGCGGGTCGCCTCGAGCAACGCACTCATTTTGCAAACGGTCGTCGGTTTCCTGGCCATGGGTGGCATGCTGGCGCTGATCTGGTTCCACGGAAACGCGCTTCGCCGCGGGATCCTTGGCCTGCGCGACAGCATGCGGCGCATCCATTCGGGCGACCTCACATCGGCCGTGGCAGCCCTCGATCGTGGCGACGAGATCGGCGAGATGGCCCGCTCGGTGGACCTGTTCCGGACCGCGGCGACGGAAAAGCGCTCCCTCGAACAGCATGCCGCCGCAAGCCGAGACGAGATGGAAAAGGACCGCGAGCGCCAGGCCGTCGAGCGCGAGCAGGTGGTCGGTCGCATAAAGGCCGCAGCGGATGCTCTCGGCCGGGCGCTCAATCAGCTTGCCGAAGGCAATCTCGCAGTCGCGATTCGCGAGCCTTTCGAGGAGGGGCT
This sequence comes from Sinorhizobium sp. BJ1, assembly GCF_002531555.1. NCBI lineage: Bacteria > Pseudomonadati > Pseudomonadota > Alphaproteobacteria > Hyphomicrobiales > Rhizobiaceae > Sinorhizobium > Sinorhizobium sp. BJ1. The sequence goes on from NZ_NWTH01000004.1 coordinate 393,111, forward strand.
CGACACGTTGCGCCGCGACTTCAACAACACGGTCGAACGGCTCAGCCATGTTCTGAGCAATGTGAAGGAGAATGTGGTCTCGATTGACTCCAACGGCCGACAGATGCGCAGCGCCGCCGACGACCTGGCGCGCCGGACGGAAAGGCAGGCGGCATCGCTTGAGCAGACGTCGGCAGCATTGGAAGAGATCACAGTTACCGTCAAAACGGCGACCGACCGCGCCGAAGAGGCAAGTCGTATGGTCGGCGAGACGCGCGTCAACGCCGAAGAATCGGGCCGTATCGTCGGTGAGGCCATCTCCGCCATGGCTCGTATCGAGGGGGCATCCAACGAGATCGGCAAGATCATCAACGTCATCGACGAAATTGCCTTCCAGACCAATCTCCTGGCGCTGAACGCCGGCGTCGAGGCCGCGCGGGCCGGCGAGGCTGGCAAGGGCTTCGCCGTTGTCGCCCAGGAAGTCCGTGAACTCGCGCAACGTGCGGCGGGTGCCGCGAAGGACATCAAGGCGCTGGTGTCGCGCTCAGGCACCGAGGTCGAAACCGGCGTCAAGCTGGTCCAGGCGACCGGCGACGCGCTCGGACGCATCGGGGCAAATGTCGTGCGCATCAACGAACATATGAGCTCTATCGTGCAGGCGGCGCGCGAGCAGTCGACCGGGCTCAACGAGATCAATGCCGCAGTCAGCCAACTCGACCAGATGACGCAGCAGAACGCCGCAATGGTCGAACAGACCAATGCGGCGAGCCATACCCTCGCACAGGATGCTGAGAAGCTCAGCGATCTTCTCAGCCAATTCCGCAACGGACGGGTCAGCGAGACGGCAATGCGGGTTGCCGCTCCAGCGACGGCAGCGCCGTCGATCAAGCCAAGCCCGGCAAGGTCGAACGCTCAACCCGGCGCAAGCAAGGCAGTGGCCGCAAAGTCCGTTGCGCTTCGTCAGCCGGCGGCAGCGCAGGCATCCGCCCGTCCGGCTCCATCTCCCGCCAAGGCTCTCATGGGCAAGCTGGCGGGCGCTTTCGGCAACACATCGGCCTCCGTGCCCTCCGTCACGGCCTCCGGTGACAATTGGGAAGAATTCTGATCATGAGCAACGCAATCAAGCAGTCTGGCGCCTATCTCGAAATCGTCTCCTTCCACCTCGGAGACCAGGAATTCTGCATCGATATCATGGCGATCCGCGAAATTCGTGGCTGGGCACCGGTGACGCCGATGCCGCACACGCCGCCCTACGTGCTCGGTCTCATCAACCTCCGCGGCGCGGTGATCCCCGTCATCGACATGGCGTGCCGCCTCGGCATGAAGATGACCGAGCCGTCGGAACGTTCGGCGATCATCGTCACCGACATCGCCGGCAAGCTCGTCGGCCTTCTGGTCGAGCAGGTTTCGGACATGATGACGATCCGCAGCGAAGACCTGCAGCCGGCGCCGGAAATCATCCCCGAAGCCCAGCGCGCCTTCTGCCGCGGCATCGTCGCGCTCGAGAAATCGATGGTCTGCTTCCTCAACCTCGATACCGTCATTGCCGACGAACTGTCCCAGGCCGCATAGGCTTGAACGCAAGCCATGTTTTCCCCAAAGGGGCCTGCTAAAGCGGGCCCCTTGTTGCATGAGCCTCATCGCAGCGGCGCAGGTCGAGCGAGGGGCAATTCCGGATCGCGCTGAGATGAGCGAGCGTGACGAGTTGTCGAGCGCTGGCGAGGAACACCTGCACGGGAAACGAGTTATGGCAAGTGCAGCATCGGTGAGGAGGTCCTATATTGATAGTTGCAGCATCCGTTGGAGCTGGATGCTGCAACGGACACAGGAGCAATGCCATGAAAGTTTTTCTGAGAACATCTTTCGCTGCATTTGTCCTTTCATCCGCCCTCGTCGGGGCTGGCGTGCCGGCCCTTGCGAATGGCTTTTATCAGGGCATCGACCCGCATCATCCTCCGGGAGCCCAGAACAGAGGGTCGGTGTACGTCCCTATGGTTGAGAGCCCGTATTACGTCGAGCCCAGGGTCTATGTCGATCCAGCGCCGACCGGCAGCATCTACGTCGATCCGGCGCCGACGGGCAGCATCTATGTCGAGCCGGTGCCGATGCGCCGCTTCGGCGGATCGCCTTCCCAGGTCCGTGAGCATTACGAGAATGAGTACCAGGGTGGCGGTCAGGGCGACTACTACCAGGGTATCATCCCTCCGGCACCAGTTCCCTGAGCGGCCAAAGGCCGGCAAGCAACGCCGACCCCTGCCGTCAAACAACGAACTTGCCACTCGACGACCAGACGTCGACGAGCCGTCGTCTGCCATGGGCGTCAAGTTAAAGTTGCTTAATCTGTATCACGGTAGCATGAGCAAACGTGACGAAACATTGACTGTGCGGAGGAAGCCGAGGCTCCGAAAGGTGTTATCCTGGTAACTGCAGCATCCGCTAGGAGGCCGTATGCTGCTACTGTTGCATCCGTCAGGAGGCGAGGATGCTGAACGGAGATAGGAGTTAACGTCATGAGATTTTCTCTGAAAACGTCATTCGCCGCATTCGCCCTCTCGTCCGCACTTGTTAGTGTTGCCGTACCGGCCTTTGCAGACAGTTATTACCAAGGGATCGATACGAATAATCCTCCGGGAACGCAGAACCGTACGCGAGTGCTGATGCCCCGAAGGGCCGCCCCGTCGAATGTCGATGTCATGCCTACGGGTAGCATCGACGGCCAGCGTGTTTATCCGAGCGGCGGTGCTACCTATAGGGAAAGATACGAGACGGGCGAGGGCCAATATTACCGCGGTATCTTCCCGCCGACACCCTGAAGGTCTGGAGCTATCGGGCCTGGTCTCCGGACCGGGTGGTTCAGCCAGGTTCGCTTTGAAGCACCCCTACTGCCGCCGCGATTGATCGCGGCGGCAGTGTCTATTGGGGGCGGCCCTTTTCCCAAGTGACGGTCTGACCGAAGAGCGGCACGGTCGTGATCGACATCTTGGCAGACCCGTCGGTCAATTGGCGCGAGTGCGCAAGATAGATCAATGTGTCATTGGCCTTGTCGTAGATGCGGGTCACGAGCAGATCCTTCCAGATCAGCGACAGGCCGGAACGGAAGACTTCCTCTCCCTCGTTCGACAGATCGATATCGCCGATGGCGATCGGCCCGGTTTGGCGGCAGGCGATCGAGTTATTCGAGGGATCCTCGAACCAGTTGCCGTTCTTCAGGCGATCGATGACGCTGCGGTCGAAATAGGTGACGTGGCAGGTGACGCCGTTCACCTTCGGATCGCGCACGGCGTCGATCTTGATATCGTTGCCGATCCAGTCGACGCCGACTTTGCCCACCGTCTCGGCGCGAACAGGCAGGGTGGTCGCGGCCATCAAGGACAGCGAGGCAGCGATAAGCAGGGTGCGGGTGCGGCGGAACATGGGTATCCTCCAATGAACGGCATCGTTCACATAGGTGGTCGCGTCGGCAATGCAAGACGCCGGATCCCGTGCTGCTTGGCCTCTCATGCAGTCTGGCGCAACTGCTCCCGGTGAGTGTCGGCTTCTCTGAGTTGCGCGGCAGCCGCTGCAAGTGCGCGGGCGCTCGCATCGACTTGGCGATGCCTGGCGATCGAGCAGCGATCGCGGCCATCGGCCTTGGAGTCATAAAGTGCCAGATCCGCGCGGATCATCACGTCCATGATCGTGTCGCCGGCTAATGCGGCAGCGATGCCGATGCTGACCGTCAAGCGGATGCGCTGATGCGCGCGGCCGACTGGCGTGTCGCGTACGGTGCGGCAGATCGCTTCGGCGACGGCTGTCGCCCGCTCCTCCGTATGGTCCGGCAGCACGATCCCGAATTCCTCGCCCCCGATCCGCCCAAAGATACCGCGCCCGTCGAGGAATGCGGAAACGGTCTCGACGAAATGGGCGAGCGCCATGTCGCCGCAAGCGTGGCCGTAGTGATCGTTGATCTGCTTGAAATAGTCGAGATCGAGCTGGAGGAAGGCAGCCGGGCGATGACGGGCAAGGCAGTCGGCGATCGTGCGTTCTCCGTCTTCGATCAGCGCTCTGCGCGACAAGGCGCCCGTCAAAGGGTCGCGGGCGAGCATTGTTCTCAGGCTGGCGATAACGCGGTTGTCAATCGTCAGGATCACGGCGACGAAAAGGGCGGGGAGGAAGAATATCTGCAGGAAGGCGAGGGAGAATTCGAAGGCGAGCGCTGCGGCGGAGAAGGGGGCGTCAGGGGACGCTTCGGGCGCGGACCCGACGGCGTGAACGAGCCCCGTAAGGGCAACCGCCAGCAAGCCGGTTGCCACGGCTCGAAATGCCGGCTTTTCCCTGGCCCCTCCGTCAAGGATTGGCAGGCCGATGACGACAAGGAGAGCCGCGCCGCAGCCGGCGATGACGAACATGCGTACGCCGAAGCTGTCTTGACCGCCCAGATCGACGAGAAGGCCGGCCGCGGCGGCCGCAAATGCGAGCGTGGCACAGAAGCCGATGGAGACCGACTGGTCGACGAGCCGGCGAAGACCAAGAAGAATGGCGAAAAAGGCAGCTGTCATCGCCGCATGGCCGGGTATCGCGACGAGGGGGACGCTGAACGACGTCGCCGCCGTCAGCAGAGCAATTGCAATCGCCGATAGTGCACAGGCGATCGAGAATTCCCGCGCCCCTGCTGTCTCGGAGCTTCGCAGGCTTAGAAGGGCGGGCAGAAGTGCCAAATGCGCAATGACCGATATGGCAGGGAAAATGCTCATTTCGAAACGGCCTGTCGTGCTAAAATGAAGCGGATGGCTTTCGGGCCAGCCGTATGCGTGATGAAATTCGTAGCGGGGCCGTGTTAACGAAGGCCGGCCAAATTCGCTGCAATTTTAGCGTTTAGCTTTTCTCGCATTGGTTGCGATGAAATTTTTGAACGGAACAATGGATTCGGGTCGAGGAGGGCTGGGCTTTCGCTCAATGCATGGACGGCGAAGGGCCGATCACGTTTCGCGAAGTGCCTCGGTTCAACTCGTCGGACGATGGTCCGGAGCGTACGCCATGTCCCATGAGAGCCTTTGCTTTGCAGACAGGGTCGATGCCGGCCGAAGACTCGCCGCGGCGATAGGACCGGAGGGCTTTGCCGATCCGCTGGTGATGGCGCTGCCGCGCGGCGGCGTGCCGGTTGCCTTCGAGGTGGCGGCGATCCTCGGTGCCCCGCTCGAACTCCTGATCGTGCGGAAGATCGGTGCTCCCGGACATGCCGAATTCGGTCTCGGCGCGCTCGTGGATGGCGACGAGCCGCAGCTGGTCCTCAATGCCGAAGCGATGCGCCTCGTCAGTCCTTCCAAGGAATATCTCAAAGCCGAGACGGCGCGTCAGCGCCTCGAACTGGAGCGCCGCCGCAGGCTTTATCTGGGGGATCGGCCGCGCATTTCGCCGGAGAAACGCAACGTCGTCATCGTCGACGACGGGATTGCCACCGGCGGGACAGTAAGCGCTGCCGTTCAGGCACTCCGGAAGGCGGGCGCTGCGGCGCTGATGATCGCCGTTCCGGTGGCTCCGCCGAGTGCGATCGCCAGCCTCCGCCGTCAAGTCGACCGGGTCGTCTGCCTCGCGACGCCCCATCCCTTCCATGCCGTCAGCATCTACTACGACGATTTCGAGCAAACCACCGACGCCGAGGTGATCGCCCTCATGGGGCGCGCCAAGGGGGAGGGCCCAGGAAGCGCAGAGGGAAACGGCTCGACGGGTTCAGATGAAATTGAGTGATGAACGGCACGCGGCTGGCACATAGACCTCGCCGATATCAACGGTTATGCTGCGCCCCCGTAACGGCCTTTCCGGTGGGGTCTGCAATGAGCGTAAACCTATCCATCCGCCCGCTCGTCCGGAGCGATTACGACCAGTGGCTGCTGCTTTGGGAAGGCTACAATGCCTTTTACGGACGCTCGGGCGAAAGCGCTCTCGCTCAGGACATCACCTACATGACCTGGTCGCGCTTCTTCGATGCCTATGAACCAATGCATGCCCTGGTTGCCGAGAGCAAGGGCCGGCTGGTCGGGCTCACGCACTTCATCTTTCACCGTACCACCACGGCAATCCAGCCGAATTGCTATCTCCAGGACCTCTTCATCAACGAGGCGGCGCGCGGCAGCGGGGTCGGGGAGGCGCTGATCAACGGGGTCTTCGAAGCGGCAAGACGAGCCGGCACGTCGCGCGTCTACTGGCTGACCCACGAGACGAACCTCAAGGCGATGCGCCTCTACGACAAGGTCGCCGAGAAGTCCGGCTTCGTGATGTATCGGATGGTGATTTGAGGTCGCCCCGTCACACTCTTTCGACAAATCCATCCAGCACGCGCTTCTGACCGGCGCGGTCGAAATCGATCGTCAGCTTGTTGCCTTCGATCGCGGCAATGTTGCCGTTGCCGAATTTGAGATGGAAGACGCGGTCGCCGACACTGAAGCGCGAGGGTTCCGCGGTCGTCGACTTGGCGATGAGTTCGCCTTCAATGGTGCGGGTGCGGGGACCTGACTCGCCGTAGCCGATGCGCTCGACGGCGTGACCGGAGCGGGTACCCCAGTTGTCGCGGGTGGCGTCTGTGCGGTGCTGCTGGGCGCGTTTCCAGCCGGGCGTCTGGTAGGTGTTCTCGAAGGGGTCGGCCTTGTCGAAGCGCGATTGGCCGTAGCCGCCGCGATTGTAGCCGCCATAGGAGACGTCCTGCTCGGCAACTTCGATATGGTCAATCGGCAGTTCGTCCAGGAAGCGCGAGGGCATCGTCGACTGCCAGAGGCCATGGATGCGGCGGTTCGAGACGAACCAGATATGGCAGCGGTGCTTGGCCCGGGTGATGCCGACATAGGCGAGGCGGCGCTCCTCCTCGAGGCCGGCGCGGCCGCCTTCGTCGAGGGCGCGCTGGTGTGGGAACAGCCCTTCCTCCCAACCCGGCAGGAAGACGGTGTCGAATTCCAGGCCTTTGGCCGAATGCAGCGTCATGATCGACACGGCATCCATGTCCTCGTTCTGCTCGGCATCCATGACGAGCGCGACATGCTCCAGGAAGCCGCGCATCGATTCGAAGGCCTCCATCGAGCGGATGAGTTCCTTGAGGTTTTCGAGCCGCCCCGGCGCTTCGGCGGACTTGTCGGCCTGCCACATGGCGGTGTAGCCGCTCTCGTCGAGGATCTGCTCGGCAAGCTCCGTATGCGGCGTCGTTTCGAGCAAAGTCTGCCAGCGGCGGAAATCGGTGACGACGTCGAACAGCGCCTTGCGTGCCTTCGGCTTCAGCTCGTCGGTGTCGATGATCTCGGTTGCGGCGGCAAGCATCGGAATGTCGCGGGCGCGAGCATAGTCGTGCAGGTTGCGAACGGTGGTATCACCCAGGCCGCGCTTCGGCGTGTTGACGATGCGCTCGAAGGCGAGGTCGTCGGCCGGCTGGCAGACGAGGCGAAAATAGGCCATGGCATCGCGGATTTCCAGCCGCTCGTAGAAGCGCGGGCCGCCGATAACGCGATAATTGAGGCCGAGGGTGACGAAGCGGTCTTCGAATTCGCGCATCTGGAAGGAGGCGCGCACCAGGATCGCGATGTCGTTCAGCTTGTGCTTCTGGCGCTGGAGCTGCTCGATCTCCTCGCCGACGGCGCGTGCTTCCTCTTCCGAATCCCAGGCGGCGTGGACATGCACCTTCTCGTCGTCCGGATGGCTGCGCTCGGTGAAGAGCGTCTTGCCAAGCCGGCCCTCGTTGTGGGCGATCAGATGCGCGGCGGCGCCGAGGATATGTTCGGTCGAGCGGTAGTTGCGCTCGAGCTTGATGACCTTGGCTCCGGGGAAATCCTTCTCGAAGCGGAGGATGTTGTCGACCTCGGCGCCGCGCCAGCCATAGATCGACTGGTCGTCGTCGCCGACGCAGCAGATGTTGACGTGGGGCTTCCCTTCCGCCGTGCCGTGGGATTTCCCCTCCGCAACCCCTCCCCACAAGGGGGAAGGGCTAGACTGACGCGCCGCCGTGTCCTCATCTCTCGCGTGCGATGTGGAAAGGGAGGAGGCCGCACGGCCTTGCCCCTCCCCCTTGTGGGGAGGGGTTGGGGAGGGGTGTTCTTGAGGCGAAACTTGGTGTTTTCCCCGCGACCCCTGGTGCCGCTGCGCCAAGAGCCGCAGCCACATATATTGCGCCGTATTGGTGTCCTGGTACTCGTCGACGAGGATGTAGCGGAACTTGCCGTGATAGTCCTTGAGCACGTCCGGATTGGCGCGGAACATCCGGATCGGATGCAGGAGCAGGTCGCCGAAGTCGCAGGCATTCAGCGTTAGCAGCCGGTTCTGATAGGCGGCATAGAGCTCGCGGCCCTTGCCGTTGGCGAAGGCGCGCGCGTCGCCTTCGGGGATGTGCGCCGGGTCGAGGCCCTTGTTTTTCCAGGTGTCGATCATGCCGGCGAATTGCTTGGCCGGCCAGCGTTTGTCGTCGAGGCCTTCCGCCTGGATGAGCTGCTTGATCAGGCGGACCACGTCGTCGGTATCGAGGATGGTGAAATCGGACCTCAGCCCAACGAGTTCGGCATGGCGGCGCAGGAGCTTGACGCCGATCGAGTGGAAGGTGCCGAGCCAGGGCATGCCTTCGACCGCATGGCCGACGAGCACGCCGATGCGCTCCTTCATCTCGCGCGCCGCCTTGTTGGTGAAGGTCACGGCAAGGATCTGTGACGGGTAGGCGCGGCCGGTCGAAAGAATATGAGCGATGCGGGTGGTCAGCACGCGCGTCTTGCCGGTACCGGCGCCGGCGAGCACCAGGACCGGCCCCTCAAGCGTTTCGACGGCTTCGCGCTGTTCCGGATTGAGTCCGGAGAAATAGTCCGGCCGTTGGGTTTTGTCGCGGGCGGCCATGGCGCGCGCGGCGATGCCGCCGGCGGCAGGCGCGGGTTTGCGCGGCGCCGGCTCCTCGTCGAAGAAGGGAATGTCGTCGAAACCTTTGCTCATGCGGCCCAATGTAGTGATTCGGGACCGAAAGGCCAGAAAGGATGTTCCTCTTTTATTCCGGAGTCTCGTCGCATCCGAGCAAGCCTGTGGAAAGACTGGCGTTTTCAGGAGCGCGCTTTGACGTCGCTATCGATCGGCCATGGCGTCGAAGACCGGATCGACAGGAACCTGCAGCGCGGTCGCCAGCTGGTTGGTCTTGGCGGCCAGCGAAATGACGCGCAGCAGATCGGCGTGCGCGGCCTCGCTCATGCCCTTCGCCTTGGCGGCGGCCGTATGCGAATGGATGCAGTAGCCGCAGCCATTGGTGACGGAGACGGCGATATAGAGCATTTCCTTCACCAGCGGATCGAGCGCCGAGGGCGTCGCCATCACCGCCTTGACCTCCGCCCAGGTGCGTTCCAGGAGGTCCGGATCGAAGGCGAGCCAGAGCCACATATTGTTGACGAAGTCCGATTTCCGGGTGGCGCGGATATCGTCGAAAACCGCCTTCACGCGCGGGTTGGCTTCCGGATCGGACGGCGGGGCGACGGTGCTCATGCTGCCTCCTTCTCGCGGTTCCTAGACGAGGGCGAACACGCGCGCCGGACCGCCGGTGCCGCCGCGGTGCTTCGGCGCGCCGAGAACGAGCGTCGCGCCCTTGGCCGGCAGCCTGTCGAGATTGGCTGCAGCCTCCAGCCCCCAGCGGCCCTCCGGCAGCCAAGCGCGGTGGGTGGCGAAATCTGGCGATATGCCGTGATCGAGCGAGAGCGTGTCGACGGCGATCCCGGCCGCCTTCGTTTCCTCGAGCAGGAACTTGGCGGTTTCGACGTGGAAGCCCGGAAAGTGCAGCTTGCCCTCGCTGTCCGGGTTGCGGAACTTGTCCGTACTCACATGCGCCGACCAGCCGGAGAGCATGGCGACGCAGGCGTTCTCCGGGATGTCGCCGTTGGTGGCGATCCATGCCTTGATTTCGTCCGGCGTCACCTGCGCGTCCGGGTCGGCCGCGGCCTTCTCGCGAATGTCGACGACGCAGAGCGGCACGATGAGCTTCTCGACCGGCAGTTCGGCGACCGAAAGACCATCGACAGAGAAATGCAGCGGCGCGTCGACATGCGTGCCGGTGTGTTCGTTCAGCCGGAGCTCGAACAGGTTGAACGTGTGTTCGGCATAGTTGAATTTCTGCTCGCGGAAGAATTGCTGCTGGCCGAAGAAGGTCGGGAACTCTTCATGGAGTTCATGGGTGAGGTCGGTGGCGCTGGCATGGCCGGCTGCGAGCGCCGACGGCGCTATTCCCATCCCGGCGGCTGCAACGCCCGCTGTTCCCACTGCGGTGGCGCGGAAGAAGCCGCGTCGCGACAACATCTGCTGCTTTACCGATTCGATCACGCATGCATCGCACATGTGCTTTCTCCCCGCGCTTCAACGTCCGGCTTCAGCGGCAGAATAGCCGAGCCGCGGCGGCTGTAAACCCTGGTTATCCGGTGGAGCTGAGCGCTGGAGCGCCATGATGCGGACATCAAATTCTGCTTTCATTACAAATGCGTAATGATGGCGTTCCGAGATTGCCCGAAGGCGCGCTAATAACGATACTCTCGACAACTCGGAACGTTCCGCCGGTACGCGCCGCGCTGGAGCGCGTATCTTATTCGGAGACATGAATGCGCTTTTTGAAGCAACTGGCGATCAGCCTCGTCGTTCTCGTCGTCGGGGGCGCCGTCTGGGTGCGCTTTGTACCCGGAGCGGGAGAAACTCTGGGGGCGATCGGTGTTTCGCATCCGCTGATCGATGCGCTTTCGGGATCGCAAGGGGGGGAAGGCGCCGCAGGACAGCGCAATGGCGGGCGCGGAGAAGGTGGGCGCGGCGGCTTCTCGGACGGGGCGCTCGTGGTCGTGAGGCCGGCGGAAAGCGCGATCGTCAACGACCGCCTGAACGCCATCGGCAACGGCGAAGCCATCCGTTCGGTTACGGTGACGCCTGCTTCGACGGGCAATCTCACGGAAATCCTGGTAAAATCCGGCGACCGGATCGAGGAAGGCCAGATCATCGCGCGGCTTGACAACGACGAGCAGATGATTGCCGCCGAGCAGGCCAGGCTGACGCGTGACAGCGCCCGGGAAAAGGTCGAGCGCTATCGCAATCTCGGAACGGCGCGCGCGGTGACTGCGGTCGAGGTCCGCGACGCGGAGATCGCCATGCAGGCGGCCGAACTGGCGCTCAGGACGGCAGAACTGGATCTCAAGCGGCGCGACATCGTCGCGCCTTCAAAGGGCATCGTCGGCATCATCACCATCAATGTCGGCGACTACGTCACCACATCGACGCCGATCGCAGTCGTTGACGACCGATCGCAGATCCTTGTCGACTTCTGGGTGCCGGAACGCTTTGCCAGCAAGATTTCCGTCGGGCAGCCCGTCACGGCGAATGCAGTGGCGCAGCCCGGGCGGCAGTTGGACGGCGCCATCCATGCGATCGACAACCGTCTCGATCAGGCGAGTAGGACGCTCAGGGTGCGAGCGCGGCTGGAGAATCCGGACGACATGCTGCGCGCCGGCATGTCCTTTTCCGTCATGATGGCCTTTGACGGCGATCGTTACCCGACCGTCGATCCGCTGGCAGTCCAGTGGAGTTCGGAAGGGTCCTATATCTGGCGCGTCAATGGCGACAAGAGCGAACGGGTGCCGATCAAAATCATCCAGCGCAATCCCGACAGGGTACTCGTAGAGGCGCAAGTCGCCGAGGGCGACCGTATCGTGACGGAGGGTGTGCAGCGGCTGCGCGATGGCGGCGCGGTCCGCATCGCCGGTGAAGCGAGGTCCGAGCGCGAGCAGAAGGTGGCGGAGGACACGCAATGAACATCGGCATAGGCGGCCACCATGGCAGTTCGGCCGGCGGGCAGGGCGGAAAGACCGGCTTCACCGCGCTCTTCATCCGCCGGCCGATCTTCGCGCTCGTCGTCAACATGCTGATCGTGGTCGCGGGTCTTGCCGCCTGGAACGGCATCGAAATCCGCGAGCTGCCGCAGGTCGACCAACCGGTCATATCGGTCACGACGGAGTTCGAGGGCGCCTCGCCCGAGACGATCGACCGCGAGGTGACCTCGGTCATCGAAGGCGCTGTGTCGCGCGTCCAGGGCATCAAGGGCATCTCCTCTTCGTCGTCGTTCGGCCGCAGCCGCGTGACGCTCGAATTTTCCGACACGACCGACATCGGCCAGGCGGCCAACGATATCCGCGACGCGCTCGGGCGGATCACCGGCCAATTGCCGGATGACGCGGAGGAGCCGCGCATCGTCAAGGCCGATTCCGACAGCCAGCCGATCATGCGTCTGGCGCTGACCTCCGACACCATGTCGATGGAAGACATGACTCTGCTGGTCGAGAACGAGATCAGCGACCGGCTGGCGGCGGTCGAGGGCGTCGCCGATGTCACCGTCTATGGCGACCAGGAGAAGATCTTCCGCATCGACCTCAATCAGGCCAAGCTCGCCGGGCGCGGCGTTACCGTCGCCAATCTGCGCGAGGCGCTTGCCAATGCCTCCTATGATGTGCCTGCCGGGTCGCTGACGAGCGCCAGCCAGGATATTTCGGTGCGCGCGACGGCGGACCTGCAGACGCCCGAGCAGTTCGAGAACCTGATCCTCGGCAGCAATGTCAGGCTTCGCGATGTAGCGACGGTGACCCTTGGCCCGGACACGGGCAGCTCGGCACTGCGCTCCAACGGCCGCCAGGGCATCGGCCTCGGCATCATCCGCCAGGCCCAGTCGAACACCGTCGATATTTCCGAAGGCGTGCGCAAGGTGGTCGATACGATCTCCTCGGACATCCTGCCGCCGGGGACCGAGCTCAAGATCACCAGCGACGATGCGGTGTTCATCAATGGTGCAATCCATGAGGTGGAGATTGCACTCGGCGTCGCCGTCTTCATCGTCACGCTGGTGATCTATCTCTTCCTGCTCGACTGGCGCGCGACGCTGATACCGACGATCAGCATGCCGATCGCCCTGATAGGCACCGTGGCGGCGATCTATCTCGCCGGCTTTTCGATCAACATCCTGACGCTGCTCGCGATCGTGCTTGCGACCGGCCTCGTCGTCGATGACGCGATCGTCGTCTTGGAAAACATCGTGCGCCGCCGGGCGGAGGGGCTGGGTCCCCGCGCGGCCGCCGTGCACGGGACGCTCGAGGTCTTCTTCGCCGTTCTGGCGACCACCGCGACACTGGCGGCCGTCTTCGTGCCGCTTTCCTTCCTGCCGGGGCAGACCGGTGGGCTTTTCCGCGAATTCGGCTTCGTGCTCGCCTTCTCGATCCTGCTCTCCTCCTTCGTTTCGCTGACGCTCTGCCCGATGCTTGCCTCGCGCATGCTGACCAGCGAGGCGCATCCGCACCAGGGTCCGATGGCCCGTTTCGGCCAGCGCGCAGCAGCCTTCTATCGCGTCACGCTCCGGGCCTGCCTCAATGCGCCGCTTGTCGTCTTCACGGTTGCCGCCTTCTTCACTGTGGCCGGGGCGGCGGGCTTCATGACGCTGAAGTCGGAGCTGACGCCGAACGAAGACCGCTCGCAGGTGATGCTGAGGATCAACGCGCCGCAAGGCGTCTCGCTGGAATATACGCAGGCACAGATGCGCCGCATCGAAGATGGCCTGCAGCCGCTGGTCAAATCCGGCGAGATCACCAACGTGTTCTCGATTTCGGGCCAGGGCGGCTCTGCCAATAGCGGCTTCATGGTGCTGACGCTCGCCCCCTGGGAACAGCGTGACCGAGCCCAACAGCAGATCGTCGCCGACATCAACAAGGTGACCGCCACGGTTCCCTCGGTGCGGGCCTCCACCATCCAGGCGAACAGCCTCGGTATTCGAGGTGCGGGCAGTGGTCTCCAGGTGGCCCTGGTCGGCAACGACTACACGAAGCTCGGCGATGCGTCGGCCAAGCTCGTCCGGGCGATGGAAGATACCGGCCGCTTCGAAAACGTGCGGCTGAACTACGAGGCCAACCAGGCGCAATTGTCCGTGACGATCGACCGCGAGCGCGCCTCCGACCTCGGCGTCGACATCAGTGCCCTTTCCTGGGCGATGCAGGCGATGCTCGACGGTAGCAGCGTCGTCGACATCTTCGTCGAGGGCGAGGCCTATCCGGTCAAGCTGCTCTCCTCCACCACGCCGCTCAACGACCCGACCGACCTTCAGAACATCTTCGTCAAGGCCGGCGACGGTCGGATCGTGCCGATGTCGTCGATCGCAACGGTCGAGGAGAAGGCGGTGGCGCCGCAGCTTGCGCGTGAATCCCAGCTTCGCGCCGTTTCGCTGTCGGCCGGCTTGAAATCGGACCTGGCATTGGGCGAGGCGCTGTCGATGGTGGAAGAGATGGCCGAGCCGCTGCTGCCGCCGGGGTCGCGGATCATGCCGCTTGCGGAAGCCGCGACGCTCGACGAGAACGCCAGCGGCCTGTTCATCACCTTCGGCTTTGCGATCGTCATCATTTTCCTGGTGCTGGCGGCGCAGTTCGAAAGCTTCGTCAGTGGCTTGATCATCATGTCGACGGTGCCGCTCGGCCTTGCCTGCGCCGTCTTCGCGATGATCATGACCGGCAACACGCTGAACATCTATAGCCAGATCGGCCTCGTCATGCTTGTCGGCATCATGGCGAAGAACGGCATTCTGATCGTCGAGTTCGCCAACCAGCTGCGTGACCGCGGTCAAGACGTGCGCAGCGCCATCGAGAACGCCGCCAATATCCGCCTCAGGCCGGTCATGATGACGATGATCGCAACAATCGTCGGCGCCGTGCCTTTGGTGCTGGCGAGCGGCGCGGGGGCGGAAGCGCGCATCGCCCTCGGCTGGGTGCTCGTCGGCGGTCTTGGACTTGCGGTGATCGTCACGCTCTATCTGACCCCGGTCGCCTATCTCGTCATCGCCCGCTTCACCAGCCCGCATGCGGACGAGGAGCGCAAGCTGCACGAGGAAATGGATGCGGCGGCGGCGTTCAAAGGTTGAGGGACGGACTCCGAGACGTCAGCTCAGGATGTCAGCGAGATTCTCCGGTTTTCGGCCCGTGCGATTGAGATCGAGGCCGGAGAGCAGGTCGTGCAGGTGATCCTTCATCAGTTGGGCGGCCGTGTCGGAATCGCCGGCCTCGATGGCGTCGACAAGGGCATGATGTGCGTGGCTCTCGCAGGTCGTGTCCCTACGCCGCCAATAAAGAGCGATGATCAGTGAGGAGTGGGACACGAGATCGCGCACGAAACCGGTCAGGACGGATTGATCGGCGATTTCGGCAACTCCGACGTGGAACATGGCCGACAGCATGATGGCGTCGCTGTCGCGGCCGGCGTCTAGCGCCGCATGCTCCCTTTCGAGATGGCCGCGGAGTAGAGTCACGTCCTCGGTCCTGGCAACCTGGGCGGCGAGTGCGGCTACTCGGGGCTCGATCAGCGCACGGGCCTCGAATACTTCGCGTGCCTCCTTTGGCGACGGCTGCGCGACGAAGGCACCCCGATTTGGCTCCAGGCGCACCAGCCAGTCGTGGGCAAGGGCCTGAAGCGCGGCGCGGATGACAGTGCGGCTTACCGAATAGATCGAGGCGAGTTCATCCTCCGGCAATTTCGTGCCTGGTGCCAGTCGATGGCTGACGATTGCATCCCGCAGACCGTGATAGATCGGTGACCAGCGCGCCGCCGGTTTCTTGTGATCTCTTTCGGGCCTGAGTGTTGTCAACATGTTCATCGTCTGGTGAGCTTGCCTCATGCGGTACGCTGACCAATACGTTCTGCGCTTCCGACTCGAAGCTCGAGAATTCTCACAGGGTGCCCTCGTCGGTCAATCCAGCCAATGGGGCAGCCTCGGACGGAGTCGGCCTACGGGGCGCCGACCGATTTCTTTCCTATCGGCGGAGACCATGGCGCGTAACGTCCGGAAAATTGTTTCGCGCGCGGTTCGGCATAGCCGCCGATCTTCGATGTCCTGAGCCCGAGCGCCGATACCGTCTCCGCCAGCCTGACGGCGCAGGCCACCCCGTCGAGCACCGGTACTCCATGCTCGATCGAGAGAGCGTGAGCGAGATCTGCCATTCCCGCGCAACCAAGGACGATTGCCTCCGCCTTGTCCTCGACGACGGCGCGCGCGATTTCGGCGGAAATCTTGTGGCGCGCGTCCGAGCCCGGCAACTCGAGATCCAGAACGGCCACGTCCGACGCGCGGACTTTGGCACAGCGCGCGGCGAGTCCATATTTCGACAGGTTGTGCTCGATCGCCGGCACCGAGCGCGCGAGCGTCGTGACGACGCTGAACTTGCCCGCAACCAGCGTGGCGAGGTGGAAGGCCGCCTCCCCGATGCCGATCACCGGCGCTTCCGTGGCGCAGCGCGCCGCGTCGAGCCCCGTGTCGTCGAAACAGGCGATCACATAGGCATCGACTGGGCCCGCCTTTGCCATTTCGGCGATGATGCCGGGCACGACGAAGATCTCGTCGAAATAACCCTCGATGCTCGGGGGGCCGTCCTCGGGGTTCACCGCCACGATCTCAGTTGCCGGCGAGGCCGCAGCCTCCGCCGCTGTGCCGATCTTGTCGGTCATTGAAGCGGTGGTGTTTGGGTTTATAACGAGAATGCGCATGTCACCCGCCTAGAATTCGCCGCCGAGATAAAGATGCCTGACCCGTTCGTCGCTCAGCAACTCGGCCGACTTACCGCTGAGCGCCACCTTGCCGGTCGTCAGTGCGTAGGCGCGCTGCGAAATGCGCAGAGCCATGCGCGAGTTCTGTTCGACAAGCAGGACGCTGACCTTTTCGTCGCGATTGATCGCCACGATCGAACGGGCAATGTCCTGAACCAGCTTAGGGGCGACGCCGAGTGACGGCTCGTCGAGCAGCAGTAGACGCGGGCGCGCCATCAGCGCCCGGCCAATGACGAGCATCTGCTGTTCGCCACCGCTCATCGTCCCGGCCTGCTGCGAATATCGCTCCTTGAGACGCGGGAAGCGCGCCAGCACCATATCGACGCTCCGCTGAATCTCGGCCTTATCGCTGCGGGTGAACGCGCCCATCAGCAGATTGTCGCGCACGGTCATGAAAGGAAAGACACGGCGGGCCTCGGGCACCATGGAGATGCCCATCCGAACGATCTCGTCAGGGGCGACCCCGTCGATGCGTTTGCCGTGGTAGCGGATCTCGCCCTTGCGGATTTTCCGCAGGCCGGTGATGGCGCGCAGGATGGACGACTTGCCCGCGCCGTTGGCGCCGATCAGCGCGACGGTCTCGCCCTCATGGACCTCAATGGAGACGCCCTTCAGCGCATAGACGTGGTCGTAATAGAGCTCGACGCCATCGAATTTGAGCAGCGGTTCCATGGGTTACATTCCGATCGATTCGTCTTCGGCACCGAGATAGGCCTCGATCACCTTAGGGTTCTGCTGGATTTCGGCCGGCGTGCCCTCGGCGATCTTTTGGCCGAAGTTGAGCACCACGATACGGTCGGAAATATTCATGACGGCCGGCATATCGTGCTCGACCAGGAGCACCGTGATGCCGCGTTCACGGAGTTTGCGCACGATCTCGACCGCACGCCGGGTCTCATCGTGGTTCATCCCGGCAAAAGGTTCGTCGAGGAGGATGACGGAAGGATTGGTAGCGAGCGCGATCGCGATGCCGAGCGCGCGCAGATGGCCATGCGGTAGGGTACTGGCGATCTCGCCGCCCATTGGCGCAAGGCCGAGGAAGGAGAGGATTTCGTCCGCCGACGAACCGAACGCCTCAAGGTCGGTGCGCGCGGCAGCACTGGCGAAGTAGAAGCCCGCAAGGCTGGCGCGTGAGCGCAGATGATGGGCCGTCACGACGTTGTCTCGCACGGTCATGTTCTTGAAGATCGTGGTTTCCTGGAAGGTCCTCACCACGCCCTTGCGAGCGGTGATGTGCGGCGCCAATCCGGATATGCGCTCTCCCTTGAAGCGCACCTCGCCGTCGGTGGGCTTGAGGAAGGACGAGATCAGCTTGAACAAGGTCGACTTGCCGGCGCCGTTCGGCCCGATGACCGAGAGGATCTCGCCTTCGCGGACAGAGAAGGAGACGTCGTTTACCGCGACAAGGCCGCCGAAACGCTTGGTGAGCGCAAGGATTTCCAGGATATCCGGCATCGCTAGAGGTTCCTCTTTCGCGGCAGGGCCAGGCTCAGGAGGCCGTTCGGCAGCGCCAGTATCAGCACGATCAGCACCGTCGAGAAGATCAGCAACTGGAATTCACCCGTCTGGAACAGCAGATCCCAGCCGAAATAGAGGACAAAGGTGCCAAGCATCGGTCCTAGAACGTAACCGAGACCGCCGAGGAAGCAGTTGAGCATGAAATTGACGGAATCGGCGACGGTGAAGCTCGATGGATAGATCGACTGGGAGATCGAGGCGAACATCGCTCCACCGACGCCGCCGAGGAACGAGGAGAGCGCATAGGCGACGACGCGCAGATAGGCGATGTTGACGCCGATCGACGAAGCGAGCTCCTCGTTCTGCTGCAGTGATTGGCAAAGCTGGCCAATACGCGAGTGGGCGAGTCGATAGAGGCCGAGGAAGCAAAGCGCCATCAGCAGCACGGACGCGATGTAGAAGGCCAGGCGAGGATTTGCCAATGTCGCAAAATCCGGAATGAGTGTGAGGCCGAAAAGACTGAGGCGGGACGGCAGCGGAATGCTGACGATGCCACTGGCGCCGTTGGTAATCGGCAGGGCGAGAGCGAGAAGGCGTGCAACTTCGGTCAATACGAGCGACACCATGGCGAAATAGACGCCGCGCAGCCGCAGGATAGGCAGCCCGATGAGTACGCTCGCGGCGGCGCAGAAGAGGCCCGCCAACGGCAAGGTCAGCCAGAAGGACGTATCGTACTTCATGACCAGAATGGCGGAGACATAGCCTCCCATCAGCGCATAGGCGCCCTGGCCGATATTGATTCGACCGATGTAAAAGGTGATCCAGACGCCCGCACTGATGATGCTGAGCAGCGCGACCGATGTAAGCGTGTAATAGAGATCGCTTCGTCCGGTGGCGTTGATCAGTAGCGGTACTGCGACGAGCAGGCAGAGCAGAAAGAGCACTGCCGAAACGATCTTGAAGATGGCGGTTCGAGTCTTGCGCATGAGATCAGCCCCACGGCTTTCCCATCAGCCCGTGGGGGCGGATGCTCAGGAAGATCATCAGCAGGGCAAAAATGACGAGATAGGTGATGTCGCCATATTCGCGCAGCACGGTGAGGCCGACGGATTCCATCATGCCGAGAATGAAACCCCCGGCAATCGCGCCGCCGACTACCCCGGCGCCACCGATCATGACCATCAGGAAGGCTTTGATGGAGATCGGTCCGCCGATGCCGGAATTGACACCGGTGATGCTGACGAGCAATCCGCCGACGACCCCTGCAAGCATGGCGCCCAACGCAAAGCCGATCATCGAATAGCGCTCGACCTTAACGCCCATCAATTGGGCGGCGACGCGATCCTGCGCCAATGCCCGCATAGCGCGGCCAGGCTTGCTGTACTGCATGAAGAGCATAAAGGCTGCGATCATCAGGATGGCGATGACGCCGACGAGGATGCGGTCGTAGGGCAGGATTACCCTCTCGGAGACGAAGACGCCGCTGATGATCTTAGGTACACCGCGCTGCTTCTCGCCGAAAAGAAGCAGCATGACGGCATCCAGAAAAAACGCCGTCGCCGCCGCAAGCAGCATCGTACTTTCCTCGCGCTTGCTGCGACGGATTACCGTCCGGAAGAGGAACCTTTCCATGAGCGCACCGATGACCGCGAGGGTCACGCCCGAGCAAATCAGCGCAACGACGAAAGGCAGCTTCAGCTGGCCATAGATCGTGTATGTCACGAAGCCGCCCAGCACATACATCTGCCCGTGCGCGAAATTCAGCACGTTCATCAGTGCAAAGATCAGCGTCAACCCAAGCGCGATCAGCGCGTATTGAGCGCCGAGGTAAAGTCCGTTGGCAATCACCTGTTCCATGGCGGCGGATCCAGCCGATGAAGACTCGGGCACTGCCGAGCGCTCGATTGAGGTGCCAGGGCGCGGCCGAACCGGTTGGGTCTCGTCCGCGCCCCTTTCGCTGCTTCATTGGGCGTATGTCAGTCGACTTCACCGACGAACAGCGTCTGGAAGGCGCCGTCCTTGAACTCGGTGACAACCATCGGCACGGAGAGCTGCCGCTTCTGGCCGAACGAGGTGGTGCCGACATATTTCAGCGTACTGTCCTTGGCGTAGGGATTGGGCGCCGAGAAGGTGTCCATCGTCTTCTTGAACTCGTCTACGTTATCGACCGCCTTCGGGTTCGCTTTGAGCGTTTCGATAATGTATTCGAGCGCATAGACCTTCGTGTTGGACTCGTCGTTGTACTCGCCGAACTTCTTGGTGTACCGATCGATGAACTCTTCCATCACCGGCGTGCGGATTTCCGGCGTCGAGGCGCCACCGACCGAGATGAAGCCGTTAGCGAGCTCGCCCGCGCCTTCCTGCAGCACGGTCGCGTCCTGCGCCGTTTCCGCCGAGATCAGCCCCTCATAGCCGAGCTCCCGCGCCGCGCGGATCAAGAGCGGTGCATTTGCCGGAGCGACGCCGGAGAGCACGAGCAGATCCGGCTTCAACTGGACGATAGGCGTCAGCACCGGCGTGAAATCACGGGTGTCATTCTGGTATGTATCTTTCTCGGCAACCACTTCGAGCCCGAGTTCCTTTGCGGCGGCGACGCCGCTGTCGCGCTGGCTCAGGGGATCGGATTCATTGGCGGCAATGAACGCGACCTTCTTCACGCCTTTGTTTTCTTTCAGGTATTTGTAGATCGCAGGCCCGGACTGATAGTTGGCGACCATGCCAAGCACCGCGTTGGAGGCGGGCGGCGTGTAGAGTGCCTTTGGAAAAGCGTAGGGGAAATAGATTATCCCCTTGGACTCCGCCACCGGACGGACAGCGGCCGCACCGTCATCGACATTTGGCCCGACGACGTAGTGGATACCTTCCTGGGCCATCTTCTCCATGCCGGCGATGGCACGCTTGGGATCCTTCTGGTCATCGAAAGTGACGATGGTGATGTTGTAGGTATCGTCGCCGATCTTCACGCCGCCGGTCTCATTCAGCCAGTCGGCACGCGTCTGCATCGAGCGGACATTCGATGTCCCCCAAGCCGCGGCGGGACCGCTGGTCACACCGACGAACCCGATCTTGAGTTCCTTGTTCTCGGCCTGCGCGGAGAAAGTACCTCCGGCCGTTATTGCGAGCAACGAAACGGCGCCAAGCGCCAGCGATTTCAATGTCGAGCGTCTGTTGATCATCTCACTCCCCATCTTTCCGATCCTGCGCGCGCTGTCGCGATGCGGATGAGTAAGGGAAATCCTAAAATACATTATTGTCAACTTTTCTGCGAACTTTTGTATACAAAACTAACGGCGCCTGACCGAACGCGCTGAAGAGCCAGCAAACTCGTTGCACTAAGCAGATGTGAGAAAACGGACGCGGTTGGGTCAGTCGCAAGGATATGCGTCATTCCATGCAGGACGTCAGCTCGACATTCCGTCGGCAGCGGCGATGAGATAAATCACCGCCGCGACAGCGCCGAGGGCGCTGCGTCCGGCATGGAGCTTGCCCCAACGCATGATGAGCTCACGGGTCGCCTCGCTCGCCTGGTCCGGCGCCGTGTTCTCCAGGCGGTTGTTGATCGGCATGATCAGCAGCAGGGTATAGGGCCAGTTCAGGATGATGACTGCCGCGCCGAGGCCCCAAAGGGGGTTGCCGCTCTGCCACCAGGCGGCGGCGCCGAGGAGGCCCGATATGATGGCCAGCGAAGCCTGCATCTCGAAGCCGCGGCGATAGGCCGGGCCCCATTCTGCGAGGGCGGCGCGGTGGTCGAGACGAAGCCTGGCTGGCTGTTCTGCAATGTTGATATAGATGGCGGCGCCGAAGAAGACGGATGCCGTGAGCAAAGCGAGCAGGCCGAACATCGACGTTCTCCCGTTTTCAGACATGATACCCGAAGGCCTCGCAAACAAAAGCTGCATTATAGGCTGATGGCCGTCCGCCAATATTCCGTTGCGCAAGCGCTGCGGGGGGCTGTGACAAGCCGGTATCAGCGCCGGTGATTTGATGTGCGTGAACCGCATGGGATGACGTAATTTCTGGACAAACCGATTCCGATTTGCACAGTAGCGCCTTGAAATGAAAGCGCTTCGCGATCGGCGCTGGGAGTTGGCCGCCGGGAGGTCGATAGAGCCTCTTCGGGGAACGGCCATATCAAGACGGTTGCCGGAGGGCTCGTGGCCGTCGCGATCGATTCTCGCATGCGGGTGGGCAGCCGGAGCCTTTCCGCATGCGGCGACCACATAATTCCTTAATTCGGCATCGAATTGAGGATAGATTGTGCGGGCGTTCAAAACGTTGCGACGATCTGCGTTGTCAGGGTGTACGTCGCATGGGAAGGGACATGTCGTGCCGTTGAAGGCGATCAAGGCAGGGTCGAGGAACGAAAGCGGGATCGCTGCGGCCAAGGTGCTTTTCAGTGAACGGTTCGGTGATCGCTTCCAGACGGGAGAGGCAATCCGGACCCAGCACGCCAACACGACCACCTACATCCCGGCACAGCTTCCGGACGCGGTCGTCTTTCCCGAAAACGCCGCCGAAGTCCGCGCGATCGTCGAGGTCGCCTCGGCGCATCGCGTGCCGCTCATCGCCTTCGGCACCGGCTCCTCGCTGGAAGGCCATGTCAATGCGCCCCATGGCGGCATATCGGTCGACATGATGCGGATGAACCGCGTCCTTTCGGTCAATGCCGAAGACCTTGACTGCACCGTCGAGCCGGGCGTGACGCGCGAGGAACTAAACACCTATCTGCGCGACACGGGCCTCTTCTTTCCGATTGACCCCGGCGCGAACGCCTCGATCGGCGGCATGGCCTCGACGCGTGCCTCCGGGACAAACGCGGTGCGCTACGGCACCATGAAGGAGAACGTGCTTGCGGTCACCGCGGTCGTCGCCGGGGGACGAGAAATCAGAACCGCGCACCGGGCCCGCAAGTCCTCGGCCGGCTATGACCTGACGCGGCTCTTCGTCGGGGCGGAGGGAACGCTCGGCATCATCACCTCGATCACCCTGCGCCTGCAAGGCATTCCGGAGGTGATATCGGGCGGCGTCTGCCCGTTCCCGACGATTGCCGACGCCTGCAACGCAGTCATCCTGACGATCCAGTCCGGGATACCGGTGGCCCGTATCGAACTGCTCGATGCGCTGCAGATGAGGGCCTGCAACGCCTATTCCGGCCTGAACTATGCCGAGACGCCGACGCTCTTCGTCGAGTTTCATGGCAGCGCCGAGAGCGTCGAGCTGCAATCACGCCAGTTCGCCGAAATAGCGTCGGAATTCGGTTCTACAGGGTTTGTCTGGACCACCAACCCGGAAGCGCGCGCGCAGCTCTGGAAGGCGCGGCACAACGCCTATTGGGCCCAGAAGAGCCTCAAGCCTGGCGCCGCCATCCTGGCGACCGATGTCTGCGTGCCGATTTCGCGTCTTGCTGATTGCGTCGCGGCGACACACGAGGATATCGCCGCACATGGGCTGATCGCGCCGATCGTCGGCCATGCCGGCGACGGCAATTTCCACGTCGGCGTGCTTTTCGATGACAAGGACGCCGCCGACGTGGCGCGGGTCGAGGCCTTCGTCGAACGGCTGAATAGCCGCGCGTTGTCGATGGATGGTACTTGTACGGGTGAGCACGGGATCGGCCAGGGCAAGATGCCGTTCCTGGAAGCAGAGCTTGGCGGGGCGCTCGATCTAATGCGGCAGATCAAGCGTTCGCTCGATCCGGACAACATCTTCAACCCAGGCAAGATTTTTGCGTGATCCAGGCGGATGGGATGAAACTCGCAAGAGGGGCGCGAACGGAACAGATGGGAATGTGACACGGTGCTGGCGCGAATCTTCGTAATCATTGGCGGCCTGTTGGTTGTCGCGCTCTTCGTGGCGCTGATCGCACCATTGTTCATAAACTGGACCGATTTCCGCACCGATTTCGAGCGTGAGGCGAGCCGAATCATGGGCAAGCCCGTGGTCGTGCACGGCAGCGTCGATGCGCGCCTCATTCCCTTCCCGACGGTGACGCTCAATGACGTGCGCGTCGGGGCTGAAGACGGCGGGGCGCCGTTGATTCAGGTCGCCCAGTTCTCGATGAGCGCCGAACTCGCACCGTTTCTGAGCGGCGAGGCGCTGATCTTCGATATGCGCCTCGACCGCCCCAAGGCGAGACTGCGGCTGCAGCCGGATGGTACGCTCGATTGGGCGCGTGGGCCGCGCGCGGCGATCCCGGCCAACACCGTGGTGCTGGAAAATGTCGAGATCGCCGACGGCGAGATCGAGTTCGTCGACGAGCAGACCGGGCGGACGCGCCGTGTTAGCGACCTTTCCGCCGATGTCTCGGCACGCTCGCTGGCGGGTCCCTGGAAGGTCGAGGGCCGTGCCGCGCTCGATGGCGAGGCGGGCAGCTTCTCCTTCACGAGCAACGCGGTAAACGAGGAAGGGGCGCTTGGCCTCCGGGCGCGGCTGACGCCGGACAAGCGGCCCTTCGGGGTCGAACTCGAGGGCGAACTCAAGGTCGTCGATTTCAGGCCGCTCTACGCGGGCCGGTTCACGCTGACGGAAAATCGGCCGGCCGACGAGGCGAAGACCGGCCGGGCGCTGCGCATCAACGGCGAATTCCAGCTCACCAATGAAAGCATCCGCGTGCCGGAATATCACTTCGAAGTGGGCCCGCCGGACGATCCCTATATCGTCACCGGCGAGGCAACGCTCGACACCGGCAAGGATCAGAAGTTCCTGTTGATCGCCGACGGGCAGCAGATCGACGTCAGCCGCATCGGCAATTCCGGCCGAGGCGGCAAGACCGGCCGCGATCCGGCTGTTTCCCTGCGACAGCGGGTGGAAAGGATGATGGCGATCGCGGCGGATATTCCTATTCCGCAGGTGCCCGGCCGTGCGAGCCTGAAACTTCCGGCAATCGTCATTGGCGACACCACGGTGCGCGACATTCGTCTCGATGTCAGGCCTGACGGTGCGGGTTGGGTCATCGACAACGCGGTGGCGCTCCTGCCCGGCCGTACCCAACTCGAGGCCAAGGGCCGGCTGAACCTCAAGGGACAGCGCGCCTTTCGCGGCGACATCGTCGTCGCCTCGAACCAACCGTCGGGGCTCGCCAACTGGTTGGCCGGCTCGGTCGACCCCGCCATCCGCCAGCTGAAGACGGCGGGCTTTGCCGCGACCGTCAATCTCACCGACACCCTGCAGCAATTCGAAAAGCTCGAAGTGGCTGCGGGCCCGGCGACGCTCAAGGGGAGGCTGGAGCGCCAGTCCTTTGCCGAACAGCAGCCGACGCTGTCGCTGCAGCTCAAGGGCAACCGTATCGACCTGGAGGCGCTGCAGGCGCTGGCCGGTCTCGTCGCCGGGGATGCTTCGACCGCAACCTTGCTTAGTCATGCCATCGCCGCCGAACTTTCCGCCGAGACGTTCTCCGCCTTCGGCGAGGAGGCGCGCGAGGTGCAGGCGGTCCTGACGCTGAAGAACGGTCAGTTGCAGGCCGAACGGGTGGCAATCGGTCATTTGTCCGGCGCCCAGCTCGCCTTTTCCGGTCGCATGAGCGGCGGCTTCGAGAAGCCGGTGATTTCGGCGAAGATGAAGCTTGCCGCCGAGGAGCTGACGCCATTCCTGGAACTGGTCGGACGGCACACGATCGCTCACCCGGCCTTGGCCCGGTTGGTCAAGGCCGGGCCCTATTATTCGGACGCGGCCCTCGACATGACCTTGACGGCGGGCAGCAAGGAGGGGAACGCGCCCTTCACCTTCGGGGTGATCGGCACAGCCAATGGCGGCAAGATTGCCGCCAGCTACCAGGCGCCGGACGTCGCGCAGGCCCTTGCCGGCAAAGGCATGCTGCTGGAGGCGACGCTCGAGAACCCGCAGACCCCCGTTCTTCTCGGCCAGGCCGGACTCGACCCGCTGCCGTTCGATGCGGACGCCAACGGTATTCTCGCCGTCAAACTGCAGAGCACGGAAGGGTCCCAGGCGAATGGCTCGCTGACCTTCACGACCGAAAAGACGCAGGTCGCCGCCAAGGGTACCGTCGATCTTTCGCGCGATCACTATCTGGAGGGGCAGGGCAAGCTGACGCTTCAGACGGAGGATTTCGAGCCCTATTTGTTGCTGCAAGGCATCGCACTGCCGCAGATGGGCAGCGGGCTGCCGATGAAGCTGTCCGCCGACTTCGTTGCCGATCCGGAGAAGGTCGCGTTCTCGGCCATCGAAGGCAAAGCCGACCAGAACGGATTTACCGGGGCGTTGACCATCGACCGCAAGGTTCAGGGGACGGCGCGAGGCGAACTGGCGCTCGATATGCTCGATCTCGGCTGGCTGGGCGAAGGGATTCTCGGACAGGTTCACGACGCCTCGGTCGGCGGATTGTCGACGGCGCCGCTGGCACCGCCCGCCTGGACCGGTCTCGATGTCGCCATCGACCTCACGGCGAAGCGGTTTTGGCCCGGCCTCTATGGTGACGTTGCCGGTTTCAGCGGAAAGCTCGCATGGAAGGGCGATGAGTTCGCCTTGACCGATGCGGCGGGAGACTGGCTGGGGGGCAAGCTCGAGGGGCGGCTGCAAGTGGGCAATGCAAACGGCTCGGGTTTCCTGCGCTCGCGCTTCGACCTGAAGGGCGGCGATCTGGCTGCTGTCGGCTGGGCGCGGCAGAACGGGCCCGTGGCGACCGGTCGTTTCGACCTTTCCGTCGCGATGGAAGCTTCAGGTGCCACGCCGAAGGCGATGGCAAGTTCGGTCAGTGGTTCGGGAACGGCGACGTTCAATGGCGTGACGCTCAATGGCATCAACACGGCGGCGCTGCCGCAGTTGATGGCAGCGGCCGACGCGATGAAAACCGAGATCTCGCCGGACGCCATCCGCAAAGCCGCTGAAGACATTCTTTTCGGCGGGCAATCGGTCGTCGGTGCGGTCAAGGTGCCTTTCAGCATCGCCGGTGGGACCGTCAGGGCGCAGAACGTAACCGCTGCGGACGGCAACGCCGCCTTCTCCGGAGAAGTCTCCTTCGACCTTCCGGCCGAACGCATGAGTGGCGCGATCGACCTTACCTTCCGGCCAGGCGAAGAGACCCTTGCCGGCGCCGAGCCGCGCGTGCGTTTCGGCTATGCCGGGCTCCTTGCGGCGCCGGGTGTCAGCGTGGATGTCACCGACCTTGCCAATTTCCTGTCGCTTCGTGCTTACGAACGGGAGCGCCGGCGGGTGGAGATACTGCAGGCGAACGTTCTTGAAAAGCAGCGCCTGCGCCGCGAGGTCGCGCTTTACAGGGCACGGGCGGCCGAGCGCGAGCTCCAGCGGCGGCGGACGATAATTGAAGAACGCCGACGCCAGGCCGCGGCGGTGGAAGCGGCGCGGATGAAGGCCGAGGCAGCAGCCGCGCGCCGGATGGCCGAAGAGGAACGCCAGCGCTTGCGGCAACTCCCGCCGCGCGCTGCGCCGCCTCAAGGAGCGCCGGCCCAGGACGTTCAGCGCAATGAGCTACCCCCCGCCAGGCAGAACGCAGGTCCGCCAGCGGGGCAGGGGCTGAACTTCGACATGCTGCCCGACATCACGGTGCGGTAGGTCTAAGAATGGAGCTTGCAGGCGACCGAAGCCCGGCAGTTCAAAGGGCGTCCGCGGCTTTTGCCTGGGCCTTGATCCAAGCGAGCACGTGAAGCCGCAATGCAGAGGACAGGTTTCCCTCGGGGTCGCGGCCGTCGTCGATCTCCGCGATCAATCGCGCGAGCGGCAGGCCGCGGCTTTTGGCGATCGACTTCAGTTCCTGCCAAAAGGGTTCCTCAAGCGTGAAACTGGTGCGGTGTCCGTGCAGTGTCGCCGAATGCTTGGCGATCATCCCCTGGCCTCACAAGTCGATTGAGCGCGTTGGCAAACCGATTCCGGAAACGTTTCCAAGCCCTTGTGGGAGAATCGCTTTTCCGTTCGGGCGGGTCAGTCCTCGTCCCCGTCCGAGACAGGCCGGTGCGCCTCCAAGCGGCCCTGATCAAGCGTCTTCGATGCCTTTTCGTTCAACGCCGTCGTGAGGGACTTCTCCGCTTTCGTTCGGCCGAATGAAAGCCGGTTCTGTTCGGCCTGCTTCTCGCGCTCGGCCCGGGCCTGGCGCTTGCGGAACTGACGCAGATTGACGACGTCGCCGGTCATTACGACGCTCCAGTGATCAGTTCTTCTTGCGGAAGGAATCGAGCGAGACGACCGAGCCGCCGCCGCCCTTCGGGCTGTCGCCCGGCTTTTCGGGGCCCTTCTGCGAAGTCGGCTCATCGGCTTCGCTGACCGGGTAAGCGGTGATCTCCGCCGATTCCGACTCGTCTTCCTCGCCGGCGGCGACATCAAACTCGAGCTCGAAATTTACGGATGGATCGTAGAAACCACGGACCGCATTAAAGGGAATCACCAGCTTCTCCGGCGTATCGGAGAAGGAGAGGCCGATTTCGAAACCGGTCTCGGAAACCTTCAGATCCCAGAACTGATGCTGGACGACGATCGTCATCTGTTCCGGGTACTTCGCCTTCAGGTGCTGGGAGATGCGTACGCCGGGAGCCCCGGTCAGGAAGGTGATGAAGAAATGGTGGTCACCAGGCAAGTGGCCGGTAGCGGCAACTTCGGTCAGCACCTTGCGGATGACGCCGCGAAGCGCGTCCTGCGCCAGAATGTCGTAGCGGATGTGGTCCTGGCCCATGTGATCCCCGTCTCTCTTCAAACTCACTGTACCGCATGATGGCTCGGATCGAAATCGCGTTTCATACAGCAATTCAATGCCCTGTTCGGGCTGTCGGCGTAAGGGCGAATGCCCTAGCCGTTTCTCGTCTCATTGCCCGTCTGTCTGTGACGAGTCAATTATCGAGGCATCTATAGACCATTTCAGCACGGGGGAGAAGGTGAAGGCTTCTGTTGCCAGGTGCCTTCGGACCCCGCCTTACGGTGCTACCCGGAAGGGCTTGATTTGAAGTGCCGCACCGCCGTTAGGCAGCGAGACGTGCTTCAGCATAGTTGTCGTTTGCAACTATAAGTTTAGCCCGATAACGGTGGTACAATGCCGAGCAAAAAGTCGATCTTTACGCCCTTGTCGATCCTATTTCGCCCCCATCAAAAGCCGGTCCAGCCGACCGGTTTTTGGTGGAGGCGCCGGGTACCGCCCCCGGGTCCAATGGGTTTATTGCATCGCCCGTTTATTGCCATAGCCGCCCGAAGACGGCTTCTGTCATATAGGTCTTTCCGACGCCCAAGAAAAGGGGTGGGGAAAGGGAAATGAGGGCGATAGTTCTCGCCGTCCGCGGCCGCCTCCAAATTGCTTGACATGCTCGAAAAGAGTGATCGGAAGAGGCAAGGGGATGGGGCATTACCCACCCCCTTGCTCGGGCGCCTACCCTGCGGCATGGCGAAGATCCTCCGGAGCCAGGCACTCGTCTCGTGCAGGGTTTTGTCGAGACGTCGACACCGAGCTCGCGCATCGTCACCCTTTCAATCCCCGTTCTCCTCAGAGCTCTAATCGCAAGTGGACGGAAACGCTTCCGTGTTCGTTTCTGCGAGGCGCGCCATTCTCGGAACATTCGCTGCCGGCTCCGGTTAAGAAGGGAGACCGGGCCACGACCTCGTTGGTGCGGCAAGATCGGCAGGAAGGGAAGGGCACGCTGATGACATCTTCCAAGCATCCGAAAACACAGCGGCCGAGCGACAAGGACCTCAAGCAGGATCCCGGAATCGGTCAGTCCAAGGGCATTCGCGGACCATCGGAATACGAAAGCCTCAAGCGAGACAACACGACCGAAGGCGATGTGGCGAATGACCCGACGCCCCAAGGCGGCGCGAATCCTGGCCACCGCGGCCGAACGAACAAATGAGCAATCAGGAGATCTGATCATGGTCGGCAGGAAGACGCACGAACAGCAGCAACGTATCATTCAAGCCCGCGAGAACACATCGAATGCCGGCAAGGACCTCGATGCCGAAGCGGAGCTCAAACGTTCCGATGCCTTGCGCAGGGCCGAGCGCAAGGGGCACAAGCTCGACACGGCGCATGCGGATGCGCGCGAGGAGAATGACCGCAGCATCCTGAGAGGAGAAAACCAGGAAAGCAGGCACCACAAGGACACCGGCCGATAGATCGCCGGGTTCGACAAATTCGAAAGTTTTTACGGCGAAAGGAGATGGCCATGGCCAATGCCAGTCGCAAGAACATGGGAAAACCGGATAAGGGAAAGGGCGCCGGCAGCGGCGCCCGGACAGACCTGAAAGAAGGGATGCTCGGCGAGAACGATGTCCTGTCCAACCGCGACAAGGCACAACACTCAGGAGCGCGGGGCCTCGACCAGAACGCGACGAAGACAGAGCAATACCAGGACCATGCCGGTAACCGGCGGCCTGCGAAATAGGCGGTTTGTCGGAACAGGCGCGCGTCCGGCGCACGGACGTTAAGGAGCTTCACGACGCCATGGCGGCACGAAGTGTCTGTCTTCATAGGATCGCAGATATCCGCTGTGGACCGAGGCAGCCAGAAACCTCGCCTTGAAATAGGCGAGGGCCCGGCAACTGCGGCCCGGCCGCCTCGGCACGATGCGTATACGCCGCCGGAAATTGCCCGGCCTGCCGATGGACTCCATGCGATCGAGACGCTCGAGCGTAGCGGGGTCGACCTGATAGAGTTCGCCGCTGACACGCAAGCCACGGCCCGGCTCAAAAAACATCATCGGGGCGAACCACGGGCCGGCGATTAGCATCGGGTAGCTCGCGGCGGTGCGATAAAGCCCAATGAAGTTGGCATGGGCCAGGCCGCGCCTGTGCAGTGGGAAGCCTTTCTTCAATGTGCCGAAGACGAAGACGAGCTGAGGTGTGGCTATCAAGCGTAAGCTCCGAGCGTTGGTCCTCCCAACACGTAAGGCTACCGGCTGTTTCGCGGGCCTTCGCACAGCGCCACATCCCATGTAACGCCAAATTGCGGGAAAACGTCGCCGCGCCATTGGTTCCCCGGTGGCTTCGTCCTATTTTCAAGACACGAACGAATCGGCGGTGCGAAGGACCATGCGGCAGTATCTCGAGCTTCTCGACCACGTGATGAGCAATGGAACCGACCGCGGCGACCGGACGGGCACCGGCACGCGTTCTGTTTTCGGCTATCAGATGCGCTTCGATCTCTCGGAAGGCTTTCCGGTGCTGACGACCAAGAAGCTGCACCTGCGTTCGATCATTCACGAACTCCTTTGGTTCCTGAAGGGCGAAACGAATATCGCCTACCTCAAGGAAAACGGCGTCAGCATCTGGGACGAATGGGCGGATGAACGGGGCGAACTCGGTCCGGTCTACGGCTACCAGTGGCGGTCCTGGCCGACGCCGGCCGGCGGCCACATCGACCAGATCGCCGGGCTGATCGAGGGCCTGAAAACCAATCCGAATTCCCGCCGGCACATCGTCTCGGCCTGGAACCCGGCGCTCGTCGACGAGATGGCGCTGCCGCCCTGCCACTGCCTTTTCCAGTTCTACGTGGCGGACGGCAAGCTCTCCTGCCAGCTCTATCAGCGCTCCGGCGACATCTTCCTGGGCGTGCCCTTCAATATCGCGTCCTATGCGCTGCTGACGATGATGGTGGCACAGGTGACGGGGCTGAAACCCGGCGACTTCGTGCACACCCTCGGCGACGCGCATATCTACCATAACCACTTCGAACAGGTGCGGGTGCAACTGACGAGAACGCCGAAGGCGCTGCCGAAGTTGGAGATCAATGCGGCGGTGAAGGACATATTTTCCTTCAAGTTCGAAGACTTTACGCTCGTTGGCTACGAAGCCGATTCACATATAAAGGCGCCCGTCGCGGTCTGATCACGACGCGAACGTGACAGGTGGCATCCGGACTGGATTTGTCGAGCGCGGCCCATATGTTCTGCGAATAAGCGAAGCATGGGGCCGCCTGATCGACCCGGCCATGCTCCGAAAAAGCCGGCGACGACCGGCGGGGACGGGAGGTTTTGATGCTGACGCTGATCCATGCACCCTTGTCGCGCTCGTCGCGGATCATCTGGCTGCTCGAGGAACTCGGGGCCGAATACGAAATTCGCTACGTCAATATTCGCCGCTGGGACGGCTCCGGCGGGCCGGACGAGAACAATCCGCATCCGCACAAGCAGGTGCCGGCCCTCCTGCACGACGGGACACTGGTCTGGGAGTCGGCCGCGGTGGCGCAATATCTGACCGATCTCTACCCGGACTGCAGCCTTGGGCGACCGCCCGGTCACCAGGATCGCGGCGCCTACCTGTCTTGGCTCGCCTATTATGCCGGCGTGATGGAGCCGACGGCGCTTGCGCATATTTCCGGCGTGACCGTCAACAACCCGGCGCTGGCGCGCCTTTACACCGAGATGTGCGCGCATGTGATCGATGTCTTGACGCGCCAACCCTATCTCATTGGCGAGAGGATGAGTGCGGCCGACCTGCTGCTCGCAAGCGCTCTGCAATGGATGCGCAAGATCCTGCCGGAAAGCGACGTCATCGATCATTACATTCGCGTCGTCACCGATCGCCCGGCGCTTCTGCGGGCCCGCGAAATCGACAGCAAACCGAGTGGCTTCCATGACTGATGCAAGACCGGAACCGAAGATCGCCATCGTCGTTGCGGTCGCGACCAATGGCGTGATCGGACGCGAGGGCGACCTGCCGTGGCGGCTTTCAACGGATCTGAAGCGTTTCAAGGCGTTGACGATCGGCAAGCCGGTTATCATGGGACGCAAGACCTGGGTGTCGCTCGGTCGTCCGCTACCCGGCCGGCCGAACATCGTCATCAGCCGTGACCCCAGTTTCACGGCTGCCGGAGCCGAGACTGTCTCGTCAGTTCCGGAAGCGCTCGAGAGGGCGCGGACGCATGCCGCGGCGCTCGATGCCGACGAGATCTGTATCATCGGCGGGGGTGAGATTTACCGGCAGTCGGTCGATCTCGCCGACGTGCTGCACGTGACGGAGGTGCAGGCGGAGGTGGAGGGCGATACGCGTTTCCCGCCGATCGATCCTCGGTCTTTCGAGAAGGTATTCGAAGAGGACCTGCCGCGTGGCGAGAAGGACAGCCATGCGATGCATTTTGTCACGTGGCGGCGACGCGAAACGCTGTCAAAATAGCAGAAGTCTCAGCGGCGGAGCATCCCCGCTTCGTTCCTTTCCGGTCGCGTCGAGAAGCCGTCAACTATTTTTAGCCATTTACCGTGAACTCGCCCGTATCGCGTTGAAAGCAATGCACATGATACCTATAACGGGATCACGTCGCGACCGGCCGCAAATCTGCGGGGCGTTGAGCGAGAGAATTTTCTTTGAAGAGAGGTTTTGATGCCCTGGAGCAATCAGAATGGCGGCGGCGGCCCTTGGGGCGGCGGCGGCAATCAAGGGCCATGGGGTCAGGGAAATAAGCCGCGCGGCGGCCGAGGCGGGCCGCCGGATCTGGAAGAGATCATCCGTCGCGGCCAGGATCAGTTGAAGAACGTGGTTCCGGGCGGCTTCAACGGCGGCGTCTTCGTCATCGTCGGTCTGTTGATCGTCGGCTTCCTGCTGCTCAATTCGATCTACACCGTCCAACCGGATGAACGCGGCGTCGAAATGCGGTTCGGCAAGCCGAAGGAGGAAATCTCCATGCCCGGCCTGCACTATCACTTCTGGCCGCTCGAGACCGTCGAGATCGTCAAGGTGACGGAGCAGCAGCTCAATATCGGCAGCCGCGTCGGCGCCCAGTCGAGCGCGGGCCTGATGCTGTCCGGCGACCAGAATATCGTCAATGTGCAGTTCTCCGTACTGTTCTCGGTCACCGATCCGAAATCCTATCTCTTCAACGTCGAGAACCCGGCCGACACGTTGCAGCAGGTGGCCGAAAGCGCCATGCGCGAGGTCGTTGGCCGTCGCCCGGCGCAGGACATCTTCCGCGACAACCGTCAGGCGATCGCTGCCGACGTCAAGAACACGATCCAGGCGACCATGGATACC
This sequence comes from Sinorhizobium sp. BJ1, assembly GCF_002531555.1. Taxonomy (NCBI): domain Bacteria; kingdom Pseudomonadati; phylum Pseudomonadota; class Alphaproteobacteria; order Hyphomicrobiales; family Rhizobiaceae; genus Sinorhizobium; species Sinorhizobium sp. BJ1. The sequence continues at coordinate 427,035 of NZ_NWTH01000004.1, forward strand.
TATGGTGCCGGCATCTCGGTGAACACGGTTGCGATCGAGGACGCGGCGCCGCCACGCGAAGTGGCCGACGCATTCGACGAGGTGCAGCGCGCCGAGCAGGACGAGGATCGTTTCCTCGAGGAAGCCAATCAGTATGCCAACCAGATACTCGGCAAGGCGCGAGGTCAGGGAGCGCAGATCCGTGAAGAGGCGGCCGCCTACAAGGACCGCGTCGTCAAGGAAGCCCAGGGTGAGGCGCAGCGGTTCATTTCGGTCTATGACGCCTATTCCAAGGCGCCGGAAGTCACGCGCAGGCGGCTTTATCTCGAAACCATGCAGGATGTTCTCGGCAAGTCGAAGAAGGTCATTCTCGATGAGAAGAACGGCCAGGGCGTGCTGCCCTATCTGCCGCTCAACGAAATCGGTAGACCCTCGCAGTCGGGAGGTACCCAATGATAAACAATCGCAGTTCAATCATCCTCATCGTTGTCGCAGCGGTACTGGTCGTCGTCTACTCGTCGGTGTTCGTGGTCAATGAGCGCCAGCAGGCGATCGTCGTTCGTTTCGGCGAAATCCGCGACGTGAAGACCGAGCCGGGCCTTTATTTCAAGCTTCCCTTCGCCTTCATGGATGCCGACCGCGTGCAGTATGTCGAGGACCAGGCACTTCGCTTCGACCTCGACAATATCCGTGTGCAGGTTTCCGGCGGCAAGTTCTACGAGGTGGACGCCTTCGTGGTCTACAGGATCGCCGACCCTCGCCGTTTCCGCGAAACGGTTTCCGGCGACCGGGAATCTGCCGAAGCGCGCCTTCGCACGCGTCTCGATGCGTCGCTGCGCCGCGTCTACGGCCTGAGGGGCTTCGAGGCGGCGCTATCGGACGAGCGCGCATCGATGATGCGCGAGGTCCGTACCGATCTTCGGGCAGACGCCGAATCGCTGGGTCTCAATATCGAGGACGTTCGCATCCGCCGCACCGACCTGACCCAGGAAGTGTCGCAACAGACCTTCGAGCGGATGAAGGCGGAGCGCCTGGCTGAAGCCGAACTGATCCGCGCCCGCGGCAATGAAGCGGGCCAGCGACGCCGCGCGATTGCCGACCGCCAGGTGGTCGAGATCGTCGCGGAAGCCCAGCGTGATTCGGAAATTCTTCGAGGCGAGGGCGAAGCCGAGCGGACGGGAATATTTGCCGACGCCTTTACACGCGATCCCGGCTTCTTCGAGTTCTACCGCTCGATGGCGGCCTATGCCCAGGCGATCGGAAATCCGGATACAACCGTGGTGCTGTCGCCCCATTCGGAATTCTTCCGTTATTTCAACAGCGCGGACGGGGCAACGCCGCCGCTGTCGCCAACCGTGCCGGCGGCACCTGCGACCGCAGATTGAGCGGGCAATGTCCGATCTTCTGACCGGCTTTGCATTCTTCCTGATCATCGAGGGGCTGGTGTACGCACTGGCCCCTTTGGTTCTTGTGGAATTGGCGAAGCGTTTGCCGTATGTCCCGGAGCATCAGCTGCGCCTCGCCGGACTCACATCTGTGGCCGTTGGCGTCGGACTTGTTTGGTTGCTTCGAGGGTAATGCGAAATGACACATAGACTGCTGATCCGGTTGGTCGATGCCGAATATGCGATTACCCGCCTGAACATCGGGTCCGCTATTCCGGAGTGGCTGCCCGGCCCGGGGTTCTGGACAGTTTCGAGTTCGCGCGAGGAAATGACACTTGTTTGCCGCGCCGCCCGCGTCCCTTCGAGCGTTCAAAGTTCGCTTGGCTGGCGCTGTTTCCGCATAGAGCAGCATTTCAGCTTCGACGTGCCGGGTGTCCTGTCTTCGGTGCTTCGCCCGCTCTCGGCAGCCAGTGTGGGCGTTTTCGCCAATTCGACCTTCAGCACCGATTACATCTTCGTTGCCGGCTCCGATCTCGAGAAGGCGGTGCAGGCGCTGAAGGAACACGGCCACGAAATCACCACCTGATCTGTCAAAGATCAGGAAATCGTGTCTGGACGCTCCGGAAATCCGCCGTATCTTCAGAAGACGATCGTTTGCTGCGCAAAGTAGCCGCCGCAACGCCTTGCGGCAGTGGTATAATTCGCCGAAACGGATGGAACGGATTGCGCAGTGATCGCGGACCACCGAAAGCCATGGTCGGCGTGATGGAATGAGGAGCACAGCGACTTGTCGAAACGACCTGAAATCTTCCGCGGCCTGATGCTGGCGGCTGCGACGGCACTGCTCTTTTCCAATACGGCTCTTGCCGAGACGGCGCTGCCGCGGCCGGCCGCCGGCCCACCCTCGGTCGCCGATCTTGCCGAAAGCCTGCTCGACGCCGTGGTCAACATCTCCATCTCGCAGAACGTCAAGGGCGAGGATGACAATGCGCCGATGCCTCAGGTGCCGGAGGGATCGCCGCACCAGGAGTTCTTCGACGAATTCTTCAAGGGCCAAGGCGAGGGCGGACGCCCTCGCACGGTCAACTCGTTGGGGTCCGGCTTTATCATCGACCCGTCCGGCTACGTTGTCACCAACAACCATGTGATCCAAGATGCCGACGATATCGAGATCAACCTCTCCGACGGAACCAGGCTGAAGGCGAAGCTCGTCGGCACCGATACCAAGACCGATCTGGCGGTGCTCAAGGTCGAACCGAAGAAGCCGCTCACGGCGGTGTCCTTCGGCGATTCACGAAAGATCAGGATCGGCGATTGGGTGATGGTCGTCGGCAACCCCTTCGGCCTCGGCGTATCCGTCTCGGTCGGCGTGGTTTCGGCGCGCGGCCGTAACATCAATGCCGGACCCTATGACAGCTTCATCCAGACCGATGCCGCAATCAACCGCGGCAATTCCGGCGGACCGCTGTTCAACATGCAGGGCGAGGTGATCGGCATCAACACGGCGATCCTTTCGCAAACCGGCATGTCGGTCGGCATCGGCTTTGCAGTGCCCACCGAGCTTGCGATGAACGTCGTCAACCAGCTCAAGGAGTTCGGCGAGACGCGGCGCGGTTGGCTTGGCGTGCGGATTCAGCCGGTCACCGACGACATCGCCGAAAGCCTGAAGATGGAGGCGCCCCGGGGGGCGCTGGTTTCCGGCATCATCGAGGGCGGCCCGATTGCGCATGGCGAAATCAAGGCGGGCGACATCATCATCCGCTTCGATGGCAACGAGGTCGGAGAAATGCGCGATCTCATGCGCGCGGTCGGAGAAAGCCCTGTCGGCAAGGCGGTCGAGGTGGTGATCATCCGGGACGGCAAGGAGCAGACGGTGCGCGTGACGCTTGGCCGGCTTGAGGATGGCGAACACCTGGCGCGCGCGGGGGGCAGCGGGGAACTGAAGGGTGAGAGCGTCAAGCCAAGCGAACCGCCCGCCGCCACACTACCGGCGACGGACGTCATACTCGGCATGAAACTCGCCGTGCTCGACGCCGATCGCCGCAAGAGCTTCGGCATTGCCGAAAACGTCAACGGCGTCGTCGTGACCGAAGTCCAGCCGAATTCGCCGGCGGCCGAGCGCCGCGTCGAGGCGGGTGACGTCATCGTCGAAGTCGGCCAGGAGGCTATGGACAAACCGGAGGACGTCACATCGCGCGTCGAGGCACTGAAGTCCGACGGCCGCCGCAACGCATTGCTGATGATCGCCAACAAGACCGGCGAGCTGCGCTTCGTTACGGTGCGGATGGAGTAGCCAGGCGAAAGTCGACCCTGGACATCGGTGAAGAGCTGGCAAGCTTGCAAGTCCGAGAAAAGCGTGGCGCTGTGCGTCAATCACGGCACGTCGGCGCGGGAGTCTCCGTCTACGCTCGGCGCTTCCACTCCTTGTCTGTGATCGCATAAAGCACGTGACGCTTCAGATGCGCATGCGTGTCGGGCACGGTTGGATGATCGAAGTCGCGCAGAGGGTCCGGCCGCATGCCTATTCGCTTCATCACGGCCGTCGAGCGGATATTTTTCGCCACCGCGAAGGAGACGATCTCGCTCAGCCTCCTTTCGCCGAAACCGTGCTCGAGAAGCGCCAGCGCCGCCTCGGTCACGTAGCCCTTGCCCCAATGGGAGACGGCGAGGCGCCAGCCGATCTCGATCGTGCCGTCGGGCAGATGCGGCTCAAGATCGGTCCGCGCCAGGCCGCAGAAGCCGATCGGCAAGTCGCTGTCACGCAGCGCAAGAGCGAAGAACCCGAAACCGGTCTCGCCGATCCTCCGAGCGTTGCGGTCGAACAGTGCGTCGGACTCCGAGCGGCTGCGTCGAAGCGGAAAAAACTCCATTACCTTCGGATCACTGTTGATCTCGGCGAAGAGATCGCGGTCGCCCTCGCACCAGCTGCGGATTCTCAGACGCTCGGTCTCGCGGATGATCACCTCGCGAAATCCGACTTGCGATAACCCTGGAGATAGAGAAGGGCGGAGAGATCGCCATGATCGATGCGGATCTTCGCCTGTTCGGCAACGACCGGCTTGGCGTGCAGCGCCACGCCGCTGCCGGCAAGCTGCAACATGCCGAGATCGTTGGCTCCGTCGCCGACAGCAATGGTATCCGCCGTCGAGATGCCGAGCCGTTCGGAAATCTCGATAAGCGCGTCGACCTTGGCCTGCTTGCCGAGGATCGGACGGGCGACTTCGCCGGTCAGGGCTCCGTCCTCTTCCAGGAGTTCGTTGGCACGATTTTCGTCAAAGCCGAGCTTTTCGGCGATCGGACCGGTGAAGACGGTGAAGCCGCCGGAAACGAGCGCCGTGTAGTGGCCCTTCGCCTTCATGGTGGCAATCAACTCGCGCCCACCGGGGGTGAGCGTGATGCGCTTGGCGATCACCTCGGCGATAACCGTGGCGGGGAGGCCTTTCAGAAGCGCCACGCGCTCTATCAGCGCCGGCTCGAAGGCGATCTCGCCATTCATGGCACGGGCGGTGATCGCCGCGACTTTTTCCTTGAGACCGACTTCGGCGGCGAGTTCGTCGATGCATTCCTGTCCGATCATGGTCGAATCCATGTCTGCGATCAGAAACTTCTTGCGGCGGGTTTCGGCATCCTGCACGGCGACGTCAACGGCCGCTCCATCCACTGAAGCCCGCAGCCGCGCTTCGGCCTCATGTGGATCGGTGCCGTCCTTGAGCGCGAGGTCGCAGGCAATGCCGTCGGCCAGCCAGTAGAGCCCGGACGCCTGGATGGCTTCGGCCGCCGCCTCCGCCAGCGCGGGCGTCAGGACAGGATTTGACGGATTGGCGATAAGCGTGGCAACGAGAGCCATGATGAAAAACCTTGATCGAGATATGGATGCGATCCTGATAACCGGGCCAACCGCCAGCGGCAAGTCCGCGCTTGCGGTGGCGCTGGCTAAGCGGCACGGCGGGGTGGTGGTCAATGCCGACAGCATGCAGGTCTACGACACCCTGAAGGTGCTGACCGCGCGTCCGGATGAGACCGAGATGGGCGGCATCGAGCATTTTCTCTACGGCCATGTGCCCGCGGGGCGGCTCTATTCGACCGGCGCCTGGCTGCGGGACGCCGAGGCGCTGAACGCCAAGCTGCGCGGCGAGGGCCGGTTGCCCGTCTTCGTCGGCGGAACCGGTCTCTATTTCAAGGCCCTGACCGGCGGCCTGTCGGACATGCCCGAGATTCCTGCGAAGATCCGCGAGGGGTTGCGAGAGCGGTTAAAGCTAGAGGGGGCGGCGGCCCTCCACGCCGAGCTTGAGCGGCGCGACCCGCAGACGGCAGAACAGTTGCGGCCCGGCGACGGTCAGCGGATCGTGCGGGCGCTCGAGGTCGTCGAGGCGACCGGCAAGCCCATTCGTCTCTATCAGCAGAGCCGCGGCCCGGTGATCGTCGATCCGACCCGAGCGCAGAAGATCGTCGTCCTGCCGGACCGTACGCTTCTCCACAGCCGCATTGACCGGCGCTTCGAGATGATGCTTGCAAGCGGCGCCGTGGAAGAGGTGCGGGCGCTCCTCGGTCTGAAGCTCCCGCCGGACATGCCGGTGATGAAGGCGATCGGCGTGCAGCAGATCGCCGCGATGCTGAAGGGCAAAATGAATGAGGCAGAGGTGATCGCGACGGGAGCAGCGGCGACACGGCAATATGCCAAGCGGCAGATGACCTGGTTCCGCAACCAACTCGATGACAGCTGGCAGCGGATTGCGCAACCAGATGAAGTTTTATAGCGGGCGGTTTTTCTCAACCTATCCCATGTTCCCGGAGCACCGCCTCCTCGTCACCGCTCACCCAGCCGAAGATTTTCGGCTCGCCATTGCGCAGCTGAACGAAATAGTGGACCTCGAAATCGATTGTGACATCCGGCTTCTTATCCCGCTCATAGACCGAACGCCAGTCGACCCGGACGAGGAAATGCAGCGCATCGATCGGCGTGATCTTGAGGTCGCGGATCTTGAGCTCCCTGGTGCCAATCGCCCGGTAACGGGCATAGCCCTTCTCCATCGACGTTTTCAGGCTCTCGTCGTTCTTTCCGGCCATGACGCCCACCGGCGAAGCCGCGATAAAATCCGATGCGAAGGCAAAGGTCGTATCGCCTACATCCATTTTCCTGGCGAGCACCCGATTTGCCATGCTTTCATAGCGTGCGAAAAAGCTCCGAAGGACGTCGTCCATCGCCTCCTCCTGTTGCGATGGCGTGATCGACGCCTGTTGATGCTGAATGAGGCGCCAGTCCTCGCCGGTTCGTGCATAGGTCGACGTGCAATAGGCCGCATAGAAGACATCGGGTTCGCGTCGGGCCTCGGCCCGATAGGCGAGCACCAGGACGCTATCGTTGGGCCGAGCGCTCCTCTGCTCCGTCATCTCGACATTCTTCCATCGCGGGGCGCCATCAAGAGCCCGGATGATTTCCACCCCAACGAGGATGCCCACCGGCGCAAAGGCCATCAGGCATTCGTCATCGAGCAGGTGCTGGTATGCTCCGGCTCCTTCGAGCCACAGCCTGCGTTCCAGTTCCCAGGCCTCGCGGTCGTCCATGAGATCCTCCGTCGTGTTGGTCACGCCAGGCGTCTATGCAACAACGTCGGAGGTCGAAATCCGATCCGTGGAGATCGCTGTTATTTGCGGATGATGCTGCCGAGAGGGCGCTTCAACAGGCTTTCGCGCAATGATCCCGGGCGATGCGGTTCGGTTGGGGGCGCCGTGAAGCCACGTTCCAGCTGTGCCGGCATGTGCAGCGATCGCGCGGCGTCTCTTTCCGCCTGCCCGGACAGGATCTGCTCGCGGATCTGATTGAAGCGGTCGAGTTGCGGATCGGTCGGCTCCGGCCTGCGCGGCAACATGTCCGGGCGATAGGATTCGAGTGCGCGCTCCGGCGGATCGTAGCCGAACTCGGCAGGCTCGGCGTTGTCGAGGGCATCGGCGGCATCATCCTCGTGGAGCGGCGCCGGGCTGCCTTGTGCGGCGAGGTAGCTTTGCTGGAAGCTCGTAATATCCGGTCCGTTCATGGCGCGCATGCGGCTGACGATCGAACGAAGGTCGACGACCGGCGGCGCATCCTCGTCAACCTTGTCGATGATGCCGTGAGCACGGGGGAGCCGCTCCTCTTCGACCCGGCTGAAGCGCATGCGCATCGGCACCGCCACGGCCTCGCCGAAGGCGATCGCCTCGCCATTGCCGATCGAGGAGATGAAGCTGGTGGTCGAAATCGACGAATTGGAAATCGCCGAGCGGATGATTTCCTGATCGCGGTCATTGGCCAGCCGCATGGCGAAAACGGTCGAGCACTGCGACAGGATGGTCGGGTCGAGCTCGCCGGGGCGCTGCGTGATGATGCCGAGTGACACGCCGTATTTTCGACCTTCCTTGGCGATGCGGGCGATCGCCTGGCGCGTCGGCAGGAAACCGAGCGTCGGGTCGGCCGGCACGTAACGATGCGCCTCCTCGCACACGACCAGCATATGGATGCCGCCATTGCTCCAGAGGCCAATTTCAAACGCCATGCGGCAGAGCACCGAAGCGACGGAATTGACAACCTCGGAAGGGATGCCGGCGAGTTCGAAGGTGGCGATCGGCTTGCCTTCGCCGGGTATGCGGAAGATCTTGGCGATCGTATCCTGGATCGTGTCGGTGATCGTGTTCGACGAGAACATGAAATGATAGCGCGGATCGTTGATTGCCGAGACAATCTTGACCTTCAGCGAGCGCAGGTGCGGCTTGTCGGTGCGGCCCTCGAGCCGGCCGATGCGCTCGTCGATCATCGCCAGGAGATCGGCGATGCGGTAAGGGACCGGCGTGTCGGCCGTGATCGAGCTTTTCTCGGTCTGGCGGCGCATCAGGCCGGTCTCTCCGCCCTTGAAGGCTTTCTTCGCATCCGGGATCACGTCGCGCAGGATGTCGAGCTCTTCCGCCGCCGGCGGCCGTCCGCGAAAGATCACTTCGGCGAATTCCTCCAGGCGGAAGAGCCAGAAGGGCAGGTCGAGCGTGTCGGTCTCGATGACCACCGCGTTCTCCGGGAAGGCAGCGGCGAACTCATTATGCGGATCGAGGATCAAGACGCGCAGCTTCGGATCGGCGGCGATCGCCTTGTTGAGGAGCAGGGTGACTGCCGTCGACTTGCCGACGCCTGTCGTGCCAACGATGGCGAAATGCTTGGCGAGCATCGAAGGCACGTGGATGGTGGCATCGAGGCTTTCGTCCTGCGTCAGCTTACCGATAACGCAACTGTCCAACTGCCGGGAATCATAGATGCGTGCCAGGTCGCTGGCTCGGATCCGATGCGCGATCGCGCCAAGATAGGGATAGCGGCTGATGCCGGCTGAGAACTCTTCGCGTCCGTCGGGGCCCTTGAAGACTTCGCCCATCAATTCGACTTCGATGCGAAAAGTGATGTTGGTCTCCTCGCTCCATTCTTCGGCGGCGGTCTGCATGGAACAGACGAGAGCGACGACACGGTTTGTGCCGACCGAGATCGAGATCAGCCGGCCGACCGACCAGAGTTCGGTGAGCGAAGTCTCTCCCTGCTCGGCGATCGCCGCGATCGTAGCGCGCGAGCCGCTGCAGGCGACGACCCGGCCGAGGAAACGGTTTCCCGGCTTCATGCCGTCGCGGCGTTCCTGTTCTCCGGCGCTGATCGGCGCTTGAGTTTCACTGTTGGGCAATGCACACCTCGACTAATAGCGTTCCAGAATAGTGGAGCGGCTTTAATAAGTGGTTGCGGTGTCCCTTCCACTCGGTTCACGACAAACGTGTGGCGGGAGAAACCCGGCAAATCGGCGTTGACGGGTCACGGATTTCTGTTTATCAAATCGGCCCATGAAAAACTTCGCGGTTATTCTTGTGGTGGGACGGCGCATGGGCAGGATGGTGTAACCATCCGGCGGTAGCCACCCATGCGCTGAACGAGGCTCCTGATGGGGCCTTTTTTTATGTCCTCAAACAAGCTAATCACCCCAAACCTTACAAAAGGGACGGAAGCAGGCCAATGAGCGGAACTGAAAACCAGATGACAGGGGCGGAGATCGTTCTCCAGGCTCTGAAGGACAATGGCGTCGAACACATCTTCGGCTATCCCGGTGGCGCCGTGCTTCCAATCTATGACGAGATTTTCCAGCAGGAAGACATTCAGCACATTCTCGTTCGCCACGAGCAGGGCGCCGGCCACATGGCCGAAGGCTATGCCCGCTCCACCGGCAAGGTCGGCGTCATGCTGGTCACCTCCGGTCCAGGCGCCACCAACGCCGTGACGCCGCTCCAGGACGCGCTGATGGATTCGATCCCGCTCGTCTGCATCTCGGGTCAGGTTCCGACGCCGCTGATCGGTTCTGATGCCTTCCAGGAGTGCGACACGGTCGGCATCACGCGGCCCTGCACCAAGCACAACTGGCTGGTCAAGGACGTCAACGATCTCGCCCGCATCATCCATGAGGCGTTCCGCGTCGCCCAGTCCGGCCGTCCCGGCCCGGTCGTCGTCGACATTCCGAAGGACATCCAGTTCGCGACCGGCACCTACACGCCGCCATCAGCCGTTCCGACGCAAAAGAGCTACCAGCCGAAGACCCAGGGCGACCTGAAGAAGATCGAAGAAGCCATCGCGCTGATGAAGTCGGCGCGCCAGCCGGTCATCTACTCCGGTGGCGGCGTCATCAATTCCGGGACTGAGGCCTCGCATTTCCTGCGCGAACTGGTTGAGCTCACCGGCTTCCCGATCACCTCGACGCTGATGGGCCTCGGCGCCTATCCGGCCTCCGGCAAGAACTGGCTCGGCATGCTCGGCATGCACGGCACCTACGAGGCCAACATGGCGATGCATGATTGCGACATCATGATCTGCATCGGGGCGCGCTTCGACGATCGGATCACCGGCCGCCTCAATGCCTTTTCGCCGAACTCGAAGAAGATCCACATCGACATCGATCCGTCTTCCATCAACAAAAACGTCCGCGTCGACGTTCCGATCGTCGGCGATGTCGCGAACGTCCTCGAAGACATGGTCCGGCTCTGGCGGGCCGCCGCAAAGACGGTCGACAAGGCACGCCTGAACGATTGGTGGGGCTCAATTGCGAAGTGGCGGGCGCGTAATTCGCTGGCCTACACGCCAAACGACGACGTCATCATGCCGCAATATGCGATCCAGCGGCTCTACGAGCTCAGCAAGGGCCGCGAGACCTACATCACCACCGAGGTCGGCCAGCACCAGATGTGGGCGGCGCAGTTCTTCGGCTTCGAGCAGCCGAACCGCTGGATGACATCGGGCGGCCTCGGCACGATGGGCTACGGCTTTCCGGCCGCGATCGGCGTCCAGGTGGCGCATCCGGAAAGCCTCGTCATCGACATTGCCGGTGACGCCTCGATCCAGATGTGCATCCAGGAGATGTCCTGCGCCGTTCAGTACGGCCTGCCGGTCAAGATCTTCATTCTCAACAATCAGTACATGGGCATGGTCCGGCAATGGCAGCAGCTCCTGCACGGTAACCGCCTGTCGCATTCCTACACGGAAGCGATGCCCGATTTCGTCAAGCTGGCCGAAGCCTATGGCGGCGTCGGGATCCGCTGCGAGAAGCCCGCCGACCTGGACGATGCGATCCGGCGGATGATCGACACGCCGGCACCGGTGATCTTCGACTGCCGCGTCGCCAACCTCGCCAACTGCTTCCCGATGATCCCGTCCGGCAAGGCGCATAACGAAATGCTGCTCCCCGACGAGGCGACCGACGAAGCGGTAGCGAACGCGATCGACGCCAAGGGCCGCCAACTCGTTTGATGAAAAGGTAGGAAAGAAAAAATGAGTGCACATCTTCAGCCGACCGGCTCCGCCTATTTCATCGCCAAGGAGACGGAACTTGCGGAGACGCACACGCTCTCCGTCCTCGTCGACAACGAGCCGGGCGTCCTCGCCCGTGTCATCGGCCTCTTCTCCGGCCGCGGCTATAACATCGAGAGCCTGACGGTTTCAGAAACGGAGCACGAGGCGCATCTGTCACGCATCACTATCGTGACCCGCGGCACGCCGCACGTGCTGGAGCAGATCAAGAACCAGCTCGAACGGCTCGTGCCGGTGCATCGCGTCGTCGATCTCACCGTGCGGGCCGCCGGGCTCGGTCATGACCGACCGGTCGAGCGCGAGCTGGCGCTCGTCAAGGTGCACGGTTCGGGCGAGCATCGCGTGGAGGCACTCAGGCTTGCCGATGCCTTCCGCGCTTCGGTCATCGACGCCAATATCGATCACTTCGTCTTCGAAATCACCGGCAAGCCTTCGAAGATCGAGCAATTCATCGCCATCATGAAGCCGCTCGGCCTGATCGAGGTCTGCCGCACCGGTATTGCCGCGATGAACCGCGGGCCGCAGGGAATGTAATGCGCGTGCTCGATTGACCTGCTGGGCTGGCGTATTGCCCCTAGCCCACAAGCGGGAGAGGGGACTTGGGTGATTGCGGTTTGCTCCTTCTCCCCGATGAAAACGGGGAGAAGGTCGCGGCAGCGGCATGAGGGGCCGCTCACCCCTCGAACTCTTTAAATCAAATCACGTCGAGCCGCATTTTCCTCCTTGGCGGCGGGAAGAGCCGGTCGATCTCGGCGAGGTCTTCCGCGGTCAGATGGATATCCATGGCATCGCGGTTTTCGCGGGCACGCTCGGCAGAGCCGGTCTTCGGTATGGAGATTACGCCGGAGCGGGTCTTGAGAAACGCGAGAGCGACCTGGGCGGGAGTTGCCTGATGCGCCTTGGCGATATGGACCAGGTCGGCATCGTGCAGCAGACGTCCTTCGTCGAGCGGCGAATAGGCCATGACGGGCACGCCACGGTCCCGGCACCAGGGCAACAGGTCGTACTCGATGCCGCGGCGGGCGAGATTGTAGAGCACCTGGTTTGCCGCGACGCTGCCGCCGTTCGGAACCGACTGCAACTCCTTCATGTCGTCGACGTCGAAATTCGAAACGCCCCAGGCGAGGATTTTGCCGGCCTTCTTCAGGTCTTCGAAAGCGGCGACGGTTTCGGCGAGCGGATGGCCGCCGCGCCAATGCAGCAGATAGAGGTCGATACGGTCGGTGCCGAGATTGCGCAGACTGCGCTCGCAGGCCGCAATCGTGCGCGATCGGCTGGCATTGGAGGGCAGTACCTTGCTGACGATGAATGCTTCGTCGCGCCGGCCGTCGACCGCTTCGCCGACAATCCGTTCGGCGCCGCGGTCACCGTACATTTCGGCCGTATCGATCAGCGTCATGCCGAGGTCGAGTCCGAGCTGCAGGCTGCGGATTTCGTCAGCCGCCTTTGTTCGGATCTCGCCCATCCGCCAGGTTCCCTGACCGAGAACCGGAACCTTGCGTCCATCGGGGAAAGTGATGGAGGAAATCGGATCGTGCATGGAGGATGTCCTGCGAATGGTTCAACTCCCCCTAGAATCCGGTCCCAAAAAGTCCACCGGAGGGGTCAAGGCTCAAGCCACACTACGACTCTCGTCACCGTTAAGGCAATTATGGAGAGGCAAGAGAAAAATCATATCCTGGCTTGTAAGAAACATACTCCTGACCTACATATTGACCAACGATGTTGATCGACGGTATTTGTTTCTGCGCTGCTGCGCATTGTCACGAAAATCCTGACAAATCGGTAGCAATACGTTGCTGAAATGCGGCGTTGTTCTTCAATAAGCGATTGAAAGGTAGCCACGTGGCTTCTGGTACAGTAAAATGGTTCAACAGCACCAAGGGCTTTGGGTTCATCCAGCCTGATGACGGCGCGGCAGATGTGTTTGTACACATCTCGGCGGTAGAGCGCGCGGGGCTATCCACCCTCAAGGATGGTCAGAAAGTTAGCTATGAGCTTGCGCAGGATCGTCGTACGGGCAAGACGTCGGCGGAAAATTTGCGCGCCCTTTAAGTGTGCGCTCGCGATTGTGCTCATCATCGCATCCCACAGGATTATCATCTCCCAGCCTTTGACCACGGATGTACTGGCACTGGCCGGTTGAGATGATAGGGAAGGTCGGGTTCGCCCGGCCTTTTTTATTGCTCTCGGAAAGGAGAACGCAATGAAGGACACCGCTACCAATCGTCTGTTCAAGAATGAAAAGAAAAATCCGTCGGACCGCGCGGACCAGGCGACGCTTGCTTCGCGCGCAATCATCGAACAGGAGGCGGCGGCGCGGCTGAAAAAGACGGCCCGCCTCAGGGAGCTGAGGCTGGAAAAGGAAGCCGCGGAGGCGGCGAATTCCGTTGCCGAACCTACAAAGAAGAGGGATACGCGAAAGCGCAAGTAAGCGAGCCTGCCGGACGCTTCCCCCCCGCAAGCTTGCCTGATCCGGCTTGTAACCATAACCAGAGAGCGACGGGCGGGCCTGCTCAAAATCTGAACCTTAGGCCGACAGTCAGGTACTGCACACCACCGCCGGTATCGTTCACCAGGCCAAAGATACCGGAGCGATGATGGAATCGTATCACCAGTTCCTTGGACTTGTCCTCCGGCGCAGCGAAGGTAATTTCGGGTGCGAAATAATGTAGAAGCCGGCTGCCATCGCCATCGTCTGACTTTTCCGTCTCGAATTCCGCGATGCCACTGGCGTAATTAAGGCCGGTTGAAACGGCCACAGTGGTGTAGAGATAGTCGTTCCAGGGAAAAGAGGCATATCTCAGATAGGCTGCCGCCCATGCCTCATACTCATCCATTGCGCCAAAACGCTTTGCCAATCCGAGTTCGGCCTCGACTTGAAATGTGTTGTCGAGAAGGCCTGCGACCCTTCGGGATGCCGCAATGCCCAGCAATCCGCTGTCGCCAAAATTCCATTCGGACGGAGCCAGGTTGCCTTGGAGGAAGACTTCATCCATCGGCGTCTCGACGAATTTGCCGCCAAAGATCATGAAACTGCAGTCGCCATCGCATGGCCCTGTAATGCCATACCAATCGAACCAGTCAGAAGCACGAACGGCTTGCGGCTGACCGAGCAGGAAGATCAGGCAAGCGAAGCCGTGCCATGCCTTTGCCTTGCGTGAAGATGCATCCCCCATTTCAACGCCCATTGCTGCCGCGAACGCTCGCTGTCTAGCTCGTACGGCGCGATCATCTTGATCCCACGAGCAAATTGCGCGTGCTCCTTCAGAGTACGCCTGCCGCCAAATCAACACTATTTCGTCAGGTCTCCGTCGGAGCACCGCATATTAGTCGCCAGCACCTTGTTTATGCAACGCGTTACCGCCGTTTAAGGAACGACAACGCTACGAGCCGAAATGTGCGTCGGGGTTGCGATGGCGAAAGCGCCGTGCATCGTCCCATCGGCCGGTGAGCCAGTCGGTCTCTTCAATCCGGTTTGTTACCATGACAAGAAATGGCTGGTCTTAGCATTTGGGTCAGGTAGGCTGACCTAAATTGCGCGGCCGGATTCCGGCTCGGGCAGAATGCCACGTCAAATCAGCGAGATAGGGCGCATCGCTACGGCCGTGCCGCGCCGCGCTTGCAGGAGGAAATGCATGCAACTGGATACGCTACTGGCGCTGTTCCTGTTCGCCTTCACGACATCGATCACGCCCGGTCCGAACAACATGATGCTGTTTGCCTCGGGCGTGAGTTTTGGTTTTGCCCGTACGATCCCACATATGCTCGGCATCGGCAGCGGTTTCTTCGTTCTGTTGATCGCGGTCGGCCTGGGGCTTGGTGCACTGCTTCACTCCGTGCCGTTGCTCCATACCGCGCTGAAATTCGCCGGGGGTGCCTATCTCGTCTGGATCGCCTGGAAGATCGGATCCTCGCGCTCGCTTGGCGAGGGCAAGGCGAGTGCGGCGCCAATGACCTTTCTGCAGGCGGCCGCGTTCCAGTGGATCAATCCGAAAGCCTGGGTAATGGCGGTCTCGGCGATGGCCACCTATACGAGCAGCGACAGCTATCTCTTGAGCGTCTTCGTCGTCGGTCTGGTCTTTGCGCTCGTCAACGTGCCGAGTGTCTCGACCTGGGCAGGCTTCGGGTCGGCGCTCCGGCAATGGCTCGCGGAGCCGACGCGGCTCAAATGGTTCAACATAACCATGGCCGTACTGCTCGTCGTCAGTCTTTGGCCGATGTTGAAGTAAAGACAATGACCGGAAAATTCTTCAAATAGTGATTCCGATCTTCACCCTAGTGCATTAGAAATAATCGGATTTCCGGTAGAGGAGCGACCGAATGGCCGAGCATCATCATGGTCATGAAGACGATCACGGCCATCACGAGCACGACAACCGTTTCACCGATATGGAAGCGCGTGTGAAAGCGCTGGAAACGGTGCTGACGGAAAAGGGGCTGATCGACCCGGCGGCAATCGATGCGATCGTCGAGACTTACGAGACGAAGGTGGGGCCACGCAACGGCGCCCGCGTCGTCGCCAAGGCCTGGAGTGATGCGGACTTTGCCAGCTGGCTGAAGCGCGACGCCACTGCCGCGATCGCCAGCCTCGGCTTCACCGGGCGGCAGGGCGAACATATGCGCGCCGTTTTCAACGCGCCCGATACGCACAACCTCGTCGTCTGCACGCTCTGCTCCTGCTACCCATGGGCCGTGCTCGGCCTGCCGCCCGTCTGGTACAAGGCGCCGCCTTATCGCTCGCGCGCCGTCATCGATCCGCGCGGCGTGCTTGCCGAATTCGGGCTCGAGCTGCCGGCGGAGAAGAAGGTCCGCGTCTGGGATTCGACAGCGGAACTGCGATACATCGTCGTCCCCGAACGGCCCGACGGCACGGAAGGCTTCGGAGAGGAGGAACTGGCCGCTCTTGTCACGCGCGACGCGATGATTGGGACCGGGTTGGCTTTGTCACCGGAGGCTGCGCGATGAACGGACCGCATGACCTTGGCGGCCAGCACGGCCTCGGCCCGATCGCACCGGAAAAGGATGAGCCCTATTTCCACGCGGATTGGGAGAAGCGGGCCCTCGGTATAACGCTCTCCTGCGGTGCCTTTGGTGCCTGGACGATCGATGAGAGCCGTCATGCGCGCGAGAGCCTGCCGCCTGCGACCTATCTTGCGGCGAGCTATTACGAGATCTGGACTCGTGCGCTGGAAACGCTTCTGAAGCGCCACGGTTTCGTGACCCAAGCGGAGCTTGATGTCGGCCAAATGCTTGAAAAGGGGCGGGAGCCGAAGCGGGTGCTGAAGGCCGATATGGTCGCGGGCGTGCTCGCCAAGGGGGGGCCTTGTGACCGACCGGTGCAAACGCCACCGCGTTTCGTCGTCGGGGAAACCGTGCGTACGAAAAATTTCCATCCCGAGACTCATACGCGCCTGCCGCGCTATGCCCGTGCCAAGACGGGCGTGGTGGAAGCGGTGCAGGGCAGTTTTGTTTTCCCGGACGATAACGCCCATGGCAGGGGCGAGAACCCACAATGGGTTTACACGGTCGTCTTTGATGGCGGAGAGATCTGGGGCGAGGGCGCCGATCCGACGCTCACTGTCTCGATCGATGCCTGGGAGAGCTATCTTGAGCGCGTGTAACACCACATCTCCGCTGGTCGCCTCCGCCGAACTGCCTAAATCGGCGGACGGCGATCCAATCTTTGCCGAGCCTTGGCAGGCGGCCGCCTTTGCCATGACCGTCCGGCTGCATGAGCAGGGCGTGTTTTCCTGGCATGAATGGGCCGAGGCGCTTTCGACGGAACTCCATAGGCCCGGCCGAAAGGTGGATGGCAGCGACTATTATGATTGCTGGGTGGCGGCGCTCAGCCACCTGGTCGCGAAGCTCTCCATCACCTCGGGTCCGGAACTCGAGGCGCTGGTCCGAAGCTGGCAGCGTGCTGCCGAAGCCACGCCGCATGGCAAGCCCATCGTCCTTGAGAACGATCCGCTGCGACAAGATTAGGTCAAGTCGGGGCGCCAGAGCCTTTCCTGGTTAAATGGAAACATTCTGCCGGAGCAGGTTTTCGACAGGGCAGAGGCGATTGCCGAGAGTCGTACTCGGACGTACGGCCGAGGCGATCGCCTCTGATCCTTGCGGAAAGATGCCCGGCCCTTCGGGTTGGCTGAAGCGGGCGGCCTGTTTGCTCGGCCGGCTTCGCCGTAGCGTTGGCTACGCCGCGCGCCAGCCGAGCAAACATTCCGCTCCGCTTGAGCCAACAGAATGGTTCAATTTAACCAGGAAAGGCTCTAGGAGGCTTCAGACCCCTCGAACTGGCGATAGCATTCGTTGGCGACCTTCTGCAGGAGATCGCGCGGCACTTCGCCGGTGACAGCATAGCCGATCTCGCCGTCGATCCAGTAGAAGGTTTCTAGGCCGCCCTGGCGCGCAATACGGAAACTCGTTTCGCGATTGTCCCTGTTGCGCCCAAGAAGAACGGTTACCCGCTGGCCGGAGCCATCCTCGTACATCAGCATCGCGCCCGCCGTGTCGTTGACGGGGATCAGCCTGCCGCCCACGAGCGAAAATCCGAGCGCCGCAAGATCGGGGATCTTCAGTCCATAATCGAGCCGCTTGCCGAGCCAGGTCGCGAGATGCACCCGTTGGTCGGCGCCGACCTCGACCGGATGGCGCACCTCGCTCGCGTAGACTTGGAAGGCGGATTGCGCCTGGCGGGGCAGGCTGTCGGGGCCCTCAGCCGTCTCAGGCGGCCGATCCGGGGCGAGAATCCCGGGAGTGTAGACGCCCGCAAGGGCTCCTGCGGCGAAGATCAGAAGACCGGCGGCGATGCGCCGCAGTAAGGGGACGGGGGATGAGGCGACGGCCTTGCCCTGGTGCCGACGGGCGGAAAGCAGCTGCCGATCGCCCGCTTCGTCGCGGGCATAGGGTGCGAAATGTTCTTTAAGCGCTGCCGTCTGGGCCTGCCATTCGCGGACTTCTTCCGCGCGGGCCGGATGCCGTTCCAGCCAGGCTTCGATACGCCCCCGCTCCGGCTGGTTGAGGTGGCCGTCGACATAGGCATGCAGTTCGTCTTCGGAGACGGTGTTGAATTCGTCCGTCATTTCGGTCTCCGCAGGGCAATCACATTGTCGGCTTTCATCGCTTCGGCGAGCTGGCGGCGGGCCCGCGACAGGCGCGACATCACCGTGCCGATCGGAATGGCCATCATCTCCGCCACATCCTGATAGCGATAGCCTTCGATCACCACGAGCATCAGCACGGAGCGGTTCTCCGCCGACAGCCGGTCCAGCGCGCGTTCGAGCCGGCGGCTTTGCAAGGGATCGGCGTCCTGGTCTTCGGCAACGAGGGCCAGCGCCTCTTCGTACTCGACCTCGGGATGCAGCGCGCGATGGCGGTGGTGGTTGCGATAGAGGTTCGTCATGATCGTGAAAGCCCAGGCACGCAGGTTCACGCCTCGCCATTGCTGACGCCGCGCCAGCACCTTTTCGACGCAGTCCTGCAACAGGTCCTCGCCGTCCGAATCGGACCGGGCGAGGCTGCGCGAGTAGCGCCTGAGCGCCGGCATCAGAGTGAGGACGTTTTCTTCGAAGGCGTCGGGCGCGGAAGCGTCCGCACCCGCGTCCGCCTCCGAACCGTCACGGCCGTGCGACATCCCATTCGCCCTTTACACCGTCACCGGTGATGTCGCCCATCTTCTTGTCCTTGACCCAGAAATAGAGCGGCATACCGTCCTTGGCCCATTGCTTGCTGCCGTCCTTGCGCTCGACGATGGAATAGGCACCTTCTGCCATTCCGTCGCCCTCCACCATGAAGGGCGGCCAGTTCTTTGCGCAGGCATCATAGCAGCTGGAGACACCCTTCTGGTCGTCTTTGTACGTGTAAAGCGTCATGCCGTTTGCCGCGGCGAGGACCGGACCTTTCTCGCTCTCGACCGTTTTGACCGGCGGTGCCGCCAAAGCCGAGGCCGTCATGGCAAACGAAATCGCTATGGCCAATGCAAACGTTCTCATGGGAGCTTTCCTTCCTCAATCGGATGAAGTTCGCGCAATGCCACGCTCCCGACGGGTGGCCGACGGTATGCGTCATACGCGGAACCCGTTTCAGGTTCACGGATGAGACACGAATGGTGCCGGATTTATTCCCCGCCCGCCCGCGATAGTTGTGAGCGTGACGAAGGAGCGGGCGGTCGGTTTCTCGGTCAGACGCGGTCGGCGACGAAGCGGGCGAGGACCGGGCCTATAAGCGTAATGATCAAGAGCCGCGCGGTCTGCAGCGCCATGACGAAGGGGAGATCGACATTGCTCGAGGCGGCGATGACGGCAATGGAATCGAGGCCGCCGGGGCTGGTGGCGAGATAGGCTGTGAGCGGATCGATGCCGGCCACCCTGATGAGCAGCAGTGCGAGCGCGCCGGAAAACGCCATGAGCACGAGAATGGAGATGAGCGTCGGCACGAAGGCGCGGCGCGCATGCGCAATGATGCTGCGGGTGAAGCTCAGCCCGATGTTCCAGCCGAGCAGCGCGAAGGACAGCGCCAGCAGCCATTGTGGCAGTTCAATCGTCAACATGCCGGAGACGTTGAGAGCCGAACCGATGGCAAAGGGGACGAGGAAGGCACCGGCCGGTACACGCAGGACCTTGCCGAGGAAGCCGCCGACAATCCCGACGGCAAGCGTCGCGAGGAAGGGCAGGCCGGCGACCGGCGCAAACCAGCGGGTCGCGGTCTCGGCTGCTGTGCCGCTGACCCAGAGATGTGCAACCATCGTCGCGGCGCCGGCGACGAAGACGACCCGCAAATATTGCATGAAGGCAACCAGACGGGTATCCGCGCCATAGGCGTCGGCCATGAGCAGCATGGTCGAGGCGGCGCCGGCCGAAGAGCCCCAGATCGCTGTCGTTCCGGGCAGGATGCGCATCCGGGTGATCGTCCAGCCGCAGAGCGTACTGACGCCGATCACCGACAAGATGACCGCGAGGAAGAGCAGCCAATTGCTGGAAAAGGTGGCGAACAGGTCGGGTCGCATCGAGCCGGCGATCATCATCGCCAGGATGACCTGCACGCAGAAAAAGAACTGGCGGGGCAGGCGGATCGTGCCGCCGTTCATGCCGACCAACGCGCCGGCAACCATCGGTCCCATCAGAAGCCCGGCCGGAATGCCCACTAATTCGAGAAGGGTAGCAAAAATCAGTGAAAGCACGGCCAGCAGACACCATTGCCCTACGCGGGGCAAGCGACCCAGCCCGGTGCTTTCAGGCGTCATCGGCGTTGCGGGCTGTTCCGGCTTCAAGGGCGTTCTCCGGCGAGGACGGCTTTCGCTGCGCGTGCACACTGTATGCAGCCGCCGGTTTGTTAGCAGCATCGCGCGCGCCGATTCAAGGTGCCGAGGCAAGAAACTGCCACAGCGATATTCATCGAGAGTGGGCTTCCGGACGCAGCGCATGAGACTGATTGAAGGCTCTCGAGCCGCAGAAGATTTCGCGCAAGCGCCGCCGGGCGGCATTGTGAGCGCCGAGGCGTCGCCGTCGAGGGGCAGATAGAAATCCGGGCTTGCGCCAAGACACCGAATCCTGACACTTCAGGCCATGCAATTCGCTCCGCAACAGGATGAGGCCCTGAAGGCCGTTTCGCGTTGGCTGAAGGAAGGCCGTTCGCCGCTCTTCCGACTGTTCGGTTATGCCGGCACCGGCAAGACGACGCTCGCCCGGCACTTCGCCGAGCATGTCGACGGCGAGGTCCTGTTCGCGGCCTTCACCGGCAAGGCTGCGCAGGTGCTGCGCTCGAAGGGCGCCAGCAACGCCAAGACGATCCACTCGCTGATCTACCGGCCACGCGGCGAGGAGGAAGTCGAGGACGAGGAGACCGGCAAGACCTCGATCGCGCCGATGTTCGCGATCAACCGCCAGAGCCCCGTCGCCAAGGCGGCGCTGATCATTATCGACGAATGCTCGATGGTCGACGAGGCGCTCGGCAAGGACCTGATGAGCTTCGGCACGCCAATCCTGGTGCTCGGCGATCCGGGTCAGTTGCCGCCCGTGTCGGGCGGCGGCTATTTCACCAATCACGAGCCGGACTATCTGCTGACCGATATCCACCGCCAGGCGCGCGACAACCCTATCATCCAGCTCGCCATGCATGTGCGCGAGGGCAAGGAGATCATGCAGGGCGACTACGGCACGGCACAGATCATCTCCAAGAGTGAGGTCACCCAGCCGCTGGTGCTGGAAGCCGACCAGGTGCTTGTCGGCACCAACCGGACGCGGCGGCGCTACAACCAACGTCTGCGCGAGCTGAAGGGTTTTTCGAGCGAGTATCCGCAATCGGGCGACAAGCTCGTCTGCCTGAGGAACGATCCGGCCAAAGGCCTGCTCAACGGTTCTCTCTGGCAGGTGATGAGCTCGTCGAAAGAGACGGTGAAGCCGGGGATCAACCTGATGATCCGTCCCGAAGACGATGACATGGATCGCGGCGCGGCGAAGATCAAGCTGTTGAAAGCGGCCTTCGAGGAGGTCGAGGGCGAGATTCCTTGGTCCACCCGCAAACGTTACGACGAGTTCGACTACGGCTATGCGCTGACCGTGCACAAGGCACAGGGTTCGCAATGGGACAATGTCGTGCTCTTCGACGAGAGCTGGGCCTTCCGCGATACGCGCGAACGCTGGCTCTACACGGCGATCACCCGCGCGGCGGAGCGGCTGACGATCGTCAGGTAATCGTTCTGCGAAGAGTTGCCTCCAATGGAGCCGCTAATGCCGTCGACCGGTTTGCTGATCACCTTTCTCGTCACCACCGCCGTATTCGCCTATGTGCCGGGACCGGCCATGCTCTACGCAGCCGCCCAGACAGTGGCGCGCGGCCGCTGGTCCGGTGTGATGGCGACGCTCGGCATTCACATCGGCGGCTATGTGCACGTCGCTGCGGCTGCTGCAGGGCTTTCGGCCCTCTTTCATGCCGTGCCGACACTTTATCTGACCGTCAAGCTGGCCGGTGCCGCCTATCTGATCTGGATGGGTGTTTCGCTCTTCCGTGCCAAGGCTCAAGGCGACGTGGTATTGCCGGAGGTGCAGGCGAAATCGGGCCGGCGTGCCCTTTTCGAGAGCGTCACAGTCGAGGTTCTCAATCCGAAGACCGCGATCTTCTTCGTTGCCTTCCTGCCGCAGTTCATCGACACGTCTGCCACACTTCCCGTATGGGTGCAATTCGTTGTCCTCGGGTCGATCGTCAACCTGATGTTCTCGTCGGCGGACATCCTCTGCGTCATGCTCGCCAGCGTGCTCGTATCGAGGATCAGGCATTCAAGTCGCACCCAGCGCCTGGTTCAGCGCGTCGGCGGCGCCACGCTCATCGGATTGGGCGCCCATCTCGCCCTGCAGAAGAGCTGACAGAATGGCCGCTTTCGTCATACGGCAGCGATCACTTTGATCTCGACATGCCATCGTGCAGGCTCAAATAGAGAGATCGGATCGTTGCAACTCTCCGCCGATTGACATAGACCGGTTCGGCGATCAGCCTTGGTCACGCTAAGGGAAAAAGAGCGAAGTGGGCTTTGCAGCGCGCCTCCTCAAACCAGATATTTCAGGAATTACAAGAAGCAGAATATTTGTGTTGAACATGCGCGTTTAAGTCCGAGGGGAGCGCGCTGCCGAAAATGGGGTGGTGGTGCATGCTGCGCGAAAGCCGGACCAATACACCACGAAAAGCGGTCAGTCGCACGGCGCGTGCCGGCGGTGCTTCGGCGCATGGCAGCGAGCGCCATATCGTTACGGCACTCTGCTACGACCTCGTCGGGTCGACCGACCTTCTGCACGTCATGGATATCGAGGATTAT
Organism: Sinorhizobium sp. BJ1; assembly: GCF_002531555.1. Classification (NCBI taxonomy): domain Bacteria; kingdom Pseudomonadati; phylum Pseudomonadota; class Alphaproteobacteria; order Hyphomicrobiales; family Rhizobiaceae; genus Sinorhizobium; species Sinorhizobium sp. BJ1. The sequence continues at coordinate 450,058 of NZ_NWTH01000004.1, forward strand.
CAGGAACTGATGTCCGCCTTTCAGGGGGCGAGCAGGCAGTCGATCGCCTCGCACTCCGGCGTGATGCAGCACGAGGCTGGCGATGGAGGTGTGGCGCTGTTTCCGATCGACCTCGACGCCAAGGATGCGGCTTCGCTCGCCATCCGAGCCGGCCTGGATATCGTCGACGCCTGCAAGCGTGTTGGTCAAGAGCGCGGGCGGGACGATCTTCGGGTCCGCGTCGGCATCGCAACGTCGGCGGCACTTATCCGCGACATGGAGCGCGAGAGTTGGCTCCAGGAGCCCGTCACCGGTGCTGCGCTCGCCATGGCGGCTCGTCTTCAAGTCATCGCCGAGCCAAACAGCGTCCTGGTTTCCGAAGAGACTCGCAACCTCGCCGGGCGATCACATGCCTTCGTCTTCCAGGGCAGCAAGGCGCTCAAGGGCTTCTCGGCGCCCGAAAAAGTATGGCGGGCGCTGGGACATAAGATCGAGGTCGGTCGCTTCCATGCCTATGGCCGGCTCGGCGGCCCTTTCATCAACCGCGAGAGCGAGTTGAATACGATCGTTCGTACCTGGGATGGCGTTATTGCCGGGCGGGGCGCAAGTCTGCTCATCGAGGGCGACGCCGGTATTGGCAAGTCCCGGCTGCTGCGGGAGATCCGCAGGAGGACGCGGGATCGGCGGTCGAAGCTGTTCTTCTTCCAGTGCCTGCCCGGGGGATTGCGCTCGACGCTTCATCCCCTGCTACACAGCTTTCCCGGTTCGATGGCGAGGGGCGGCCAGATGGGCGTCACGGCTTCCGAAGTGGCGACGTTGTTCGGGCGTAACGGCATTGAGGACAGGGAGGCGATCGATGTCTTCGCCTATCTGCTTGGAGCAGAGGGGCGAAACCAGCTTCTGTCGAATGACAATCCCAAGACGATTCGCGAAAAGGCGCACCGGGCGCTCTTGCGAACGCTTGAAGCAATCTGCCGAAGCGGCCCCGTGGTCGTGGCCGTGGAGGACATCCATTGGATAGACCCGACCTCGCGGGACCTACTCGGCGAAGCGGCCCGTCTCATCGGTCAGTTTCCAATCTTCCTTATCTTGACGGCGCGTCGCGGTTCGCCTGTCGAATGGCTGGACGCGGCAAACCTGCTGCGGCTGTCGCTGCGGCCACTCGACAGCGACGAGACGAAGCTGGCGATCAGGGCGAAGTGGCCGGCGCATCAGTTGGAGAGGCTGCCGGAGCTCTTCGAAGTGGCCGAACGGATATCCGGTGGCGTTCCCCTGTTCATCGAGGAAATCTGCCAGTGGGCGTCCCAGAATGCCGAAGCAGATGAGGCGAGCCTGTCGGAAAACATGAAACCGGTTCATCTGTCGGCGTTCGAATCCATACTGGATGCGCGACTGCAGCATTTAGGTCCGGCCAGAGAGGTGGCGCGAGCGGCGGCTGCGGCCGGTACGCTGGTGACCTTGCCGCTGCTGCGCCTGCTTCTACCCGACTTCAGCAAGAAGGCAATCGCCAGTGCAGCCGACATGCTATGCGAGACCGGCTTCCTGACGCGCGTTCGGGCGCCCGGACGCGTAGCCTACGGCTTTCGCCACGTACTGATCCAGGAGACGATCTACAATGCACTGTTGCGCAAGCAACGGCAGATGCTGCACCGGCGGCTCTTTGGCGCCGTCAACCAGAACCGCGGCATGGCCGCCTGGATCGACACCGGCGCGCTTGCCGAACATGCGGAGCGGGCCGGTCTCCTCGAAAATGCGATCGAACTGCTTATTGCCGCCGGAAAGGAGAGTTCGAGCCGCTCGGCAATGATCGAGGCGCGACAGTATCTGGAACATGCGCTGAGACTTTGCAGCCAATTGGGCGATGGGCGCCCGGTCGAGACCTTGCAGCTTGCCGCGCTGACGGCGCTGGGGCCGATTCTTATCGGGATGGTCGGGATGAGTTCGCAACCGGCGCGTCAGCTGTACGAGGACGGTGTGGCGATTGCGCGCCGGCAGCCAATGTCGGAGCAGTCCAGATGGTTTCCCATACACTGGGGATGGTGGCTTACCGGTTCGGATTTTCGGGTCATGCATGATCGTGCACTCGAGGTGCAATCGATGCTGGCCGAGGCCGAGGACCCGGAGATAAGGCTGCAGATCAACCATTGCATTTGGGCAATCGATTTTAACCTTGGCCACCACCGGCAGACGCAAGACGCTATCCTGGCGGGACTGGCACTTTATGACGAGCGTACGGCAAAGACGAACCGGACGCTCTATGGCGGGCACGACGCCAAGGTTTGCGGTCTGGGGCAGTTGGCATTGTCACTGTGGTTAACAGGCAGGACAAGCGCATCGGATGCGGCGCTTTCAAGAATGATCACTTTCGTTGACCGGATCGGGCACGCACCGAGCAAGGCGCACTCGCTCGACACGGAAGCGGTGTCCGCATTCTATCGGGAGGATTTCGCGCGCCTCACTGACGTGGCTGAACGCATGGCGGACTTCGCGAGAAAGCATGAAATGCGGTCGCTCTCCGGGCTTTCCCTTCTTTTTGGCGGGTGGGCCATCGCGCATCGCGAAGACCTGGCAACCGGCCACCAGACTTTTCAGGGCGGTCTGGCGCTCCTGAAGGAACTCGGCACCGTCATCGACCTGCCGATTTACCTCTATATGCACGCCACAATGCTGGGCCTCGCGGCAAAGCATGATGCGGCGATCAAAGTCACGGATGAGGCGATCGAACGGGCGCAGGAGACCTACCACGCCTATTGGCTCGCCGAGCTTTTCCGGTGCCGTGCTGTTCTTCGCGCGCGGGCTGGGGAAGACTCGGCGCGTGTTGTGGACGACTTGCGCTCGGCCGTCGAGATTGCCGAACGCCAGGGGGCGAAAGCGCTGCTGCAACGCGCCAGGCGTTCGATTCGGGAGCTCAATCTTGTCGGTCGGCTTTGAACCCCGCGGCCACACGAGCGGCGGTGCTGCCGCCAACCAGGGACCTTCGGCCTTTCATCACGAGATCGTTTCTGGTCTCCGTCGGCCTTGGTCGCAGTGTCGGGGACCGGAGGAAGCGGAAGAGTGCTTTCGAAAGATCATGCCGCTCTGCCGCCGCGCACGGATAACCCGGCTCGCAGACCTCACCGGTCTCGATCGCGTCGGCCTGCCGGTGGTACAGGTCATTCGGCCCGCCGCGCTCTCGGAGGTCACGGCCTTGGGGCGAGGGTTTGCCATGACGGAGGCGGCAGTGGGGGCGATCATGGAGGCGCTCGAGCGCTATTTCGCCGAGGCCATTCCGCCGCTGCGAACGTTTCGCGCTACGGCAGAGGAGCTCGATCTTGCCGACGGCCTATTCGATCGGTTGCTGAGGCGGGAGTGCCGGGAGAACTGGCGACGACGCGAAATTCCCTGGATCGTTGGTATAGACATCGCGACTGGTCATCCCCAGCCGGTTCCGCTCGAACTTGTGCATACCTGCTACACGGAACCGCCACCTGCTGGCGACGGCCTGTTCGTCCGCACGACCACAGGCCTCGCCTGCCATATGGATGCCTGCAGCGCCTTTCTACATGGTGTGTTCGAGTGCATCGAGCGCGATGCGATCGCCCGGGCCTTCGCGACACACGGCTTCTTCGACCGCACGCGCATCGCTTCGACGGGCCTTGGGGCGCGGGTGGATCATATCCAATCAGTCGCTGCCGCCTGTGGGATATCCTTTGCCCTGTGGCATGCGCCTTCACCTGCGGGTATTCCGGTAATCTGGTGTCAGACGATTGAGACAGGCCCGGGTGAACCGATCCTCGCCCTGCCGACCGAAGGCTATGCGGCCGGCCCGAGCATCGAAGCGGCAACGGTGAGCGCTATGCTGGAAGCTCTGTCGGCCCGGGCAGGGGCAATCTCGGGCGCTCGCGACGACCAGACGAGAGCCCACTACAAAAGAAGCATCGATGCCGCCGTGGCAAAGACCCGCCGACTCATCCTGGAGGACGGGCCCGGGAGGCCAGTGGATGCAGCATTGTCGCCCGTGATCGCCGATCCCGTGTCACTGCTGAACGGAGTACTCTCCGCCGGGCTGGGGCCGGTTATCGCCGTGCAGGTCGGGCACGATCTCGAAACCGGCGTGCAGTGTGTAAGGACGGTCCTTGCCCGCGCGCTTCCTTTCTCTGTTGTACGGTGAGCAGGTGGCGGATGCGAGCGAAGAGGGTCCGATTCTGGTGTTTCTTGGCCCGACGCTTCGGCTTGCCGACGCCGAGGCGCTGCTCGACGCCGTCTATCTGCAGCCCGCCGCGCAGGGCGACATTCTTTTGGCCGCCCATGCTTTCCGCCCGCGAGCCATGATCCTGATCGACGGCCAGTTCGAAGATCGGCCGGCCGTCAGGCACAAGGAGATTCTCTGGGCGATGGCGCAGGGCATTGTGATGGTCGGAGCCTCCAGCATGGGGGCGCTGAGGGCTGCGGAACTCCACGATTTCGGCATGATCGGCGTCGGCTTGATCTACAGATGGTATCGCCGATGGGCCCTTTCATCGCTGAGGGAGGTTCGCGGCTCGCCTCCAGCTCTGGCACCGGATGATGCCGTGGCCGTGCATTCGGGGCCTGCGGAGCTTGGCTTTCTGCAACTAACGGACTCGCTGGTCGATCTGCAGCGGACCTTTTCGGGCCTGATGCGCCGCAAGGTCATCACGCCTTCCGAACGCACGCTGCTCACAACAATGGCGCGAGATATGAACTTTCGCGAGCGCACGCTTGCGGCTGTACTAGGCGCGGCGGGATGGCCAGATGGCCGCATTCAAGAAGTGCGACAGACGGTGGTAAAGCAGAAGGGAAAGGACGCTCTCCTCGCACTTCATACCGCACCGAGCCTTATAAGAAGGGCTGAGGCGGCAGGCGACGTTGATTCCTGGACGGCGACGAACACCTTCATGCGGGACCTGGAAGCCGGTGGCATTGACTCAAATTTAGTGAACACTTATAAATTGAATCCCTGATTGCCGGATTTCACCGACCGAGGGGCGATTTTGCGATGCGTTTGCTTCGGAATGAGGCCCTTGAGTCTGGTGATGCGCGCCTGGGTACGCGCTTCTGGATCTTCCCCCAACCCCCTTTCATTCCAGGATACGAGCAGCCGGATCGTGTCTGGCTGCCGATATTGCGAGACGAAATCGGTGCGGGGCCAAGTGACTCGCGGATGTATGTCGTCGATCCGCTCTCCGACAAGCAGCCGTATGGCTTCGATCGCCTGCCGCCATTCAATGGGGCAATGCGATCCCCGGCAAGGCCGGGTCCGGACCGTCACTTCGATAATGTATCGCCGACCTCACGGGAGTTTCTCTCCGTGCACGCCTATGCCTGCGTGCACTTCGTTCTCGATATATGGCAGAGCTATCTCGGCCGACCGGTCCGATGGTTTTTTGATCAGACCTTTCCACGCCTCGAGATCGTTGCCTTTGTGAATTGGGACAACGCACAGGCGGGCTACGGATTCCTGGAACTTGGGTGTGCGGACACCAATGGAGTGCGGCGGCCGTATGCGTTGAATTTCGATACTATCGCCCACGAAGTCGGACACCTTATCCTCCTGTCCGAAACCGGCGTGCCCACGATATTCTCACGCGGAGCCGACTTCTTTCCTTTTTCTGAGGCTTTTTCGGATGCCGTATCGTTAATCTCCTTCCTGCATTTCGGCTCGGCCATCGACCGGCTGCTGCGGCGAACGAGGGGCAACCTGCTCCTGTACAACGAGCTCAATCGTTTCGCAGAGACAAGTCCGGAGGCCCAGGTTCGACTGGCGACCAATTTTCGCCGCATGTCCGACGTCACGCGCGAGGTGCACGACCGCGCGCTTCCCTTCGTCGGCGCCATCTTCGATACCATTGTCGAGCTCTATCACCGCGAACTGGTCGCGCGGGATTGCGCCGACATTCGGCTTCTCGATATCGACCTGCGCGAACTGGATCAACGTGATTTTGATGACTTCCGCGCGGCAACGGCCGGGGCCTTTGAGGTCAAGCCAATGGTCTTCGAACTGGCGCTGGCCGCTGCTCGTGATTTGGTGGGACAGGCGCTTGCGGCATCGTTGAGGACGCTCGACCCGACGACGATGCGTCTGGATCAGGCGGCAACTGCTGTCGTTGCCGCCGCCCAAGGCGCGGCTGCGGAGGTGCTGGAGGCGAACTTCGCATGGCGTGAGATTATCGGTCGAAGGTGAAGCCAGGAAAAGGAGAGGGAACATGAGTGATTGTTGTAACCATCCCGGCGTGGGTAACGAGCCCAAGGGCCTCGAAGATCCACAATATGACGCCTACAATCCAAGCGAGGTGCGTCTTTATGGCCGCCCAGCTAGCTCTCTGTCGATATTTACACCCAAAGAGATCGGGGACCTCGACATCAGTCTTGAAGAGGAACTGCGAGGTCGTGAAATAAAAGATGATGACAAGAAGCTGATTTCTGAAATTATCAGGCGTGTTGCGCAGAAAAAATTGGTCGACCTGTTTCAGCAACAGATAGTCTTAGCTTTGGTGGATGAGAAGGAAGCCGAAGTCTTAAAACTCACGGTAGAGATTAATATTCCTTCACGCAATTTTCGCGGCGACGACGGTAAATATATCAAAAGCATCGGCGTGATCTATGGTTATGCCTATGAGGGGCATTGCTACAAACTGCCGAAACCGCAAATCATGTATCTGCCCGCAGAGCCGAGGGCGATCCTTGGCGGCGATTGCGGGTGCGACTGCGGATTTGTTCCGGAACTCGGCTACGCCGTCTGGCAGATCGACAAGCTTGAACGCGTCATTGCGCTTGATGTTCGCTCGGATGACGTGAAAACCCTGGTCCTCGACGAAAATCTGCCAGGCAGTCGTTCGCCACTGGCTTATGCGCAAGCGCAATCTCTGGCTCCGCAACGGCATCGCGATTGACTTTGCAAGGGTTTCATGGCGGGAGCGGCCATGATCACTGATCTGCGCGGAGGGCCGCAGGCGGCCCTCATTTCATGCTGCGGCGATCTCGTGCGGTACGTCAAATCCGAACAGATTCCAGCCCACAGGCACCTCCACGACCGTTGAGCGTCAAGAAGCGCCCGGCGTTTCAGGAGTGCCTGCCTATTGCAGGCTGCCGTCGCCGCTGCGATCGGCCGCCTTGAAATCTGCCATGACCCGGTTCAGGAACTCGCTCTGGCTAAGCTTGCCGTCGCCGTTCGTGTCAGTGGCGGCAAATTGCTGAGCGTTCAATGCCTGCGCCACCTCGTCCGAGCGCAGGCCGCCGTCCTTGTTCTTGTCCAGACCTACGAAGGCCTTTGTCATGAAGGCCTGGTATTCGGAACGGTCGACCACGCCGTTTTTGTCGCGGTCGAGGCGATCCATTTGCCCTTGAGACATGGCCGCAGGCCGATCCTGGGCGGCGGCTGGAACAAGCTGGCAAAGTGCAAGTGCCGCCGCCAGAACTACGTTTCGAATCATGGCGGATTTCCACTAGTAGGCACAGGTCAAGGCATTGCCGGCCGCGCTGCCTAGCGTCGCGCCGCCACCAACGGCCCAGAGCTGACCGGTTCCGGATCCTATAGTCGCGCCGACCACGCCGCCGACGATCGCGCCACCAACCGTTCCGGCAATGCAGCCGAACTCGTTGCCTCCGCCTTGGGATGTCGCAGCGGATTGGCACCCGGATAAGGCGAGGGCGCCAACGAAAATCAGAGTTAAGGTAGGCTTGCTCATTTTATCCTCCAGTATATTCGTCCGAATGCAATACGAATCGGCGAAGGCGCCATTGTTGGCGTCGGATGTAAATAAGCTTCTGAGTATGTCTCCCGAAGTGCGAGAGGCTCTTCTGATCGGTCAGAAGCAGCTCATTGTCGAAACATGCAGTCTGTCGACGAAGACGTCCGGAACTGCGCGCAAATACTACCGCCACCGACGGGTAATGACAACTCTCCGGGCTTGTCAGACCGCGAGAGGTGGAGCGGCAGCGCGTTGACAGTTGCTGATCCGACGCGATTATGCCGGTGAGCACGGCCTTGGCGACCGCCTGGAAGCGGTTTTGGGCATCGAACTGCACGAATTCACGGTAGGAGCTAATCAGCCAAATGAACAGCCCTCAGTGTTGCGGGGTGAAATGTTGGCAAGAGCAAGTTGCGCCGTAACGGCACCTCGCGATGGTTGCGGCAGGGTGCCTTGCTGCCGCTTGAACTGCTCAGTGGCCGAAGAGCTGCATCGGTTTCTTTGCAGAGAGGATGAAAAGGGGTTCATCGCCCTTAAGAGGGGCAAGTTCCTGCTGGCAGGTCCAGGCCTCCTGGAAGCTCTCGCGCGTCAAGAGCTTCTTGTAACGCGCCGTCGTCACCATGCAGCGCATCAATGTACTCTGCAGGCCCTCCGTGGCGGCGTGGGCGTAAATCTCGCCATCGAGAGCGAAGAGCTGCGCTGCAAGCGAGGTGGTCTTGTAGAGAACGTCAGATTCGTTTGCGAGGTGTTCGGCACTGATGAAGTCCTGACGAATCGGCACGGCTTCTCCGTTGTGCGAAAGCGTCACGCGAAGGCCGGGCCTTGGGGTATCGTGCCACGCAACCGTGACGGAGAAGGCGAGCGCCGGGTTCAAGGAACCGGTCGCGCGCGAAGCGCCGGCCATGTCTGCCGAGCCAAGAGTCTTGTGGCGCAGCGCCGCTGCACGCAATATCGTGGCGAAATGCTCTGCGCTCCCATGTTCCGCGTCGACGATGAAACGGACGGAAGGAAGCCCGCGGACGGCGGCCATCGGACCATTCACAAGCTTGGCCTCTGCATCGATGTCGAGCGCAATCTTCGGTGAGGGCAGTGGCGTGAACAAGAGCAGCGGCAGTACCGTCAGCACAGCCCAAGGCGAGGAGAAGGGAGTTGGCTGCCATCCGCGCTGGCGCTTGGAGACGCGATCTCGGGCAGTCATGGCCGGCCGCACAGGGACTTCCGCGACGGGGTCACGCCGCCGGCGGTACTCCGGCACGTAGGTTCCCTTCGGGATGCCGATCTGCCATTCCTCGCCGGACCCCTCGGCTTCGTAGAAGCCTTTCAGCAATTTGCGCAGTTTTCCAGCGTGAACGCGCACGAGAGGATCGCTATCGGCATCGAAAGCCTGGCTGCGTCCAAAGACGTCGACGGCGATCGAATAGCCTTTCAGTTGACCGGCCTCGCCGACGATCTCCCTCTCGACAACATAGGTGAGGAAGGCGCGCAGCCGTTCGGAGCGCTGAAAGCTCTTGCTGTCGAGAATCCGGCTGAGCGCCGACTGGATCGTCTCGTCGCAGGGCCTTTCGGCTGGCGTCATCAATGGCTCCGGAAGAAAAGGCGTTATGCCCGTGGGGTCTGAAAAGGCGGCAACTTTAACCTGATTCGAAATCTAGACCCAAAAAATGGTGGTTGTCAGGTTTAGCAACAAGAAGTGTCAGCATTTTCTGAAATGAAGCGAAGCCTTCCGCCAAAGCGCCAGGGGCACGGATGGAGGTCCGTGCCAGATTGATGTGCCCCCTCGGACATTGGAGCTAGGCGCCGCGGCCATATTCCAGTTTCGGATACCAGTCCGCGCCGCGGCCCTCCGGCGTCGTGTCGAGCAGGTGCCACAGCGGGTCGGGGTCGGGCGCGTCGCGCGGATCTTGGCCGGGATCGGCCATTTCGCCGTTCATCTCGCCGCTCCAAAAATGCCGGATCGTGCCGTCCCGACGGGTAAGAACCGTGTAGCCGGGGACATCCGCATCCTCGGCACTGACATAGTCGCGGGTAAAGCTCCCCTCGCTGTCGGAATAGACCTTCAGCTGGGTCCAGCCGCGCGCCTTCTTGGCCTCGACCAGCCGCTCGATCGGCGAGCGGGCGACCATCGCCAGAGCGATGCGTTGCTCGATATCCGGCACTTTCCCTTCCCAGGAGGCCATCAGCGACGTGCACATGGGGCAGGGCTTCTCGCGCTCCGGGCCGAACATGTAGCTGTAGATGATGAGCGTGTCCTTGTCACCAAAGAGGTCAGCGAGCGTTACTGGCCCGTTCTCCCCCTCGAAAACGTAAGCCCGCGGCACCTCGCCGCCCAGTGGCAGTTGCCTGCGTTGCGCAGCCACGCGCTCGATATGGCGTCGAAGTTCGATTTCCTCAGCCAGCAAAGCGTTGCGTGCCTGGCGGTACTCCGCACTCTCATTCGGGAAGCTGGCTCGGTTCCGTGCGGCGAGTTCCGTTGCGGGGACGAGTGGGGCCTGCGTCGTCATGGTGCTCTCCTCATTCAAGCTGCCAATTGAAGCGATTGTGTTGATATCAACATAATCAGGCACTGTCAAAACGCTACGAGGGAAACCGTGCAAAGGCCGATTCCGATCTTGCAAAATCTACGGTAGAACTGCGACGATCGATTTGGTCGCCGACACACTCCTTCGAGTGCACGCTTTGAAAGTTTCGATATGCCCGCCAAGCTTTCCGTGAATCTCAATGCCATCGCCATGCTACGCAACCGGCGCGATCTTCCCTGGCCCTCCGTGACCGGCCTCGGCCGCATCGCGCTTCAGGCGGGGGCGAGCGGACTGACCGTGCATCCGCGTCCCGATCAGCGGCACATCCGGTTTTCCGACCTGCAGCCGATCCGCGATCTGATCGACGATGAATTTCCGGGGGCGGAGTTCAATATGGAAGGCTATCCCAACGAGGAGTTCCTCCAACTCGTTGAACGGCACGAACCGGAGCAGGTGACGCTGGTGCCCGATGACCCGGCGCAGGCGACCTCCGACCACGGCTGGGACTTTCGCGAGAACCACGCTCTGCTCGCCAACGTCGTCGGGCGCCTCAAGGGGAAGGGCTTCCGCGTGTCGCTGTTTGCCGATGGCGATCCGGACCGGGAAGCGCTGAAGATCGCCAAGGAGGCGGGGGCGGATCGCATCGAACTCTATACAGGCCCCTATGGCGGCTGCCACGACGATTCGGACGAGGCCGAGCGGATCGCCGGCGAGCTCGGCCGCACCGCCGAAATCGCGACGGACCTTGGCCTCGCGGTCAACGCAGGTCACGACCTGACCGTCGCCAACCTGCCGCGGCTCGTCAAGCATATCCCGGCGCTCGCCGAAGTCTCGATCGGCCATGGCCTGACGGCCGACGCGCTGGAATACGGCATGGCCGAGACGGTGCGCCGCTTCCGCCGTGCCTGCGGCGAGGCGGCGTAGGGCGATCCAACAGCTGCGATACGCCCATGGGTCGGGCGGGCGGGGAGCGGCAGGATTGCTGTAGTCGGAGAAGCCCAAATCGCGGCCGTCGACCCGTGCAATACAATGCGCCGTTCTGGGTGCAGCTGTTGGTTACGGGCCCGTTCATGCTCTTGACCTGCATTCCGCCCCTCAGGCCGCTGAAGGGCTGGCTGGTTGCGAGCCAGTTCTTCTACAAGGCCGAGGAGGGCAAGTCCGTGCGCAAGCCTGCGGCATCCCCGCCGGCGGCGCCTCCAGCTACCATTTAAGGACACATGGGTAGCGGGCGCCGCGCGGTGATTTAAGGTCAGGGCGCCCTTGCAGCTGTCTCGCGGCGTGGAGAGGCACGCCGCATCAGCTCCGTGCCGTGTCCGCCGGTGCAGAGGGAACGCCCTCGATGGGGGCCCCTCATATTCTCGATTGTTTGCTACCAGCGGGCAATGCGGCTAGCGCCGAGCGCACCGAGGAGCGTCAGCACCGCAATCGCGATCGTATACCATGTCGCTACGAACAACGGCGAATCGTCCGTGCAATGGGCGGCATAAAAGGTCGCGGCGAGGCCGCCGGCGGCAAGCCCGGCAACTGCGCCGGCAAGCGTGGGACGGGAGGGCGCGCCGTGGCGCAATGCGAGCAGCAGAAGTACCAGCGGACCAATACCGATCAGCGGAATGAAGGTGAGGCATACGAGGCTGTTCGTCCCGATGAGCCTTGCCGACCAGGTGTCCGGCGACAAGACGGCGAGTTCGGCGACAACGCCTGCCGCCAGCAGCGTCGGGGCAATAGCAAGGCGCGGCAGCGACCGTCGCGCATCCGCTTCCGGCCGCGACAGCATATGCAAGAGGCCGAACGCGCTCGTGGCAAGGACGATGGTCACCGCGAACTTGAAGAGGAAGCGGAAGCTTTGCGCGACGCTGGCAATATCCGGCCTCACGCCGAGAAGGGCGAAGAAGACGACGGCGGCGACGGCGACGGCTGCGAGAACGGCACTCGACCAGGCGACTGTCATCGATACGCCGCTCCGCCGGGCGTCCGCCGCAAGGGCCTTGATGAGTTCGTGCGTTTCCATGTCAGTCACGTCCAAATCGTCTGGCGATGGCAGCAAGGCCGCGATGGAGAGCGACGCGAACTGCGGTTTCGTTCATGTCAAGGCTTCTCGCCGCCTCGGCTATCGTACGTCCTTCGACCGAGATCGCCGTCACCACTGAGCGCTGGCCGGGTGTCAGCATCTTGAGCGCGCGGTCTATTTCCCAGTCCTTTACGGTTTCCGCTTCCTCAGCTGCGAACTGTCCCTCCAGTTCGCTGATCTCCACAGTGGGATTGCGGCCCAATCGTCGTATCGCATCGACAAGCTTGTGCTTGGCGATGGCATAGAGCCACGGCGCTACCGGACCGTCGGTTCGCCACGTGTGCCGCTTAACATGGATCGCCAGTAGTGTTTCCTGGACGATGTCTTCCGGATCCAGGCCACCCCACGCAGTTCTGCGCCGCGCCCAAACACGAACAAGCTCCGCGGCGGCATGCAGGAAGTCGCCATAGGCTCGCTCATCGCCGGCGAGCGCTGCGCGGAACAGCCGGGCGAGATCGCTGTCGTCCACCTGTACTTCCTCCCTATTCGCCGGGTCCGAGCGCTTGTTACATCTGGGCCCGCAAATTTCTTTCCGGCGCGGCCGGGACCGAGTTCCCATCGCCGATCACGTTCATGATCTTCGGTCGAGTCAATCCAAAATCAACGTGATCTCGCGCGGAACCGTGCTCACGAAAGCGTGTGGGGTGGGAATGTAACATTTCTCCCATTGGCGGCGAACGAGGCTTTGTGCGGCCCGAACAAGGGGCGCACGAGACCCATCAACATGGAGAGATGACATGTCCAAGAAATCAATGATCAGCGCTCCTGCACTGGCAGGCGCCGTGGCGGCAGCGGTTTCGTCGCTGGCGATCGCCGCGCCGCTTTCGCAGGAGCAGGTCAAGGCCGCGATGGACGCCGGCAAGGAGAAATGCTTCGGTGTCGCGCTGAAGGGCCAGAATGACTGCGCGGCCGGACCGGGCACGACCTGCCAGGCCACGTCGACGGTCGACTATCAGGGCAACGCCTGGAAATTCGTCGATGGCGGCACCTGCATGACGATGGAACTGCCGGGCGGCCGCAAGGGCTCGCCGGAGGCACTGTCGCGCGACCTTCCGTCTTAAGCGAACTTGCAACTCCAAGCCGGAAAGTGGAGGCAACGATGCCGAAATTGGCAATTCATGCGGATCGCGGCGCATCGGCAACGCTCCGCTTTCCGGCGCATCCGATCGACGGACGGGCTGGTACGAGTTTCAAGCACCAGCATCTGCCATCCATCCTTGCGGCCGGCGGCCGGGATGGCGGCTTCTTCGAGGTTCATGCGGAAAACTACATGGGGGCAGGCGGTCCTCCGCATGCGGCGCTTGCGCGAATACGCGAGGACTATCCGGTATCGCTCCATGGTGTCTGCATGTCGATCGGCGGGCCGCAGCCACTCGACAAGGCCCATCTCGGCCGCTTCGCAGAGCTGGTCGAGCGCTATGAGCCTGCGCTCGTGTCGGAGCACCTGGCCTGGTCGACCCACAACACGACCTATTACAACGACCTGCTGCCACTGCCTTACACCGAAGCCACCTTGCGGCGCGTCGCCGAGCACATAGACGAGGTGCAGGAGGCGATCGGCCGGCCGCTCCTGCTGGAAAACCCCTCGACCTATGTGCTCTTCAAGGAGTCGACGATGAGCGAGACAGCCTTCATCCGGGAGATCGTGGGACGGACCGGCTGCGGTCTGCTGCTCGACATCAACAACGTCTTCGTCTCGGCGACAAACCAGGATTTTTCGGCGCTTGAATATCTCTCGGACTACCCGCTCGAGCACGTCGGCGAGATCCATCTGGCCGGCCATGCCGAGCAGGAGGACGACGAAGGCGATCGCCTGCTGATCGACAGTCACGACGGGCCAGTCGCCGATGCGGTGTGGAAACTCTTCGACATCGTCGTCGGCCGATGCGGCCCGATCCCGACGCTTGTCGAATGGGATAGCGCGATTCCCGAATGGCCGGTGCTGAAAGCCGAGGCGAAGGCAGCGCAGGCCATCCTTGATCGTGGCGCGGCATTGCGACGGGAGAGGATGCATGCAAACGCTTGAGAAGAGCGATTTTGCCGGGCTGAGCTATCCGCGGCGCCTCGCGCAAGGGCTGCTCGATCCCAGTTGCGCGACCCCTGCGCTTGTCGCCGGCCCGAACGGCAAGGCCGCCGAGAAGCGCTTCAACGTCTATCGCAACAACGTGACCGTCAGCCTGATCGATGCACTTGCCGCCGTGTTCCCCGCAACCATGCGCATCACCGGCGAGGCATTCTTTCGCGCCATGGCGCGGTTCCACATCCGCGAGACGCCGCCGACGTCGCCGCTACTGTTCGAGTACGGCCGGGATCTTCCCGATTTCATCGAGCGCTACGAACATGCGCAATCCATGCCCTGGCTGGCGGATGTCGCACGCATCGAGAGGGCCTGGCTCGATGCCTATCATGCGGCGGACGCCGCCGTGCTGGAGGCGGGTCTGCTGGCCTTAATCCCGCCAGAACGGCTTGGCGGCCTTGTGTTCGTGGCGCATCCGGCGACCCGCATTGTCCGTTCTGCCTATCCGGCCGTGACCATCTTTTCAGCGAACCGTGCGAGCGACCCGGTGGGGCGCATCAATGCTACGGCTCCGGAGAGCGCCCTTGTAACAAGGCCGGCGCTTGAAGTGGAGGTTCGCCTCCTCGCGCCCGGCGCGGATACTTTTCTCGACTGCCTCATTGCCGGTGAGCCGCTCGGAAACGCGGCGGCGGCGGCGAGCATCTGCTGCCAGGAATTCGATCTCGTAACCGCTATTCGCACGATGTTCGAGGCCGGCGCCGTCGCGGCGATCCAAGATGGAGGATGAGATGCTGACGTCCAAACGAAGATTCTTCGATAAGTCCGTGGGGAGGGGGGGCTTGCTCGGGCAGATCGACGGGCGGATTGCCGCCATGGCGCCCGTATCGCTTGCCCAGCTTGCCTTGCGCTTCGGCCTCGCCGTGCCCTTCTGGCGCTCCGGCATGAGCAAGTGGGATGGGTTCCTGCAGTTGAACGATGTCGCCATACTGCTCTTTACCTCGGAACTCAAACTGCACCTGCCGGGTGGCCCCTATGACTTTCCGGCGCCGGCGGTGTTGGCATTTGTAGTCGCTTGCGCGGAAATCCTGTTGCCGGCGCTTCTCGTGCTAGGGCTGGCCACGCGCGTTGCCGCCCTCGGCCTGCTGGCGATGACGATCGTCATCCAGCTCACGGTGCCGGATGGTTGGCCGATACATCTGACCTGGGCCGCGATGGCGCTTGCCGTCGCCACTTGGGGGGCGGGGAGGCTGTCGCTGGACGGGTGGCTGGTTTCCGGATCGGGAAAGGCGTGAATGTCCCTTATCCCGCCTTCCCCTGATCCAGATTGTGCTGCCATTCGATCGCGTTCTCCAGCCGATCGTGGCCCGAGAACAGTTCGCCATCGGCAACGAAGGAGGGTAAACCGAAGATGCCGAGCGACCTTGCCTCGTCACTCGCGGTGCAAATAGCCCCGGCCGGTGGCCGGGGCTATGCCTTCGGGGAACAACCGCTGCAAGCTAGTGGGCGAGCGCCGCCTTGTTCGCCTCGAGGAAGGCGGCGAGGCCAAGCGGTGCGTTGGCTGTGAGGTTCGCCACATCGTTGGTCACGACATCGAAATGGCCTTCACGCGTATTGGTGTCGAAGGAGACGAGGATCGGGACGAAGAAGTCCGGCAGCCCGGCCCCCTTGAGACCGCCTGCCAATGCCTCATCGGAAATGTGGACGACTTCGAGCTTCTTGCCGGTGGCTTCGGCGACAAGGGTGGCGATCTCCGCGGTCGTCAGGGCCTGCGCTCCAGTCAGCGTATAAATGCGGCTTTCCGTCGCGTCCGATTCCAGCGCGGCGGCAGCGGCCTTGGCGAGGTCGCCGCGCGACACATGGGAGATGCGGCCTTCGCCGGCCGACGAGAACCATTGCCCGGTCTGAAGTGCGTGCGGCAGGGCCAGGAACAGGTTCTCCATGTACCAGGCATTGCGCAGGATCGTGTAGGGAATGCCGCTCGCCTTGATGGCGTTTTCGGTGCCGAGGTGATCGGCGGCAAAGGGAATGACGGAGTTTTCCGGATTGGGCATGGACGTATAAAGGATGTGCTCGACGCCGACCTTTTTGGCGGCGTCGACGGCGGCGAGATGCTGCTTCAGCCGCTTACCTGGCTCGGCCAGCGTGTCGGTCGAGATGATGAGTATGCGGTCGGCGCCGGCAAAGGCCTTTTCGAGCGAGGCGGGGTCGTCGAAGCTGGCAGCGCGGGTCTCGATGCCCTTGGCCGCATAATCGGCGAGCTTGGTGACATCGCGGCTGGTGGCGATGATATCGGCCGGCTTTGTGTTGCCGGCGGCGAGAAGCGCATCGAGTACGAGTTTGCCGAGCTGACCTGCGGCGCCGGTTACGAGCAATCTCTGGGGCATGATCTTCCTTTCACTCTGCTTTCCAGCTTCGCAGCCTCGATCGGCTCATTTCGAAATCTGGTCTCTTTTTGAGAGTTGCTCTTATCCGGCAATCTGCTAAGAGCTGTAAAGGAGGCAGTTTTTTCTGCGGTGGTTACGGAAAGGGTACCGGCATGAACAAGGCGACCGGCGCGGTGAAGGGCAAGCGGGTGGCAATCGTCTGCGGCGTGCCGCTCGATATGGACAACTGCCCGGTGCGCGATGTGATGGACAATATCGGCGGGAAGTGGAATTCGCTGATGATCCTGTCGCTCGCCGACGGGCCGCTGCGTTTCTCGCAACTCCGCCGGCTGATCCCGGACATTTCCCAGCGGATGCTGACGCAGACGCTGCGCGATCTGCAGCGCGACGGCTATTTGAGCCGTACCGTCTACCCGACGCAGCCGCCGAGCGTGGAATACGGCCTCACCGATCTCGGCCGTTCGTTCCTGGTTGTCTTGAGACTATTCGTCGACTGGTCGCTCGAAAATCACGACGCGATACGCAAGGCGCGTGCTGAGTTTGACGAGGGGCCATAGGCGGATTGTCGCCACATGCCTGTGGTATTGCCAAACTCATGGCAGTTGGTATTGCAATCGGCATCGGTGTTGGCGCGGTCTTAGGAGCCGCGCTCGAAAACGTTCCGCTCGGCATCACGATCGGCATTGCTCTTGGTGCTGCGATGGGGATGTATCAGCGACGCCGCGCCGGCGTCGGATGCGAGGTATCGGCGTCGGCGATCGCCGTTACATTGACAACGCCCGGCAGGAGCGGGCGTTGTCTTGCCTGCAACAGCGTTGGCGTTCGGTCAGGCAGCGCAATTTGCCTTTTGGTCGGGGAGTGCGAAATCAACGGCGGCTTCGGCATGGATCGCCGTGGAATCGAAGCCCGGCAGCGGCAGGTTCGCTGGATCGAGGATCAGGCAGATCTCGGTGCAACCGAGAATGACCGCATCGGCACCTTTCGCCTTCGCTTTTTCAATGAGCCCCATCAGCGCCTCGCGTGAAGCGTCCAGCACTTTGCCGGCGCAGAGTTCGTCGAAGATCACTTCGTGGGTCAGTTTACGTCCGTCGGCGTCCGGGACGATCAGATCGATGCCGTGAGCCTTCATGCGCTCGGCATAGAAGCCGTGCTCCATCGTGTAGCGGGTGGCGAGCAGCAGCGGTTGGCGGCTGCCTGCAGCCTTCAGGCGAAGCGCGGTTTCGTCGATGATGTTGATCAGCGGGATTTCGACGGAAGCTGCAACGGTGTCGGCGATCAGGTGCATGGTGTTGGTGCAGATCAGCACGCAATCGGCCCCGCCGGATTGAAGTGCGCGCGCAACCCCGGACAGGCGCCGGGCAGCCTCGTCCCAGCGGCCGGCCTTCTGCAGGTCGACGATTTTTTGGAAGTCGACGGAATGGAGGAGCACTTCCGCCGAATGCAGCGCGCCCAGACGCTCGCGAACGGCCTCGTTGACCATCCGGTAGTAGACCGCCGAGCTTTCGAAGCTCATGCCGCCGATGAGGCCGATCTTGCGCATTTCCATGATGTCGTTCCCTTTTTGCATTCGATCACTGGAACCCGAAACTAGAAGAGCGCGTTGCCACTTTCCGATCTCGTTCCACCGGTAAGATTATGATCGGAGTCGGGTTGGATTTGTTTGCTTTGAGGGCTATCTAAGAAGAGAAGTTCAAAAGTTTTTTGCGCCATCCGTTCATTTCGTGCAAATTTCAGGCGTCGGTTTGGAGTGGGGTGAGGAGTAAAGGGCGTGCTGGATGAAAGGGACCGAAAGCTTCTCACACTTCTGCAGGAAGATGCGAGCGTTGCGATGGGCGATCTCGCCGAGCGGGTAAACCTTTCCTTGTCCGCCTGTTCTCGCCGCATCCAACGGCTGGAAGAGGCAGGCTATGTATCCAGGCGCATCGTCGTTCTCGACCGGGAGAAGATGGGGGTGCCAACGACGGTCTTTGCGCTCATCAAGACTGCGCATCACTCCGATGAGTGGATCGAGACATTCCGGCGTGCGATCAGCGACATTCCCGAAATCGTCGAGGCGCACCGTTTGACGGGCAACTACGACTACATCGTTAAGGTTGTCCTGCCGCGGGTCGAGCAGTATGACATGGTCTACAAGCAGATCGTGCGAAAGGTGGAACTGTTCGACGTTACCGCCTCTATCTCCATGGAAGTCCTGAAAAGCGGAACGGCGGTTCCGGTCCGTTACGCGGAGTAAGGCTTGCGGCGCGGCGCGGCGCGGCACGTCGCGTTGCAAGAATCGGCGCCGAGGCCGTGTCGAATGGCCGCCGACATTAATGCCAGTGGTCCATTCAGCGAGCGAGGCAGCAGCTATGCAGGAAAGACATCACGTGGTGGTCGTGGGCGGCGGCTTCGGCGGGCTGCAACTTGTCAATGACCTGAAGGGCGCCCCGGTCCGCATCACGCTCATCGACCGGCGCAACCACCATCTCTTTCAGCCGCTGCTCTACCAGGTCGCGACCACCATTCTTGCGACCTCCGAGATCGCCTGGCCGATCCGTCACCTTTACCGCGACCGACCGGAGGTGACGACGCTGCTTGGCGAGGTGCAGGGC
Source organism: Sinorhizobium sp. BJ1 (assembly GCF_002531555.1). NCBI lineage: Bacteria > Pseudomonadati > Pseudomonadota > Alphaproteobacteria > Hyphomicrobiales > Rhizobiaceae > Sinorhizobium > Sinorhizobium sp. BJ1. The sequence continues at coordinate 469,304 of NZ_NWTH01000004.1, forward strand.
GTCGACGAGGCGGCAAAGGCCGTGACGCTGGCGAGTGGCCAGGCAGTTCCCTACGACACGCTGGTGCTCGCGACCGGGGCGACGCATGCCTATTTCGGGCATGACGAATGGGCTCCCGTGGCTCCCGGGCTGAAGACGCTCGAGGATGCGACGACCATTCGCCGGCGCGTGCTGCTCGCCTTCGAGCAGGCCGAGATCGAGGAGGACCCCGCCAGGCGCGATGCGCTGTTGACCTTCACGATAATCGGCGCAGGTCCGACGGGGGTGGAACTTGCAGGCATCATTGCCGAAATGGCGCACCGAACCTTGCCGGACGAGTTCCGCCGCATCGATACGCGTCAGGCCCGCGTGGTCCTCGTCGAGGCGGGTCCGCGCATTCTGCCGGCCTTTGCGGAAGAGCTGTCCGCCTATGCGATGATCGAGCTTGGCAAGCTCGGCGTCGAGGTGCGCACCGGCACGCCGGTGACCGACTGCACGGCAGCCGGCGTGCAGATCGGCGACAGCTTCGTCCCCAGCCGCACGCTCGTCTGGGCGGCCGGCGTTCAGGCGTCTCCGGCCGCTAAATGGCTCGGGATCGAGGCGGACCGCGCAGGGCGCGCTATGGTCGATCAGGACCTCACCGCGCCGGGCAACCCGAATGTCTTCGCGATCGGCGATACCGCCTCGGTCAAACAGGAAAACGGTGCGCCGGTGCCGGGCATCGCACCCGCGGCCAAGCAGCAGGGCGCCTATGTGGCCCGAGTGATCCGTGCCCGGCTCGAGGGCAAGCCCGCACCCGGCCATTTCCGGTATCGCCACCAGGGAAGCCTTGCCACGATCGGCAAGCGCGCTGCAATCATCGACTTCGGCAGAATCAAGCTCAAAGGAGGGATTGCCTGGTGGTTCTGGGGCATTGCCCACATCTACTTCCTGATCGGCACTCGCAGCCGTTTTTCCGTCGCCTGGAGCTGGCTGTGGATCTATCTGAGCGGCCAGCACAGCGCCCGGCTCATCACGCAAAAGGAGACGCAGCACAGGGAGGAGTAGCCGCGGTGGTTGCAAGTTGGCGGCTTCCGATGCAACCTCCGCATCTTCCTTGAGTCGTAGCCGATTTAGGGATGAAGACATGCGGCAATTCAAAGTGCTACAGCGACCTTTGTGCGTCTGAAAAGACGCACGGCGCTGTAGATGCACCATGCGGCGACAAGTTGTTTCGATGACCATTTCCCCCGACAAGATCGTAATCGACACGTCCCTCGTCAGGCGACTGATCGCAGCGCAATTTCCGCAATGGGCGGACCTGCCAGTGCGACCGGTCCGGCATGGGGGTTGGGACAACAGGACCTTTCATCTCGGTGACGACTTGACGGTGCGTCTGCCGAGTGCTGCGTCCTATGCGCTCCAGGTGGAGAAGGAGCAGCGCTGGCTGCCGCGTTTGGCGCCGCATTTGCCGCTGCCAATTCCGGCGCCCGTGGCGATGGGGCGGCCGGGCGAGGGCTATCCCTGGCATTGGTCCGTCTACCAATGGCGCAGCGGCGAGATCGCGACGCATGCGCCGATCGCCGATATGACGGCCTTGGCGGCGACGCTCGCTGATTTCCTGGCGGCGCTGCAGCGCGCCGACGCCGGTGGCGGACCGCCACCGGGACAGCACAATTTCTTCCGTGGCGGTCCGCTGAGCGTGTACGACCATGAAACGCGCTGGGCTCTTGAGGCCCTTGAGGGCCGGATCGACACCGATGCGGCGCGCTCCGTCTGGGAGGCGGCGCTCAGCGCCAACTGGACGGGAAAGCCGGTCTGGTTCCATGGCGACGTCAGTTCCGGCAACCTGCTGGTCGAGGATGGTGGTCTGGTCACCGTCATCGATTTCGGTACATCGGGTGTCGGCGATCCGGCCTGCGACCTTTCGATTGCCTGGACGATGTTCGACGGCGAGAGCCGCGAGGCGTTTCGTGCGGCACTTCCGCTCGACAGGGGAACCTGGGCCCGTGGCCGCGGCTGGACCCTGTGGAAGGCGCTGATCGTCGCTGCCGAGATGCCCGGCACCGATCGGCTCGAAGTCGAAAAGTCGCGGCGTGTGATCGCCGAAGTTATCGCCGATCATCTGCGGTACGATTGAAGCGGCCGCGACTGGTTCAGCCGGAGGCGCGGGCCGTCTGACCGCACCAGTTTGCGGGCCGGCTGGCGCGCTTTCTCACCAGCCCTTCGGAAACGAGAATATCGCCCAGTGATTTGCCGCCTCTCAATACCACGCGCGGCTTCCCCGCCTCCTCGTCGGCGAAGCCGGCCTCGGAAGCAGTCAGCCTGAATTCTCCGGCGTTCAAAAGTTCGCGCAGCCTTGCCTTTGCATAGGAACCGCGCGACCGTTCCGCGTCGCATTTTGCGAGCTTCGTTTCGGGCGCGTCTATATCGGCAATGAGGATCCTTTCCCCGTTAAAGAGGAATGTGTCGCCGTCGATCACGCAGTTATCGTGGCGAATGCCGCAGAAGAAAAAGATGTTGTCCCCTGTTGGAATTGAAGCAAGCCGCACCGGCGGCTGTTGCATCGGTCTTCCGACGGGTGCCGCTGGGATCAATGCACGATTCGGTGTAATCGAAGTCGTATGCTCCTTCGGAGGCGGTGTGACGCTTGTCGCCTTTGACTTCGTCTCTGGCTTCACCCCAGACTTCGAAGGGAGTGCCGCGATTTCTCGCTTATTCAGCCAGTTTTCGAGCTGTTCTCGGTGATCATAGCCGACGATGCCGCCGACAAGAATGATAGCGGCGAGATACCAGGGGGCCATCCCGCCCCGGCTGCCCTTTGAATTTGTGCTGCGCTTCCGTCGCCTGGAATTTCCCTTGGCCATCAGATTCGGTCCTCAATTGCGCGGGCATTATCGGAGCGAGGGGTTGCTGAAAGGTTGTCACGGAGGTCGGCGCCTTCGTTTCTCTCATCCTCAACGGCAAAGGGCGGGATCCGCCGGAGCCCGCCCTTTGCCATCATCTGTCTCGGTACCTGCGATGTCACGCTCTGCCAGAGGCGAACGTCGCACGGCTTTCATGCCATCGCGCAGTAAAACCGCGATACGTTAGCGAGTGTCGTCGCTTTTACCGGAATTGCCTGGGGTCCCGTCGCTCCCGCCGTTGCCATGCCCATTATTGCCGCCGCCGCCGGAGCCGCCGCCACCGCCGGAGCCGCCGCCACCACCGGAGCCGCCACCGCCACCGGAGCCACCGCCACCGGAGCCGCCACCGCCTGAGCCGCCGCCGCTGCCGGAGCCGCCGCCGGAGCCGCCACCGCCACTAGAGCCGCCGCCGCCGCCGGAGCCGCCGCCACCACTGGAGCCGCCACCGCCACTAGAGCCGCCGCCACCAC